>NC_008048.1:2216666-2533333 GCF_000013985.1 Sphingopyxis alaskensis RB2256 | reverse complement strand
TGATCATGTGCCGCTGTCGCCAACGCGCTCCCATCCCTGGGAGGGCCGGTTGGCGCCCGATTGCTTCGGATCGCCGGCGGGCGAGCCTCGCAATCGGTGCGAACCGTGCGGCGACACCGGCTTTTCCGCCTGCGGACGCCGACGTCCGCGAAAGCGGATGCGCGCTGTCCGGGCTTGATTGTAACCGACGCTTCGCGACAGCGAATTGACTTGCGGGCTTCAAGAGACGACAAGGGCCTTTGTGAAACGCTGGATTTCCTACATGCTGCTCTTCGGAGCATTGCTCGGCCTTCTGGGCCAGGAAACCGCATTCGCTTCGGCACCGGCGATCCCGATGGCGAATACAACATCGGCATCGTCCGCGATGGGCGAAGAATGCGCCGAAATGATGGGCGCCGGTAAATCGCAACCCGACCAGCCGTGCAAGGGGCTGACGCTGGATTGCATCGCCAAGATGGGCTGCGCCATTCCACTCGCCATCGTCACGCGCGATATATTGCCGCCACCGGCCGAATATCGGCCTGCACCGGCTACGCCCGCCCCATCGGTACGGATGGCTGGCCGGAGTGTCGGCCCCGAACCCAAACCGCCACTTACCCTCGGCTGAAACGCAATATGCGGCGCTCAATGTTGCCGCATTTTCCAGCTTTTCAATCGAGGATTTACAAACATGCGAACGATGATCGCTGCCGCCCCGGTCGCGGGGGGCCCGTCGGCTCCTGCGCTCGCTCAGGAACCGGGCGCTGGCCCTTTTGAATCGCAGTCGCGGTCGCTTCCCGACCCGAACAAGTCAACCCCACGCCGCGGTTTCGTGCCTGGCTCAACGGCGCGTCCGAACCGGATATCCGCCGTGGCCGCGACAGGAACCGGCCCGACGGATCCGATTGCATGAAGATGACGTCCCGCCAACGCATCGCGCGTCCGGGAGGCTGACCGTGGCCGCCCTTGGCTACGCGCCAGGGACGATTTCGCTCACGTCCGAGAAACAAGGGGAACGCCATGCGTATCTTGATTGCGGTGGTCCTGCTGATGCCGCTGACCGCCCCGCTTTATGCCGAACCATTGTCGTTCGACGCAGCGCTCGACCGCGCCGCGCGCCACGCGCCCGAATTGCAAGGAAGCGAAGCGGGGGTTGCGGCCGCGCAATCGGCCGCCATCGCCGCGGATCGACTGCCCGATCCGAAGCTTGATCTCGCCGTCAAGGACTTCCCGGTGACCGGGCCCGATGCCGGGCGGCTCAATCGCGATAATTTCACCATGCAGGTGGTCGGAATCAGCCAGGAGTTCATCAACCCCGCCAAACGCCGCGCAAGAGCCGCACGCGCGCAGGCCGACATTGGCATCGCGCAGGCCGACCAGGCGCTCGAGATTCAGAATGTCGCGCTGGGAACGGCTCTTGCCTGGATCGATCTCCATTACGCCAAGCGGCGCTTGAGCCAGCTCGATCTGCTCGACGAAAGCCTCGACGACTTGCAATCGACGGTGACGGCGCGTCTGGCATCGCGATCCGCGCGTCCGGCGCAGGCGCTCGAGCCCGCGCAATTGCGGGCGGCAATCGCCGACCGGCGCAGTGCGCTTGCGGCCGAAGTCGCGCGCGCCCGGGCGACGCTGGTGCGTTTTACCGGCGATCCGTTGGCCGATGTGCAGGGCGAGCCACCGCCGTCGACCATCGACGGCGACAAGCTGAAAGCCGGGCTCGCTTCGCTGCCCCGGCTACGCGCCTTCGACGCCCAGATCGTCGCGGCCGATGCCGAGACCCAACTCGCCCGAGCAGACAAACGCCCGGATTGGACGGTGAGCGGCGCCTATGGCCGCCGGGAACCCAATTATGGCGATCTGGTCACCCTCGGCGTTACGGTGGATCTCCCCCTTTTTCCCAAGCGCCGCCAGGAACCCAAAATTGCCGCCCGCGCGAGCGAGGCGTCGCGGGCGCGTTTCGCCCGAATGGCGGTCGAACGCGAAATCGTCGCGGCACTGAGTTCGGACCTCGCCGATCATCGCATGCATCATCAGCAACTCGATAATGCCCGCAAAACCCTGGTACCGCTTGCCAGGCAGCGCGCGCAACTCGATCTCGACAGCTATGCCGCCGGCAATCTCGACCTCGGCACGGCCCTGCTCTCGACGCTCGCGCTGGTCGAGGCCGAAGTCGATGCGCTCGCGCGCGAAGCCGACGTTGCCCGCGACGCGATTCGCATTCAATTTACCTATGGGGACACACAGCCATGAGCGATGTTTCAACCGCGGCGCGCTGGCGCGCCGGAATAATGGCCGCCGTCTTGATCGCGGGCGGCGGAGGATATTGGCTGGGCCAGCGTGATAGCGATGTCCCATCGAGCGCGGCGAGCGATGAGGGGCGCAAAATCCTTTATTATTATGACCCGATGTTTCCGAACCAGAAGTTCGAAAAACCCGGCAAATCGCCGTTCATGGATATGGAGCTTGTACCCAAATATGCCGACGAAGGCGGCGCGAACGGCGCTCCTTCAGGCATTTCGGTCGATCCGTCGGCGATGCAGAATCTGGGAATGCGCGTCGTCGCCGCCGAAACGGGCAGCCTCGCGGCGAGTTTCGACGTCACCGGCACGATCGACTTCAACGAACGCGACGTTGCAATCGTGCAGGCCCGCTCGGGCGGCTTCGTCGAGCGCGTCTATCGGCTGGCCCCGGGCGATGTCATTCGTGCCGGGACGCCGATCGCCGATGTGCAATCGCCCGAATGGGGCGGCGCACAGACCGAATATCTGAGCGTCAAGCGGCTCGGCAAGCCCGAACTGACGGCGGCGGCGCGCCAGCGGCTGCGGCTGATGGGCATGGCCGACACGGTCATCGCCCAGGTCGATCGCACGGGGCGGACGAGCGGCACGGTGACGATCCGGTCGCCGATCGGCGGCGTGGTCCGGTCGCTCGACGCGCGCGCCGGAGTGACGCTGGCGCAGGGGCAAACGCTTGCGGAGGTCTCGGGACTGGGCAGCGTCTGGCTCCACGCCGCCTTGCCCGAGGCGCAAGCCGCGTCGGTGCGGGTCGGGCAACGCGCGGTCGCGACGCTCACCGCCTTTCCCGGTGAGACGTTCGGCGGGCGTGTCATCGCGATCCTGCCAACAATACAAAGCGACAGCCGGACGCTCACCGTCCGCATCGAGCTTCCCAATCGTGGCGGCCGGTTGCGCCCCGGCATGTTCGCCAATGTCACGCTGGGTGGCGACGCCGAACCGGCGCTGTTGGTGCCGAGCGAGGCGGTCATCCGCACCGGCACCCGCAGCATCGTCATGCTCGCCACGGGCGATGGGCGCTATCATCCGGCCGAAGTGCAAACCGGGCGCGAGGGCGATGGCAAGACCGAAATCTTGCGCGGGCTGACGGTTGGCGAAAAAATCGTCGCCTCGGGTCAGTTCCTGCTCGATTCCGAAGCAAGCCTGACCGGCATCGCCGTCCGCCCGCTTGGTGACGCGAAATGATCAAGCGGATCATTCGCGCCTCGGTCGCCGCGCGCGGGCTGGTCGTCGCCGCGGCGCTGATCCTGACGCTTGTCGGGATCGCCGCGGTGCGGACGACGCCCGTCGACGCCATCCCCGATCTGTCGGACGTGCAGGTCATCATCCGCACCACCTATCCGGGTCAGGCGCCGCGGATCGTCGAGGATCAGGTGACCTATCCGATCAGTTCGACGATGCTGTCGGTGCCGGGCGCGCGCGTGGTGCGCGGTTATAGCTTTGTCGGCGACAGTTTCGTCTATGTGCTGTTCGACGATGACACCGATCTCTATTGGGCGCGGAGCCGGGTGCTCGAATATCTGAGCCAGGTGCAGGGAAAATTGCCCGACGGCGCGACGGCGTCGATCGGTCCCGATGCCACCGGCGTCGGCTGGGTCTATGAATATGCGCTGGTCGACAAGAGCGGTCGCCACGATCTGGCGGAATTGCGTTCGATCCAGGACTGGTTCCTGCGCTACGAATTGAAAGCCGTTCCCGACGTCGCTGAGGTTGCGACGATCGGCGGGATGGTCAAGCAATATCAGATCGTCCTCGATCCGCAGAAGCTGGCCTCCTATGGTGTGACGGTGCGCGAGGTCAGCGACGCCTTGACGGCCGCCAATCAAGAGGCTGGCGGCGCGACCGTCGAACTGGCCGAGGCCGAATATATCGTTCGCGCCAGTGGTTACCTGAAAACGCTCGACGATTTCCGCGCGGTCCCCATCCGTACCGCCGCCGGCGGGGTGCCGGTCACCGTCGGCGACATCGCGACGGTCCAGATCGGCCCCGAGATGCGGCGCGGTATCGCCGAGCTTGACGGCGAAGGTGAGGTGGTCGGCGGCGTGATCGTGATGCGGCAGGGCAAAAATGCCCGCGAAGTCATCGAGAATGTCCGCGCCAAGCTGGATAGCCTGAAGGCAAGTCTGCCCGCCGGGGTCGAAATCGTCACCACTTACGACCGGTCGGGACTGATCGACCGCGCGGTTGAAAACCTCTCGTCGAAACTGATCGAGGAAATTGTGATTGTCGCGCTGGTCTGCGGGTTGTTCCTGTGGCACGCGCGCTCGGCGCTGGTGGCAATCCTGACGTTGCCGCTCGGCATATTGATCGCCTTCATCGCGATGCGCGCGCAGGGTCTGAACGCCAATATCCTGTCGCTCGGCGGCATCGCGATCGCGATCGGCGCGATGGTCGATGCCGCGGTCGTCATGATCGAGAATGCCCATAAGCATATCGAGCGTTGGACCCACGAAAACCCGGACGACAAACTGGAAGGAGCCGAACGGTGGCGCGTGATAACCGGCGCGGCGGCCGAGGTCGGCCCGGCGCTGTTCCTGAGCCTGCTCATCATCACCTTCTCGTTCATCCCGATCTTTGCGCTGCAGGGTCAGGAGGGGCGCCTGTTCGCGCCGCTGGCGTTCACCAAAACCTATGCGATGGCGGCGGCGGCGCTGCTGTCGATCACCCTCGTGCCGGTGCTGATGGGCTGGCTGATCCGCGGCAAGATTCCTGACGAGAATGCCAACCCGATCAATCGCTGGCTGACCCGCCTCTATCGCCCCGGTCTCGATTGGGTGCTCGCGCGTCCGAAACAGGCGCTGCTGATCGCGGCGCTGGTCTTTGCGACCAGCCTCTGGCCGATGGCGCGGCTGGGCGGCGAATTCATGCCGCAAATGAACGAAGGGGATCTTCTCTATATGCCCTCGGCGCTGCCCGGGATTTCGGTGGCTGAAGCAGGAAAGCTGCTCCAGCAGACCGACCGCCTCATCAAGACGGTGCCCGAGGTTGAGCGCGTGTTCGGCAAGGCCGGACGCGCCGACACCGCAACCGATCCGGCACCGATCGAAATGTTCGAAACGACGATCCAGTTCAAACCCGAAAGCGAATGGCGCGCAGGGTTGACGCAGGAAAAACTGATCGAGGAACTCGATGCGCGCGTGCGCGTTCCGGGGCTCGCCAATTTCTGGGTGCCACCGATCCGCAATCGGATCGACATGCTGGCGACGGGAATCAAGAGCCCGATCGGGATCAAGGTCGCCGGGTCCGATCTCAAGGCGATCGATGTAAGCGCCAGGCAGATCGAGGACGTCGTCAGAAAGGTGCCGGGGGTGGCGTCGGCGCTCGCCGAACGGTTGACAGGCGGCCGTTATATCGATGTCCAGATCGATCGCGCGGCGGCGGCGCGCTACGGCATGAATATCGCCGACGTCCAGACGATCATCGCGGGCGCGATCGGCGGCGAGACGATCGGACAAACGGTCGAGGGACTGGCGCGCTATCCGATCAGCGTCCGCTATCCGCGGGAAATCCGTGACAGTCTCGACGAGATCATCAACCTGCCCGTGTTGACGCCCTCGCGCCAGCAGATCACGCTCGGCACCGTCGCCGACGTCCGCATCACTGACGGCCCGCCGATGCTGCGCAGCGAGAATGGCCGCCCGGTGACCTGGATTTACGTCGACGGCCGCGGACGTGACTTGCAGACGCTGGTTCAGGATATGCAGACGGCGATCGCACGTGAGGTCAAATTGCCGCCAGGGGTCAGTGTCTCCTACACCGGCCAGTTCGAATTTCTGGTCCGCGCCACCGAGCGGATGAAGATCGTCGTTCCGGTGACGCTCGCGGTCATCCTGGGACTGCTCTATCTGACGTTCCGGCGTCTAGATGAGGCCCTTCTGATCATGGGCACCCTGCCTTTCGCGCTCACTGGCGGATTGTGGCTGCTCTATCTGCTTGGATATAACCAGTCGGTCGCCAGCGCCGTCGGCTTCATCGCGCTGGCCGGGGTGTCGGCGGAATTCGGCGTGGTGATGCTGATCTACCTCAAGCAAGCGCTCGCTGCGCGCACCGACGGTGACGTCGCGGCGGGCGTGCGCGAAGGGGCGCTTCTGCGCGTCCGCCCCAAGGCGATGACCGTCGCGGTCATATTGGCGGGGCTTTTCCCGATTCTGATCGGAACGGGGACCGGTTCGGAGGTGATGAGCCGGATCGCCGCTCCGATGATCGGCGGCATGATCACGGCGCCGCTGCTTTCGATGTTCGTCATTCCCGCCGCCTATCTGCTGATGCGCCGCAACGCCGCGCCGTCAGCACAACCCGAAGAGGACTTGAAATGAAGATGAACCGATGCCGGGATCAAGGCCTGTGGAGCGGCGTGCTGTATATCAAGTGCCGCAAGATCGAGGAGATTGGCTCGTGGGTGAAGAAGGCGCGTGTGTGCCGCACCAATGAGCAGTGGAAGCAGGCGTGGGCGCAGGGCAACCAGAATGCGCGCGACACCGCCGAGGCGATGACGCGCGCGCGTCAACGGCAGCAACTGACGATCAACGAAGAAGGCTGGCGCAGCGTCAGCCTGTGCTCAGCATCAACCCGCCGTCGCCCTCGTCGACCCTGATCGTCGCGCCGTCCCGGACCTCGCCTTTCAGAATGAGATCGGCGAGCGGGTCTTGCAGATATTTCTGCACCGCGCGCTTCAGCGGCCGCGCGCCATAGACGGGGTCATAGCCAACGCGACCGAGCCAGGCACGCGCTGCGTCGGTCAGGTCGAGCGTCACCTTGCGGTCGTCGAGCAGCTTCTGCACCCGCGCGACCTGGATGTCGACGATGCCGCCCATATGTTCCTGCCCCAGACGGTGAAAGAGCACGATCTCGTCGAGCCGGTTCAGGAACTCGGGCCGGAAATGCGCGCGCACAACCTCCATGACGGCAGGTTCGGCCTGTTCGACCGGGGCGCCATCGGGGAGCGCGGCGATCGCCTGGCTGCCGAGGTTCGAGGTCAGGATGATGAGCGTGTTGGTGAAATCGACCGTCCGCCCCTGCCCGTCGGTGAGCCGCCCGTCGTCGAGCACCTGGAGCAGAATGTTGAACACGTCGCCATGCGCCTTTTCGACCTCGTCGAAGAGGACGACCTGATAGGGGCGGCGGCGCACCGCTTCGGTGAGCGTGCCGCCCTCCTCATAGCCGACATAGCCCGGCGGCGCGCCGACGAGCCGCGCGACGCTGTGCTTTTCCATATATTCGGACATGTCGATGCGCACCATCGCATTGTCGTCGTCGAACAGGAAGCGCGCGAGCGCCTTGGTCAGCTCGGTCTTGCCGACGCCCGTGGGGCCGAGGAAGAGGAAGCTGCCGAGCGGGCGATTCGGGTCCTGAAGCCCGGCGCGCGCGCGGCGGACCGCTGTCGAGACCGCGCGGACGGCCTCGTCCTGGCCGATCACGCGCTGGGTCAGCGTCTCCTCCATCTTGAGCAGCTTCTCGCGCTCGCCCTCCATCATCCGGTCGACGGGGATGCCGGTCCAGCGGCTGACCACCGCTGCTATGTCGTCGGCGGTGACTTCCTCGCGCAGCATTGCATTGCCCGATGCGGCCTCGGCCTCGGCAAGTCTTTTTTCCAACGCGGGGATGGTGCCATAGCTTAGCTCGCCCGCCTTCGCGAGGTCGCCCGCGCGCTGCGCCTGTTCAAGCGCCGAGCGCGCGGCGTCGAGCTCTTCCTTGATCTTCGCCTCGGCGTGGATCTTCTCCTTTTCGGCCTGCCATTTCTGGGTGAGTTCGGCCGACTGCTGTTCGAGATTGGCAAGCTCGGCCTGCAAGCTCGCGAGCCGGTCCTTCGACGCCGCGTCGCTTTCCTTGCCGAGCGCGGCTTCCTCGATCTTCATCTGGATGATGCGGCGGTCGAGCGTCTCGATCTCCTCGGGCTTCGATTCGACCTCCATGCGGATGCGGCTCGCCGCCTCGTCCATCAGGTCGATCGCCTTGTCGGGCAGGAAGCGGTCGGAGATATAGCGGTGCGACAGCGTCGCCGCGGCGACGATCGCGCCGTCGGTGATGCGCACGCCGTGGTGCAGCTCGTATTTCTCCTTGATCCCACGCAGGATCGAGATCGAATCCTCGACCGTTGGTTCGCCGACGAACACCGGCTGAAAGCGCCGCTGGAGCGCGGGATCCTTTTCGACATGCTTGCGATATTCGTCGAGCGTCGTCGCGCCGATGCAGTGGAGCTCGCCGCGCGCGAGCGCGGGCTTGAGCAGGTTCGAGGCGTCCATCGCGCCTTCGGATTTTCCCGCGCCGACGAGCGTGTGCATTTCGTCGATGAAGAGGATGATCTCGCCCTCGGCGGCCTTCACATCGTCGAGCACGCCCTTGAGCCGCTCCTCGAACTCGCCGCGATATTTGGCGCCGGCGATCAGCGCGCCCATGTCGAGCGCGAGCAGACGGCGGTCCTTCAGGCTGTCGGGCACGTCGCCGTTGACGATGCGCAGCGCAAGGCCCTCGGCGATCGCGGTCTTGCCGACGCCCGGCTCGCCGATCAACACGGGATTGTTCTTGGTGCGGCGCGCAAGGATCTGCACCGTGCGGCGGATTTCCTCGTCGCGGCCGATCACGGGATCCAGCTTGCCCTCGCGCGCTACCTCGGTGAGGTCGCGGGCGAATTTCCTGAGCGCGTCATAGCGATCTTCGGCCGATGCGGTATCGGCGGTGCGACCGCCGGTGAGCTTGGCGATCGCCGCGTTCAAGGCGTCTGCGGATACGCCCGCGTCGGCGAAGGCCTTGCCGACCGGGGTGCTGGGCGCCAGCACCATGGCGAGGAGGATATTCTGGACCGCGACATATTCGCTGCCGGCCTTTGCGGCGACCTGTTCGGCCTGGTCGAGCAGGCGCACCGCGTCGTTGTCGAGCCCCGGCGTCGCCTGCGCGCCCGATCCCGACACCGCGGGCAGCTTGGCGAGCAGCGCGTCGATACCCGCCACCGCACGTGCGGTGTCGCCGCCGCTGTTGGCGATCAGCCCGGCGGCCATGCCCTGACTGTCTTCGAGCAGCGCCTTGGCGATATGTTCGGGGCTGATCCGCTGATGATTCATGCGGATCGCGATCGTCTGCGCCGCCTGCAAAAAGCCCTTGGCGCGGTCGGTGAATTTTTCGAGGTTCATGGTGGATAAGCCCCTTTCTCACCAGCGAAGATAGTGTTGCTTTTTGGCAACACAAGAGGGCTCGACGCTTTGCTTCGCAAGGTGATACAGCGATAAAGGCGGCATGAGCGAACACCTCCTCATGCCTCATCGCGCAGTTCACCGAAGCCATGAACGGCGAGGCGACGCCAGAGGAACTGGAGGATATTCGCGACAAGATCGATTCCTATAGGTTCCGGCAGAATGTTCGCGCCGCCCTGCGCGGCATCAATGACCCGGAACACATAGGGCAGGTTCAGGACGCGCTACGCAAATTGCAGCGGCGCGCGGAGAGTCTGGGCGCAAAACGAACAAACCCGCGCGACATGTTCCGGATCGGCGGCATCGGCCTGAGTGTCGGCGTTTTCGGTTCGGCGCTTGTCGGGGCCTTTTCCATCGCGGCATCGCCCGTGCTGCTGGTCCCGATGGTCGGGGCCGCCTATATCGGTTGGAGATCGGTTTCCGACAGCAACCACGCTTCGCGCGAAATCGAAATCTTGCGTCAGATTGCCGAAATCGCAAAGGAGCTGGCCAAGGATGGAGATCGAACGAAATGACGGGCCTGTTTTCACATCCCTATGCGATCGAAGGCGTTACGCTGTTGCTGGTCTTGGCCCACCATTTCGCCATTCAGGCGCGGCGGTATAGAAAGGGGCTTTCCAGCGAACTCGTGCAGCGCATGAACCGTCTGTTCGCCGCGGTTCCCATGCCCGTCCCGAACGAACGAAAGGCCCAGTCCCTGACGTAACAGCGGCTGGACCTTTTCTGACAGGCCGGCCTACTCCCCGCCGCGCGCCAGCTGGTCGAGCAGACGCACGCCGAAGCCCGTCATCCCCCTAGGCACGAGCGGGCTTGCCGATTCGCTGCGGTTGACGCCTGCGATGTCGAGATGCGCCCATGGCATGTCCTCATCGACGAAGAAGCCGATGAAATGCGCGCCGAGGCTCGCGCCCGGCCCCTGGCCCGCCGCGATGTTGCGGATGTCGGCGATGTCCGATTTGAGCTTGTCGGCATAATCCCGGTGCAGCGGCATCCGCCACAGCTCCTCGCCGCTGGCGGTTCCGGCGGCGAGCAGCGCGGCGGCAAGCTCGTCATCGCGCGAAAAGAGGCCCGCATATCGGTCGTCGAGTGCACCGACGATCGACCCGGTGAGCGTCGCGATATTGACGATCGCGCGCGGCTTATATTCGCGCGCGACATATTCATTAGCGTCGGCGAGGACGAGGCGGCCCTCGGCGTCGCTGTTCAGCATCTCGATCGTCTTGCCCGACAGGGTGCGCACGACGTCGCCCGGACGCTGCGCGTTGCCGTCGGGCATATTCTCGGCAAGCGCCGCGACCGCGACGACATGCACCGGCACGCGCGACTTGGCGAGCGACAGCGCCGCGCCGACGACCGACGCGGCGCCCGACATGTCGCCCTTCATGTTCCACATGCCCGTGCCGGGTTTGAGCGAAATGCCGCCCGAATCGAAGGTGATGCCCTTGCCGACGAACGCCAGCGGTGCGGCGGGCGCACCCACGCCGCGGTAGCGCACCGCGAGCAGGCGCGAGCCGCGCGGGCTGCCCTGGCCCACGCCGACGAGCGTGCCCATGCCGAGCCGCCGCATCGCCGCTTCGTCGAGCACCTCGATGCTGACGCCCGGAACGCCCGCGAACGCCGCACGCACGCGCGCAACGAAGCTTTCGGGGTAGATGACGTTCGCGGGCTCGTTGGCCAGATCGCGCGACAGGCGCACGCCGTCGACGAGCGGCTGCCAGCGCGTCGCAAAGGCGGTCTCGGCGGTCGAGGGATTGGCGCCGACGAGCGTGACCGCGGCGGAGGGCGGCGTCTTGCGGTCGACCGTCTTGTAGCGGTCGAAACGATATTGGCCGAGCGCGAAGCCATAAGCGACCTCGGCGGCGGAGGTGTCGCCAAAGGCGCCGGCGATCGCCACGGGATGCGCCTCGCCCTTCATCTCCTGCGCCGCCTTGCCGCCCGCTTCGGCGAGCGCGAGCGACGAGGGCGCCGGCCCGGCGCCGACGAGCAGGATGCGCGGATGCGCGCCGATGCCGCGCAGCGACAGCGTCGATTCCGCCTTGCCGTCGAAGCTCGCGGCGGCGATCGCGGCCTCGACTGCCTGCCGCTCGGGCGCGGAGAGCGCGACGCCATCGAGCGGCGGCAGCGCGGCGTCGGTCATCACAATGACGAGCGCGGCGCCCGTCGGCGCGCGCGATGCGAAGCCGATCGCGCGTTCGGCGCTGTTCGCGGCGTTCGCCGGGACAACGCCCGACCCGATCACGGTTTGCGCCATCGCGCCGGGCGTGAAGGCGAGCGACAGGCAAGCGGAAAGAAGCAGTGTTTTCATGCGCATCGTTCGATAATCCCCGTTGTTTGACGACCTGCGTCCTGCATAGCTGCCTCCAGCCCGTCCGCAAATCGGGCTCGACGAACGACATCGGCTTGCCATTGGACGACATGGCCGCCACAGATGCCGCGGGAGCCGAAGCGAAGAGGACCAGTGATGTTGCGACGGATTTTTCCGGGATTCCTGTTGCTTCTGCTTGTTGTCGCCGCGTCGCTCGCGCTGTGGGAACCGCTCACTGCCGAGGCGCCGCAGGCGCCCGCCTTCAAGCCCGCCGATGTGCGCATCGCGCGTGACAAGTTCGGCGTGCCGCATATCTTTGGAAAGACCGACGCCGACGTCGCCTATGGCGTCGCCTATGCGCACGCCGAGGATGATTTTTCGACCTTGCAGGAAGTGCTGGCGATGACGCGCGGGCGCGCCGGGGCGATGCTCGGGCCGGAGGGCGCCAAGGTCGATTATGCCGAGGCGCTGCTCGGTGTACGCGCCACCGCGAAGCGCGACTGGCCGCGCCTGCCCGCCGACGTGCGCGCGTTGTTCACCGCCTATGCCGCCGGCCTCAACCATTATGCCGAGAAACACCCGGACGAGGTGCGGCTGTCGGCATTGTTCCCGGTGACGGGCGAAGACGTCGTTGCGGGCTTCGTCCTCCGCTCACCCTTTTTCTTCGGGCTCGATTCGGTGCTGGGATCGCTCGTCGAAGGCACGCCGATCGGTCGCGAGGGCGGCCCCGCGCTTGACGCCACCGGCAAGCTGGTGCCGCGCGCGCTGACGCCGGTCGGCCGTGACCCGGCCGACAACGGATCGAACGCGATGGCGGTCGCACCCGCGCGCTCGACCGATGGGGCGACGCGGCTCGTCTCCAATTCGCACCAGCCGTGGACCGGCGGCGTCGCCTGGTACGAACTGGTCGTCCATTCGGAAGAAGGCTGGGATTTCGCGGGGGCGACCTTCCCCGGCTCGCCCTATCCCTTCCTTGGTCACAATAAATATCTCGGCTGGACCAATACGGTGAACCGGCCCGACCTGATCGACGTCTACAGGCTCGTGCTCGACGCGAGCGGCGAGAAATACCGCTTCGACGGCGGCTGGCGCCCGCTCGAGGAAAAGCGCATCTGGCTCAAGGTCAAGGTCGGTCCCTTTGTCCTGCCCGTCCCGCGCACCATCTATCGGTCGGTGCATGGACCCGTCGTGAAGAACGACAAGGGCGCCTTTGCGATCCGCTATGCGGGGCAGGATCAGGCCAAGATGGTCACCCAATATTACCGGCTGAACAAGGCCAGGGATTTTGCCCAATGGCGTGCGGCGATGGCGGGGCAGGGTGTGCCCGCGACCAATTTCGTCTATGCCGACGCCAAGGGCAATATCGGCCTTTTCTATAATGCGATGTTCCCCGACCGGCCCGCAGGGTTCGACTGGCGCGGCGTGCTGCCCGGCGACACCTCGGCGGCGCTGTGGACCAGGACATTGCCCTTCGACCGCGTGCCTGCGCTCGTCAATCCCCGCTCGGGCTATGTGATGAACGCGAACAACACGCCGTGGGTCGCGGCGGGGCCGGGCGACGAGCTCGATGCCGCCGCATTCTCACCGCTGCTCGGCATCGAGGACGACATGACCAACCGCGCGGTGCGGCTGATCGAGCTGTTCGAGGCGTCGGGTCCGATCGACGGAGCGCGGCTGAAGGCGATCAAATATGACACCGCCTATGCGCGCACCGGCTATGCGAAGGCGTGGATCGACCGGCTGCTTGCGCTCGATACCAAGGATGATCGGGCGCTCGCGCAGGCACAGGCGCTGCTCCGAAAATGGGATTGGACGCTCGACGGAAGGGGCAAGGGCGACGCGCTCGCGCTGATGGTGTTGCGCCCCGCGAACGGCCGGCATTACCAGCGCCGCGCGCCGCCCGATCCGCAGGAGGTCTTGCGCGACGTCGTTGCGCATCTGCAGGAGCATTTCGGCGGGCTCGACCCCAGGCTCGGGACGGTGCTCCGTCTGCGCCACGGTGAGGGGCCGAACCGCATCGACCTGCCGCTCGACGGCGGCAACGACACGGTGCGCGCATCGACCCTGTGGGACGAGGAGCCCGACGGGCGGCTGAAGGTCCGCCACGGCGACAGCTTCATCATGTTCGTGACGTGGGACCGGGGCGGGCGCGTCCGCTCCGAATCGATCCAGCCCTTTGGCGCGGCGACCACGCGCCCCGACAGCCCGCATTATAACGATCAGGCGCCGCTGTTCGTGCGCCATCAGCTCAAGCCCGTGCTGTTCGACCCGGCGGCGCTGAGGGCCAGCGGCGCGCGCTTCTATCGGCCTTGAAAGCCGCGCCCCACTGTCCTAAACCATTGATACAGTGCCGTCCGGCACCCGGTTTCCGGCAGGCCATCGCCTGCGCCTTGACCCAGGGGATTTTCATGGCCCGCTTTCACCGTTTCGCTGTCGTCCTTGCCCTGTCGACCTCGCTCGTCGCCGCCGCACCTGTGCTCGCGAAGGTCGCTGCGCCGGCGCCGACCGCCGAGTTGGTGAAGGCGGTCGACATCCCTTACGAGGCCTTCACGCTCGACAATGGGCTGCGCGTGATCGTGCATGAGGACCGCAAGGCGCCCGTCGTCGCGGTGTCGGTCTGGTATCGCGTCGGGTCGAAGCACGAGCCGAAGGGCAAGACGGGCTTTGCGCACCTGTTCGAGCATCTGATGTTCAACGGATCCGAAAACGCCCCCGACGATTTTTTCGAACCGCTGCGCCAGGTCGGCGCGACCGATTTCAACGGCACCACCTTTCTCGACCGCACCAATTATTTCGAAACGGTGCCGACCGGAGCGCTCGACCTCGCGCTGTTCCTCGAAAGCGACCGCATGGGGCATCTGCTCGGCGCCGTGACGCAGGAAAAGCTCGATAACCAGCGCGGCGTCGTCCAGAACGAAAAAAGACAGGGCGACAACAATCCCTATGGCCTGCTGCGCTACGAGATTTTCGAGAATCTCTTTCCCAGGGGACACCCCTATCACCACAGCACCATCGGTTCGATGGCCGACCTCGACGCGGCGAGCCTTGACGATGTGAAAAAATGGTTCACCGACAATTATGGCCCGAACAACGCCGTGCTGGTGCTGGCGGGCGACATCGACTTAGCGACCGCCAAGGCCAAGGTCGAAAAATGGTTCGGCGACATTCCGCGCGGCCCCGATGTCAAGGCGCCCGTTGTGTCGGTGCCGACGCTGCCCGCGCCGCTCGCGAAAGAGGTCAAGGACATGATCCCGACCACGCGCCTCTATCGCATGTGGACGATGCCGGGGCTCAACGATCCCGAAGCCGTGCCGCTCCAGATGGCGATGGCGGTGCTCGGCGGGCTGTCGTCGTCGCGGCTCGACAATGCGCTGGTGCGCAAGGATCCGGTCGCGGTCAGCGTCTCGGCCGGCGCCTCGCCTTTCGAGGATGCAGGCATCATCCTCGTCCAGGCCGACGTCAAGCCGGGGGTCGATCCGGCGCATGTCGGCAAGCGGCTCGATGAAGAGATCGCCGCCTTCCTCGCGAGCGGGCCGACCGCCGACGAGTTGCAGCGCGCGACCGCCAGCCATCTGGGCGGCACCATCTCGCAGCTCGAATCGGTCGGCGGTTTCGGCGGCAAGGCGGTGACGCTCGCCGAAGGCGCGCTCTATTCAAACGATCCTGCCTATTACAAGGTCGAGCTCGACCGGCTCGCCCGCGCGACGCCTGAACAGGTGCGCGACGCCGCGCGCAAATGGCTGTCGCGACCGGCCTTTTCCTTGACCTACACGCCCGGCGAGCGCACCGAGGGCGGCGAGAACCGCGGCGGCGCGGTCGTCGCGGCGAAATCGGCCACGCCGGTCCAGCCCGACCATTACTGGAACCCCGCGCTCGGCGACGTCGGCCCCGACAGCGGCTTCAGGGGGGCAAGCTCGATTGCCGACCGCTCGCAATTTCCCGAGGTGTCGGGTCTGAAGGCGCTCGATTTCCCGGACATCGAGCGCGCGAAGCTCAAGAACGGGATCGAGGTGGTTTTCGCGCGGCGCAGCGCGGTCCCGACGGTCAACGTCCAGGTCAGCTTCGACGCCGGCTATGCCGCCGATCCGCGCAGCGCGCTCGGCACGCAGTCGCTGATGCTCAGCCTGATGGACGAAGGCACGACGAGCCTCGACTCGATCGCCTTTGCCGAAGCCAAGGAGCGGCTCGGCGCGCAAACCTATGGCTATGCCGACGCCGACGAAACCGCGCTCGGCCTGTTCGCGCTCAAGCCGAATCTCAGCGCGTCGCTGGCGCTGCTCGCCGATTATGTGCGCAATCCGGCGTTCGACGCCAGGGAACTGGAGCGCGTGCGCGCGCAGCAGCTCAACCGGCTGAAGGCCGAACTCAACGAACCGCGCGCGATCGCGCAGCGCGTGCTGAAACCCGCGCTCTACGGCGCGGACCACCCCTATGGCATCCCGCCATCGGGGCTCGGCAATGAAAAGGCCGTGAGCGAAGCGACGCGCGATCAGCTTGTCGCGTTCCATTCGGCGTGGATTCGCCCCGACAACGCCCGCATCTTCGTCGTCGGTGACACCACGCTTGCCGAAGTGACGAAGGAACTCGACCGGGCGTTCGGCGACTGGAGGGCGCCGGCGACGCCGAAGCCGGGCAAGCATTTCGAAATAGCGGTGCCCAAGCCGCAGCCGCGCATCCTGCTCGTCGACCGGCCCAAGGCGCCGCAGTCGGTGATCGTCGCGGGCAAGGTGCTCGACGTCAAAGGCGGCGACGAACTCGAAGTGCTGCGCGCGGCGAACGATATTTTCGGCGGCGATTTCCTCTCGCGCTTCAACATGAACCTGCGCGAGACAAAGGGCTGGTCCTATGGCGTGCGCACGCAGGTGACGAATGAAAAGGACCGGGTGAGCTGGATCGCGACGGCGCCGGTGCAGGCCGATCGAACCGGCGATTCGATCAAGGAACTGCAAAGCGACCTCAAGGCCTTCCTTGGCGACAAGGGCGTCACGAAGGAAGAGCTGCAGCGCACGGTGAACGGCAGCGTGCGCGAACTGCCCGGCAGCTTCGAGACGTCGAACGACGTGCTCGGCGGGCTGCGCGCCATCGCGAAATTCGATCGTCCCGACGATTATTACGAGAAACTGCCCGCAACCTATGAAGCGATGACACCCGAAGCGGTCGACGCCGCCGCGCGGAAAGCGCTCAGCGCCGACGATCTCATCTATGTCGTCGTCGGCGACGCCGCGGTGGTGAAACCGCAGCTTGACGGATTGGGTCTGCCCGTGGAAACGGTGTCTCCCGCTAACTAACATCTGTTTCAGTAAGGAGAGCCCATATGTCCCAAGTCGATGGCAGCTATGATTGCGTCACCAAATCGCCGATGGGCGACCAGAAATCGGTTTTCACCGTCAAAAGCGACGGCGACAGCTTCACCGGCCAGAATGCGGGCGCGATGGGATCGCTCGACGTCGAAAATGGCAAGGTCGACGGCAACAAGCTGAGCTGGACCATGAACATGAAGGTGCCGATGCCGATGACGCTCGAATGCGAAGCGACGATCGACGGCGACACGCTGACCGGCACGATCAAGGCCGGCGCCTTCGGTTCGATGGCGATGACCGGCACGCGCCAGGGCTGATCGCTCCGCGATGGAACGAGGAAGGGCTGCCCCTCGCCGGGCGGCCCTTTTTTGTGCGGTGCGCGCGGGCGATGGCCGGTTTGGGATGGGGTGGGGCGTTGCCGATCCTCCCCGCAGGGGGAGGATCTTAGGGCCACTTCCGGTCGCTTTCGGACATCGCCCCGCGCACCCCTTCAATTGCATAGCTTTTCCTCGTCGAGGGGCTATCCAAAGCGGCGGCGCGGGCGCATAGGCTGCTGCGATGCACAAGGCGACCGACTCTCCCCGACGGAGCCTGCCCGGCGACCGTGAAATGGTTGTGATGATGGCGATGGTGATGGCGCTCAACGCGCTCGCCATCGATTCGATGTTGCCCGCGCTCCCTGCGATCGGCGAAGCGCTGGGGGTCGCCGTCGCCAACGACCGCCAATATGTCATTTCCATCTATCTGCTCGGCATCGGCTTCGGATCGCTGATCTATGGTCCGCTCTCCGACCGCTTCGGGCGCAAGGGTGTGCTTGTGCCTGCGCTCTTCGCCTATCTCGCGCTCTCGATCGGCTGCGGACTGGCGACGAGTTTTGAAATGCTGCTCGCGCTGCGGTTCGTGCACGGGCTGGTCAGCGCCGCGCTCGGCGTGATCGTCGTCGCGGTGATCCGCGACCTGTTCGTGGGCGATGCGATGGCGAAGCGTTTGTCGCTGATCTTCCTCGTCTTCATGATCGTCCCGATCATCGCCCCCACGCTCGGCGCCGGGGTGGCCGCGCTCGCCGGCTGGCGGGCGATCTTCGTCGTGCTCGCCGTAATGTCGGTCGCGATGCTGCTCTGGCTCCGCCGCCTTCCCGAAACGCTCGATGCGGCCGACGTGCGCCCGCTCGACCTCAAGACGATGGCGGCAGGCTGGGCCACGGTGACGCGGCATCGCCGCGCCGCGGGCTATATGATCGCGTCGGGCACGATGCAGGGCGCGCTCTATGGCTATCTGAACAGCAGCGAGCAGATCATCGGCGAGGTGTTCGACGCGCGCAGCCTGTTTCCACTGATCTTTGCCTGCGTCGCCATCGGCATCGCGATCGCCAATTTTTCGAACGCCGCGATCGTCGAACGCTTCGGTGCGCGGCGCGTCTCGCAGTCGGCGGTCTTCGCCTTCATGGCGACCTCGATCCTCCAGATCGTCGCGGCGCTGAGCGGCGCCGAGACCTTGGGGATGTTCACCGCGCTGATGATGGTCAATGTCGGCCTGATCGGCTTTATCGGCAGCAATTTCGGGTCGATCGCGATGGAGGATTTCGGCCATATGGCGGGCGTTGCCTCCTCCTATCAGAGCTTTGCCAAGACGCTGCTCGCGGCGGTGGTCGGCGCGGCCATCGGCCAGCAATATGACGGTACGACGCTGCCGCTCGCTTATGCTTTTCTGATGTGTGCGATCGTCGGGCTGGCGCTGGTGCTGTGGGCCGAGCGCGGCAGGCTGTTCACCCGGCCGGGCACGGCGCCGAAAAGCCCCTTCTGACATTGCGGGACTGTCGACTTCGGGGTGAGATCCGGTCTTCCATTACCGTCATCCCGGCCTTCGCGGGCATGACGATGACGTGGACATCCGCAACCGCCCTACGAAATCGGTCATCGCGGCCAACAGGCGCGCACAAGAAAGGGGGCCGAAGCCCCCTTTCCCTTTATGGGCGGCGCCGTCAGTCGAACGACGGAACGGGCGGGACCGGGGGGGGCGGCGCGTCGGGATCATCCTCATGCACCTCGACGATCCCGCGGCCGACATGGCTCTTGCGGTAGCCATAGAGGAAATAGAGCACGAGCCCGATGCCGCCCCACACGGGCAGAACCATCTTCGCGTCGAACGGCAGGTTGAGATAGAGGCCGAGCGTGCCGAGGATCGCGAGCGGCGCGACGATCCACACCAGCGGCGTGCGGAAGGGCCGGTGGCGGCCGGGATCCTTGATCCGCAGCGCCAGCACCGCGATCGCCACCATGAAGAAGGCGAAGAGCGTCCCCGAGTTCGAGATGTCGGCGAGCTTGCCCACCGGCAGGAAGGCGGCGAAGCAGGCCACCGCGACGCCGGTGATGGCGGTCACGATGTGCGGGGTCTTCCACCGGGGGTGGATCGACGCCAGCTTTTCCGGGAGCAGTCCGTCGCGCGCCATCACGAAAAAGATGCGCGTCTGGCCGAACAGCATGATCAGGATCACCGACGGAAGCGCGAGGAAGGCGGCGATGCCGATGGCGTTGCCGATCGTCGGGTAGCCGATTTGGCGCATCACATGCGCCAGCGCTTCGCGCGAACAGACGAGCGGTTCCTGACCCATGGCGGCAAGCGAGGCGCAGCGTTCGGCGAGCGCGGTCGAACCGGGCGCAAGGATTTCGCCCGCAGGGCCCGAAACCGGCTGAGCCCCCATCGTGCCGATCGCCCCCGCGGCGACGAGCAGGTAGAAGATGGTGCAGATGCCGAGCGACGCAATCAGTCCAATCGGAACGTTGCGCTGCGGGTTCTTGGTTTCTTCGGCGGCGGTTGAAACCGCGTCGAAGCCGACATAGGCGAAGAAGATCGACGCCGCGGCGCCAACCGCACCAAGCCCCGCCATCTGGCCGAACCAGCCGTTCGGCAGGAAGGGGTCGAAATTCTGGCCCTTCATCATCGGCAGCGTGAGCACGACGAAGAGGGTAAGCGCAGTAACCTTGATCACCACCAGCACCGCATTGACGCGCGCGCTTTCGGTCGTGCCGATCATCAACAGCCAGGTCACGAGCAGCGCGATCACCAGCGCGGGCAGGTTGACGATGCCGCCCGCATAGGGCCCGACCGTCAACTCCATCGGCAGGTTTATCCCCGCATTCGCCAATAATCCGACGAAATAGCCGGACCAGCCGACCGACACCGCCGAGGCGGCGACGGCATATTCGAGGATCAGCGCCCACCCGACGGTCCAGGCGAGCAGTTCGCCCATCACGGCATAGGTATAGGTATAGGCGCTGCCCGAAACCGGCACCATCGAGGCGAGTTCCGAATAGCAGAGCGCCGCGACGACGCAGACGAGCCCGGCGATGACGAAGCTCCACATCATGCCCGGCCCCGCCTTTTGCGCGGCTTCGGCGGTCAGCACGAAAATACCGGTGCCGATGATGGCGCCGATGCCGAGCATGGTGAGCTGGAAAGCACCGAGCGAGCGGTGCAGCGACTTTTTCTCGGCGGTGGCCAAGATGGCGTCGAGCGATTTGACGCGACCAAATATCATCCAATTGTCCCCTTTGGGGCCCGGCGCGGGCCTCTCCTGGCGGGGCAGACTAGCCGCTCCGCGCGTCAGCGCAACTTAATTTCAGGCGTGTGACAGGCGCTTTATCGCACCGTGAAGCGGATGCGGTCGATCGTTCGCCCGCCGGGATCGACGAGCGCGAGCATATGGCTGCCCGGACGCGGCATGATCTGCGCTCCCGCATCGGCGTCGCCGAGCGGTTTTTTGTCGAGAATCAGCCGATATCCGGCGACCGCGCCGCTGACCGTCACCGCCAGCCGTTGCCGGTCCGGCGGGATGTCGGGGTCGAGCGCATAGACGCTGCCGCTGACCGGGCTGGTGATGCGCGGACGGCGCGCGATGGCGGGCGCGGCCGCCATTTCATTCTGCGCGGTGCCGCGCACGAAATACTCGCGGCGCGGCGGCTCGCGCGTGCCGGGGAGCGTGATCCGCCGCACCTCGACCTCCGCGGGCATCGCGGGTGGCTTGCCGGGACGCCCGGCGTGGAGCGCAAGCATCACGTCGCGCCAGACGGGGGCGGCGCCCGAGGTGCCCGAGACGGCGCGCATCGAATCGCCCTCCAGATTGCCGACCCACACCGCGACGGTGAAGCGGTCCGACCAGCCGATGCACCAATTGTCGCGCATCCCCTTTGACGTCCCCGTCTTGGCGGCGGCCCAGAAGGGGAGGCGGAGCGCGCTGTCGGCGCCGAAGGCGTCGGTGCGCGCGGCGGCGTCGGCGAGGATGTCGCCGACGATGAAGGCGGCGGCGGGGCTGACGATCCGGCGCGGCGGATGGTGTCGAAGGTGCCGCGTGGGGTGATAGCGGACGGGGGACCAGTTTCCGTTATTTGCCAATGTTCTAAAGGCGTTGGCTTGTTCGACCAAAGAAACTTCGGCCGATCCGAGCGCCAGGGAGAAGCCGTAATACTCGCCATCCTCGACGAGGCCGTGATAGCCGAGCGCCCAGAGGCGGTCACGGAATTGCTGGACGTCGTCGATGACGAGCGCGCGGACGGCGGGGACGTTGAGCGAGGCGGCGAGCGCGTGGCGGACGCTGACCGGCCCCTTGAAGCTGCGGTCGTAATTCTTGGGGACATAGAGGCCGGAGGCGGTGTCGAGCTGAACCGGGCTGTCGTCGAGGATCGACGCGGCGGTGAGCCAGCCATGTTCGATCACCTGCGCGTAGAGATGCGGCTTGAGCGTCGATCCCGCCTGCCGCCGCGCATTGGCACCGTCGACCGAGGCGGCGGTCGATTTCAACCCGACGCCGCCGACATAGGCGAGCACGTCGCCGGTGGCGTTGTCGAGCACGACGACCGCGCCGTCGCGGACGCGGTCCGAACCGAGCCCCGCGAGCTGGCGGCGCAGCGCGACGATCGCGGCGGCCTGGATGCGGCGGTCGATGGTGGTGGTGACGCGCTTGCCGGGTTTGTCGAGCAGGCGCACGGCAAGGTGCGGCGCAAGGCCGGGGTCGGCGCGCGCAGCGTGCTCGCCCGACACGAGGGTCGCGGCGGCGGCGCGGATCGCGGTGCAGTCGGGTGTCGCAGCGATACGGCACGCGCGGCGGGCGAGCGCGTCGGCGCCCGCGCCGGGGCTGGGGAGCAGCCCCGCGAAGAGCGCGGCGTCGGTGCGGTTCATGTCGGCCGGCGCCTTGCCGAACAGGCTCGCCGCGCCCGCGCCGATCCCCTGCGCCTCGCCGCGCAGGGGGACGAGGTTCAGATAGGCTTCGAGCATCTGCTCGTGCGTCCACGCATCGGCGAGATGCTGCGCGGCGCGCATCTGGCGCAGCTTGGCGCGCCAGTCGCGCTGGCCGGGCTGCGCGAGGCCGGGGTCGAGAAAGGCGGCGAGCTGCATCGCGAGCGTCGAGGCGCCGCGCGAGCGATTGCCGGTCCCCCCCAAGATTGTCAGGCGCGCCCGGACGGCACTGGCGACTGCGAGCCAGTCGACCCCGCCATGCGACCAGAAACGGCGGTCCTCGCTTTGGACGACGGCGGTGCGGACGGCGGGGCTGATGTCTTGCAGCGGCACCCACGCAAGGCGGCGGCGCTCGAAATCGACGCGCTCGCTGTCGAGGAGGTGGCCGTCGCGGTCGTAGAGCCAGGCTTCGCTGGGCTGCCAGGCGGCGCGGACGGCGGCGTAGGCGGGCATGGGCGGCGGTCTGGTGGCGAGGTGCGCGATGGTGGTGAGGATGAGGAGCGCGAGGGCGGCCCATGCGAGCGCGTGGGGCCAGCGGCGGGAAGAAGGTCGGGAAAACCGGCGAACGAGCGGCTGTACCGTGTTGGCGGCAGGCATAAGCCCCTCCCCTTCAGGGGAGGGGTTTGGGGTGGGGGCCCGACGCCTTGCGCAAGGCCGCTGGCCCCCACCCCACTACGACTAGGCAGCAAGCTGCCAAGTCTTCGTTGCCCCTCCCCTGAAGGGGAGGGGTTTGGTTTTCGGCCCACAGATCAAAGATCATCACGACCCCACATTCGCCACGGTCAGCGGCGCGTTCGGCCATTGGCCGCGGATCGCGGGCGAATACATCGCCTCGACGCGCGTCGGGGGCAGGGTGAAGCGGCCCGAGCCATTGAGGCGGACGACATATTCGACCGCGTGGGTGCCCGCGGGCATCCAGCCGAAATAGCCGCGCCAGCTGTCCTTGCCGCGCTCGACATAGCTGGGCTGCGCGCCCGATCCGCCCGCTTGCGCGCCCAGCATTTCGGACTGGCCGCCGAGATTGCCGACGATCGTCGCGCCGGGGGCGACGGGATCGCTGATGACCACCCACGTCCGGCCCGCGGCGGCGGCGACCTCGATCCGTATCTTGATGACGTCGCCGCGCGTCAGCCGGTCCTTGTTCGCCGCCTTGACGATGCTCACCGAGCGTTTGATCCGGTAGCCCGCATTGAGCGGCTCCTTCAAAGGCACCGCGGCCTTGACGCTGACGGTCGCCCATGGCGATCCCGTGCCCCGATGATTGAGGCTCATCGTCGCGGCATTGAGCGCGACGCGAAGCGGCGAGGGCGGCTCAGCGGGGAGCGGCCAGCTTTGCGAAGCGGTATTGCCCGCAAGGCCGATGGTCGTGACGCCGGTGATCGCGCTCGCCGGATAAAGCTCGGCAAAGCGGCGGACGGTGACCGCGCCCCATGCGTTTGCGGGAGTCGTGTCCCAATGCCCCTTGCGCTGGCGCTGGGCGACGCCGACCATCAGCTTGCCCGCGTCATCCTCCCATCCCTTGCGGCCGAGGACGGCGCCCAGCGCCTTGATCGCCATTTCGTCGCCGCTGACCATCATCCACCATGGCGCGCGCGCATCGTCGACGAGGTCGAGGCGTGTGCCTTCGTAAACGAGGCGCTTGCGAAGCTCGGCCTCGGCCGCGGTGCGCAGCGCGGCGGCGCCCCGCACGCCGGGCGTCCGTTCGATCGCGACGAGCCAGTCGGCGAGCGTGCCCGTCGTCATGTCGGCGGGCGCCATGTCGATTGCGGCGACGAGGCGCGCGTTCGCGGCATTGGCGCGCGCGAGCGCGGCGAGCGCGGCGACGCGCACGGGGCGAATGTCCCACGGGCCATAGCCGCGGCGCGCCAGCCGCCCCTCGACCACCGCTTGCAGCGCGGCGATCATCTTTGCCCGCGAGGTTTCGGGGATCGCAAAGCCGTTCGCCGCGCTGATGCCGAGGACATAGGCGGTGAGCTCGATCGACCCTTCCATCCGCTCGTTGGGCCAGTAGCGCAGCAGCCCGTCGTCATCGAGATAGGTCGGCATCGCACCCGCCAGCGCCTGCCACCGCCCAAGGTCGCCGAGCGCGACGGCGCGCGACGTCTGTTGTTCGAAACAGGTGTAGGGATAGGCGGCCATATAGTCGCGCACCCCCGCGAGCGGCGGCGCGAGCGTGCCCGCGAGCGCGACATCGACATAGCCGCCGGGCAGCGCGCCTGCGGGAATCGCGATGGGCAAGGTCGTGGCCGGTCCGACGCGGAAGAGGCTGGCGGCCCAGGTTTCGACCGGCACCGCGGGTTCGACGATCTGTTCGAAGACGAGGCGGTCGCGCGCCTTGCCGTCCCTTGTCGCCGCTTCGACGGTCCAGCTCAGCGGCCCCGCCTGATCGGGCGCGGTGATCGCCCAGCTCACCGGCACCGCGCCGCCCGCGGGGATCGTCACCGTCAGGGGCGGCGCGGTCGCGATCGCGGGCGAGATCGTCGCGGTCGCGGTGACCTCCATCGGTTTGTCGGTGCCGTTGCGCAGCGTGAAGCGCGCGTCATAGGCGTCGCCGGTGCGGACCAGTTCGGGCAGCCCGGCAAAGACGCCGAGATCCTGCACGGTGCGCACGCTCGTTTCGCCGGTGCCGAAAAATTGCGATCCGTCGGTCGCGATCGCGACGAGGCGGAAGCCCGAAAGATTGTCGCTGAGCGGCACATCGATGGAGGCGCGGCCCCTGGCGTCGAGCGGGACAGTGCCTTTCCAGAGCAGCACCGGGCGGAAATCCTCGCGCGTCAGCCCGCTGAGGTCGCCGCCGCCGCCGCCGCCCGGTTCGAGCGCCTTGCGGCCATAATGGCGTTTACCCACCACCTGCATCTGCGCGGTCGAGGTGAGCACGTCGAGGGTGCGGTCGCCCATCATCGCGGCGAGTATGTCCCAGCTTTCGTTGGGGGCGAGCTGGAGCAACGCCTCGTCGACCGCGGCGAAGGCGACGTCGGCATTCTTCGGCGCCTTGCCGCCCGGCGCCTTGACCTCGATGCCGACTTTCGCGGTTTCGCGCACCGCATATTTTTCCTTGTCGGCGCGGACCTTGACGTCGAGCTTATGCCCTTCCCAGCCGACCTTGATGCGCGCGATGCCGATGCGATAGGCGGGCTTGGCAAGATCGACGAGCGCGGTCGGCGGCGCGCCTTCGCTCGTCTCGATCTGGAAACCGACCGCGCGCTTCATCTTGCGAAACCAGCTTTCCTGCCCCGTGACGCGCCCGCGCACCGCCATCACCGAGACATAGACGTCGGGAGCGTAGGTCGCGGGCAGCTTGACCGTCACGACGGGATTGGTGCCCTTCAGGGGCACGACGAAGCTCGATAGCACGCCCTCGCGCTCGACGGTGACGAGCGCGGTCGCTTCGCGGAAGGGCATCCGCACCTGAAAGCGCGCGGTGTCGCCCGCGGCGTAGCGCGGCGCTTCGGCGATCACGTCCATGCGGTCGCCATTGTCGCCGCCGAACCACCATTCGTCGTCGCCCGCGAGCCAGACCGAGCGGACGGCGCGCGCTTCGTTGCCGTCGGCGTCGTGCGTCGTCGCAACGACGGTGACTTCGCCCGAGACGCCGGGCGCCATCGCGCAGCTGGCGCGGCCGAGCCGGTCGGTCGTCGCGGTGCAGTTCGCCGACAGCTTCGCGGTGCGCATCTGGTTGTCATAGGCATAGAAGCCGCCGATCAGGCGGCGGCGCGCGGTGATGATCTGGCGGCTGTAGAGCGCGACATCGACGCGCTGGCCGCGGATCGGCTTGCCGCCCAGGTCGAGCGCGATGAAATTGAGGCGCAGATCATCGTCGCGCATCATCCAGCCGTCGGTCCTGAGGCCGAGGCGGACGGCGGAGGGATAAAGGGTGATGCGGCGGCTCGCGGTCAGCGTTTCGCCATTGGCATCCGCATAGTCCATTTCGGCGGCCATCACCGTGGGCTCGCTGATCGGCTGGTCGACGATGACGCTGGTCGATGCGGTGCCGTCGGCGCCGAGCGTCAGCGGCACCGAGCGCGCGAGCGGCAGGTCGCCGCCGGGTTCCTCGCCGCTGTCGTCGAGCTGGACGGTGCCTTCCCTGACCGGGCGGCCGTCGAAATCCCAGTCGCGATAATCCTCTGGCGGCGACCAGGCGGCGCGGAAACTGGTGCGCAGTTCAACGGGGATGCCCGGCGCGGGGCCGCCCGACAGATAGCCGACGAACAGGCTGAGCGGCACCGCGGCTGGGCGCACGAGCGCGCCTTTGGGGCCGGTGATCGCGGCCTTCATCGTCGGCAGGCGATATTCGTCGACGCGCACGCTCTGGCCCGTCCAGATGCTCCTGTCCTCGCCCTTTTTGTCTGTGGTGACGAAGACGAGTTCATAATCGCCCATCGGCGCCGATTGCGGGACGTTCCACACGCTCTCGCCGCTGCCGGTGGCGGCAATCGCAAAGGGCATTTCGAACTCGGTATCGGAGCCGCGGTGGACGAGGCGGAGCTTGCCCGCCAGCGGTTCGGGGGTGCGAAAGCCGAGGCCGACGGGGCGGCGCAGCACATGCTTCATATGCACCGTCTCGCCCGCCTGGACGAGCGCGCGGTCGAAGACGGTGTGGAGAATGTCCTCGCGCTCCGACCAGCCATAGGGGAGGTCGAAGTCATAGGGGCGGATGCCGTCGCCCCAGTCGGTGAGGGTGAAGCTGAAATCATCGCCCGACCGCGCGCTGACCATCAGCGCATGACCCTCGCTGTTCGTGGGGTCGGCGTCGTCTTCGCAGTTCGAATAGGTTTCGGGCTGCGGCAGGCCCGAGGGGAAGGCGAGGCGGCCCGCCTTGTCGGCGGTGCCGCGCGCGAGCAGGCGGCCGGTGCAGCTGTCGGAAACGCGGATTTCGGCGCCTGCGACGGGCTTGCCGGTCGCGAGCGATGTGACCCAGGCGAGCGAGCCGTCGCGGCCCCATTTGAAATGCACCGCCATGTCGGTGACGAGCGCGGCGGTCGCGACATAGCGCGTCGCCTTGCGACCGAGCAGCGCGGCGCCGAGTTCGGGGCTCGCGACCTCGACGATGTGGAAACCTTTTTCGGCGAGCGGAATGCCGACGACCTCGAACTCCTTGCCGCCCGCGGGCGGGGTGAGCTGCATATCGCGGCGCTCGCCGCCGGGCGGCGCGCCGTCGAACAGTGATTTGGTGCCGGTGTAGTTGACGGTGATCTCCTTGCCCGCGGCATCCTTTTCCTCGCGATAATCGCTGTCGTCGGCATCCGCGACGCGGCGGAGCCAGCGCGCGACCGCGGCATCGTCGTCGCCGATGCGCAGCGTTGCGGCGGGCATTTTGAGATTCTTCTGAACCAGCGAGGCTTCGACGCCGCGCACGGTGACGGGCAGCACGCCGCCCTCGCTCGCCTCCAATATGCCGAATTCGGCGGCGAATTTGACGAGCGGCGGGGTGCGGTCGATGTGGAAGTCGAGCGGGAAGTTCGACGCGTTGAGCAGCGCGCGGCCGCTCTGGTCGGTGACGTCGGCGGGCAGGATCAGCGCCGCGTCGACATTCTGCGGCAGCGGCCCGGCGAAGCGGACCTGCGTCAGATGCGTGTCGCCCCGGTCGTCGTCGTCGAACTTTGCCGCGATCGTCTGGCCGTCGGCGGTGGTCAGCTTCGCCGCGAGCGCGGTGTCGCGCGCGACGGGCGCGGTGAAGCGCAGCACAACATCCTTGATCGGGTTGCACCCCGCCTGCGGATTGACGCGGCTGCACGTCATTTTGGCGGTGAAGGCGGGGCGCACGTCATAGTCGAAGCGCTGGTCGCGCCCGGCGGTGCGGCCGGGGACGCCCGCTTGGCTGATGCGCGCGTCCCAGACGAGCGCCATGTCGCGCCCCGGCGGCAGCGGGCGGCGGCACTTGACCGCGACGATCCGGCCCAGCGCCGCGTCGCGCTCGGCGCCCGCGGCGGGCAGGCGCTGCGGCAGTCCGGCGTCGTAGGTGAAGGACTGGCGCGACCAGTTGGCATCGCCAAGCCCGGTCAGGATCTCGGTCGCGGTCGCGCGCGGCAGCACGTCGAGCGGGATCTTCTCGCCGATGCCGTCAACCGCGCAATAGCCGTAGCGGGCGACCGAGGCGCGGTCGGCGGCGACATTGGTGGCGACGAGGAAGACCTGCTCCTCCTCGATCCCGCCGCCGATCCCGCCCGCGAGCACCGCGCGCGCCGAGGGGCCGCCGGTGTCGATCGCGAACCGGTCGTTCCCGGTGACCGCGACGCCGCGCGCGGTGACGAGCCCGCTCCGCAGCTCGACATGGCAGCGCAACCCACCGGGCAAGGGCGCGTCGAACTCGAGCACCCAGGTGCGCGTGTCGACCCAGCGGGCGGTCGACGGGCGCTTGCAGTCGTTGGTCGCGGGGGCGGCGGCGCGCGGATCGCCGAGCGCGACCATGTCTTCGGAAAAGCGCAGCGTAAAGCGGGTGACCGTCCCCTCGCCGGTGCCGCTGCTGCCCGGAGTCGCGAGGATGACCTGCGGCACGGTGTCGGCGGCGGTCGCGGCAATCGCGAGCGTCAGCGGCACGATCAGCGCCAGTTTTGCGCGACCGGCCAGCCATCGACCGAGCCCTTGCCACGCTGTCGTCATCGCCCCGCCTCCCGTCGCTGGCCCGCACGTCTATCCTGCTGGAAAGCGAGGGATGAGTCCACCCGTCGCCGCGCCTTGCGTTGGGGCTATCGCGCGAGCATCGGGCCGAGCGGGCGGCCGGCGAAGATGTGGACGTGGAGGTGCGGCACCTCCTGATGGCTGTCGGGCCCGACGTTGGCGAGCAGGCGATAGCCGGGGGCGACGAGGCCCTGGTCGCGCGCGACGCGGCCCACCGCGCGGACGAAGCCCGCGATTTCGGCGTCGCTGCCGCGCTCCGAAAAATCGTCCCAGCTGACATAGGCGCCCTTGGGGATGACGAGGATGTGCAGCGGCGCCTGCGGGTTGATGTCGTGGAAGGCGAGGGCATATTCGTCGTCATAGACGGTCTTCGCCGGCAGCTCACCGCGCAGGATGCGCGCGAAGATGTTGCTGTCGTCATAGGGGAGGGTGGCGTCGATCGGCATGGGGGCTTCCTTTTGTCCGCTGCGTCATCCCGGCGAAGGCCGGGATCTCACCCAATCGGATTGACGCACCGGCGAGATCCCGGCCTTCGCCGGGATGACGGATGTGGTGAAGAAACGGGCTGGACGGACTTTCACGCGCGGGCGGCTTTTTCGGTGTGGCCCGAAGTGCCGTGGCGGCGGTCGAGTTCGGCGGCGATCGCGTCCCACGTCAGGCCGCGCTCCGCGAGCAGGATCGAGAGGTGAAAGACGAGATCGCTCGCCTCGCCGATCAGCGCGGGATCGTCTTCGCTCACCGCGGCGATCACCGCCTCGACGGCTTCTTCGCCCAGCTTCTGCGCGATCTTGCCGCGGCCCTTGGCGGCGAGACTCGCGACATAGGAGGCTTCGGCTTCGCCCGCGGCGAGCCGGTCGTGGATGACCGCCTCGAGCCGTCCCAGCGTTTCGCCCATTGCCTTGCTCATCGCGCCGATCCTTTCGGCGCCGTGCCTACCGCCGCCGCGCCGCGCGGGCAAGCGCCGCTGAAAAACTTACCGCCGCGTCAACCATATTGAAACGCCTCGGCGTTAAATGTCGGCCTTGCCGGGGGGCGTATCAATTTCTGTTCGGACAAGGATGATGAACATGGGCGCCCGTTCCCAGGTGTTTCCGGCCCAGGTGTTTTCGGCCCAGGCGTTTCTGGCCGCCACGGCCTCGGCGATCGCGCTGACGGCCAGCCCTGCGATGGCGCAGCCCGACGGCGAGGAGATCGTCGTCACCGGATCGCGCATCGCGAAGAGCGAGTTTACCAGCGCCGATCCGATCCAGATCATCGACCCCGAAGCCGCAAAACGACAGGGGCAGGTCCAGCTTGCCGACATGCTGCGATCGGCGCCCGCGGCGCAGGGGTCGATCCAGATCAGCTCGGCGATTTCGAACCGCTTCGTCGCGAACGGCGGCAATGATGTGCAATCGCTGTCGCTGCGCGGGCTCGGCGCCGAACGCACGCTGGTGCTCATCAACGGCCGCCGCGCGGGCCCTGCGGGGATCCGCGGCGCGGTCGCGCCCTTCGACCTCAATGTCCTGCCGCTGTCGGTGGTGCGGCAAGTGGAGGTGCTGAAGACCGGCGCCTCGTCGATCTATGGCTCGGATGCCGTCGCGGGCGTGGTCAACGTCCTGACCCGCGACGACCTCGACGGTTTCGAGGGCGGTGGCTTTTCGTCGATCACCGAGCATGGCGGCGGCGAAAGCTATGGCGCCGACGCGAGCTTTGGCAAAAAGTTCGACCGCGGCCATGTGTTTGCGACCGTTGATGTGTTCCGCCAGCAGAATCTGACGCGCCGCGACCGCGATTTCCTTTTCTGTTCGGAAGAATATCTGAAGCGCGAGGCCGATGGCAGCCGGGCCGACATTATCGATTTCCGCACCGGACAGCCCGCGTGCAGCAGCACCCTGGGCAATGCGATCGTCTTCGCCGATTTTTCGGGCGTCGATGAAAACGGCTTCCCGACATTCGGCCCCGGCCTGATCGCACCCAACGGGCAGGCGATCTTTGCCGGCCAATATGGCGCCGGGTTCGCTGCCGTCGGCATCCCCATCAATGCCTATAATCCGATCGGCGTGTTCGGCCCCGCCGATTTCTTCGGGGTCAATTTTGACGGGCCGTCGACCGGCGCGCTCAACCAGTTCGAGCGGGTCGAACAGGATTCAGATGTCTTTTCGGCCGTCAGCCGGGTGAGCGCCTTTGCCGATGGCGCCTATGAGGTGACCGATAGCGCCACCGCCTATGGCGAGTTCCTGTTCAGCAACCGCAAGTCGGTGAACAACGGGTTTCAGCGCATCGAGCTCGACCAGTTCACCGGTGCATCCTTCCTGCCCTTTTTCCTGTGCGACCCGACGCAGTTCAATTGCGACCCCGGTGACTTGGGCGATCCGTTCAACGCGGAGTTCGGGGGCAATATCATCCTGCGCCCGCGCGTGCTGGTGAAGTCGGAGAGCGAGGCCGACGTCGATTATTATCGCGGCGTGCTGGGGCTGCGCGGCGACCTCGGCGGCGGCTGGAAGTGGGATGTTCACGGCCAGCACAGCCGCTCGGACGCCAGCTACACGCAGCATGTCATCTATCGGGACGCGATCGCCTCGCAGACCTTGCGCACGCGGTCGTGCGTGGGGACGGTGACGGCGATCCGCGGCGCGGACTGCATCGACATCGACTTCACCGATCCGCGCGTGCTCAGCGGCGACTTCACGGCGGAGGAGCGCACCTTCCTGATGGGGCGTGAGACGGGGCGGACCTTGTTCAAGCAAAGCTCCGCCGAGGCGCTGCTGACCGGCAAGCTGTTCGACCTGCCCGCGGGGCCGGTCGGTGCGGCGTTCGGTGCGACGATCCGCCGCGACGAAATTAATGACACGCCGGGCGATGCAACGCTTGCGGGCAATGTCGCCAATTTCACGACCTCGGGCATCACCGCGGGGCGCACCGTGTCGAAAGAGCTGTTCGGCGAGGTCGAACTGCCGCTGATCGAAGGCGTGCCGATGGTCGAGCGGCTGACACTGTCGGGCGCCGCACGCTACACGCATGTCGAGGCGACGCGCCGCGACGGCGTGTCCGACCGCTTCAGCGATACGACATGGAAGGTCGGCGCCGACTGGGCGGTGACCGACTGGCTGCGCCTGCGCGGCACCTGGGGCACCTCGTTCCGCGCGCCCGCGCTGTTCGAACTGTTCCTTGAGGACCAGACGGGTTTCCTCGGCCAACAGGCGATTGATCCGTGCATCCAGACGGCCGCGCGGCTCGCGGCGGGGGCGATCAGCCAGCGCGTCTTCGACAATTGCGCCGCCGACGGCATCGCGCCCGACTATGCAGGCGGCCTCGGCCCCGCGACGATCGTGTCGGGGGGCGGCATCGGCCGATTGGAGCCCGAAACTTCGACCGCGAAAACCGTGTCGCTGATCCTGACCCCCGATCTGTCCGGGGCGTTGTGGGGCGGGCTGCGCACCCGCCTTGCGGTCGATTATTTCGACATCAAGGTCTGGCAGGAGATCACCCTGCTCGGCGCGGGCAATATCCTGGCCGGCTGTTATGATTCGGCGTTTTTCCCCGACGAGCCGCTGTGCGGGCTGTTCACGCGCGCGGCGGCTGGGCCCGACGCCGGGAGCATCGCAAGCGTCACCGACCGCTATGTCAACATCAGCCGCCAGCGCAATCGCGGCGTCGACCTGTCGCTCGCGCTCGATCAGGATCTGGGCAGGCTGGGCTCGCTGGCGTTTCGCGCGCAGATGACCTGGCAGGTCGAGGACAAGGTTGCCCTCTTCCCCAGCATGACCATCGACGACAATGGCACGATCGGCAATCCGAAATGGGTCGGCGATTTCACGCTCGGCTGGACGAAGCATAAATGGACGCTTTTCTATGGCCTCGACGTCACCGGCGCGGCGTCGAACATGGCGGAACTGCTGCGCGCGCAGGGCGGCGATCCGTGCCGCACGTCGAGCTTTCGCCCCGGCGGGCGCTTCTGCCCCGATGTCAGCGTGCCCGCGACCTTCTATCATTCGCTGTCGCTGAGCCGCGACGTTGCCGAACGCTTCCGCATCACGCTTGGCATCGCCAATCTGTTCGACACGCCGCCGCCGCGGGTGTCAACCGTGGTCACCGCGACGCCGCCGGTGATCGGGCAGGCACCCGCGTTCGGGACGCAATATGATTATCTGGGGCGGCGGATGTTTTTGAGCGTGCGGGGGAAGATTTAGGCGGGGGGTTGCGAAGGTTTTGGGTTGGGGAGCGGGCGTTCGACGCTACTAAAGCCCCTCCCCTGAAGGGGAGGGGCTGTCTATTCCTTATGTCCGCAATCGGTCGCTTTCAGCCATTTGCGAGGAGGCAGGGCTGGACAAGCCTGCTCCCCTCTGGTGAAGCGCCGTCATGGCCGAGGTCAAACTGCATCCCGACTGGCTCGCGCGCATCGGCGGCGAGTTTGCGCAGCCCTATATGGCGGCGCTCAAGCAGTTCCTCGCCGACGAGCGCGCGAAGGGCAAGACCATCTATCCGCGCCCGCGCGACTGGTTCGCGGCATTGGACGCGACGCCGCCGGACGCGGTGCGCGTCGTGATTTTGGGGCAGGACCCCTATCACGGGCCGGGGCAGGCGCATGGGCTTTGCTTTTCGGTCCAGCCCGGCGTGCGCCTGCCGCCGAGCCTGGTCAACATCTACAAGGAATTGCGCAGCGACCTGGGTATCGCACCCGCGCCGCACGGCCACCTGGCGCATTGGGCACGGCAGGGGGTGCTGCTGCTCAACAATTGCCTGACGGTCGAGGCGGGGCAAGCGGCGTCGCATCAGGGCAAGGGATGGGAAAAGTTCACCGACGCCGCGGTCGCCGCGGTCGCCGCCGACCCGGCGCCCAAGGTGTTCATCCTGTGGGGCAGCCATGCGCAGAAGAAGGCGGCGAATGTGCCGGGGCTGGGCGCGGGCAGTCCGCACCTGATTCTGCGCGCGCCGCACCCCTCGCCATTGTCGGCGCATAACGGCTTTTTCGGGTCGCGGCCGTTCAGCCAGGCCAATGCCTTTCTGGAGGCGCAGGGGCGCGGCGCGATCGACTGGCGGCTGCCCGACGATCCCGGCGCATGAGCCTGACCGGATGAACCTGCTCGCCGATCCGGTGACGCTGGCGGTGCTCGTCGCCGCGGTCGTGCTGCTCGGCATGGCGAAGGGCGGGCTGGCGGGGGTAGGCGCGCTCGCGACGCCGCTCGCCGCGCTCGTGCTGCCGCCCGCGACCGCGGCGGCGCTGCTGCTGCCGATCCTGATCGTGCAGGATGTCATCAGCGTCTGGTCGTTCCGCAAGACGTGGGATGGGTGGATCATCGGCTGGATGCTGCCGGGCGCAGCGCTCGGCATTTTGGCGGGCTATGTCTATGCCGAGCGCGTGAACGAGGCGCAGCTGATGGCGGCGCTCGGCGCGATCACGCTCGCTTTTGGTCTCTATCGCCTGTGGGTCGAGCGCGGCGGGCGGATCGTCGCCGCGTCGCGCTCGCCGGGCTGGGTCGGGACGATCTTTGGCGCCGTCATGGGGCTGACGAGCCAGATTGCGCACGCGGGCGGGCCGCCGTTCCAGATGTGGGTGACGCCGCGCAAGCTGCCGCACCTGACCTTCATCGGGACGAGCGCGATCCTCTTTGCCATCGTCAACTGGATGAAGGTGCCCGCCTATCTGGCGCTCGGCGCCTTTCCGCATGAGGTGGTCGTCGCGGCGCTGCTGCTGATGCCGCTCGCGATCGTCTCGACGCTGCTCACGGTGCGCTGGATGAAGGCGATGCAGCCCGAACGCTTTTATGCGCTCATCTATGGGCTGATGGTGCTGCTTGGCGCGAAGCTGCTATGGGACGGGCTTGGCGGATGAGCGCGCCCGTCATCCTTGTCGATGCCGACGCCTGCCCGGTGAAGGAGGAAATCTATCGCGTCGCGTGGCGGCACGGGGCCAAGGTCAAGGTCGTGAGCAACAGCCGGCTGCGCGTGCCCGACCACCCGCTGATCGAGCGGGTGGTGGTGTCGGACGGTTTCGACGCTGCCGACGACTGGATCGCCGAAGCCGCGAATGCGCAGAGCATCGTGGTCACCGCCGACATATTGCTCGCCGACCGCGCGCTGAAGGCAGGGGCAAGCGTGCTCGCTCCCAACGGCAAACCCTTCACGCTGGCGTCGATCGGCCCCGCGATCGCGACGCGCGCGATCATGGCCGACCTGCGCGCAGGGATGGGTGAGGGGGTGGGCGGACCGCCGCCCTTTTCCAAGGCCGATCGCGCGCGATTCCTGCAAGCGCTCGACGCCGCGCTGGTACGGGTCAAGCGGGGGTTGGCTTGACCGCGCGGCGCAGGCGCGACATGTTTGCGCGATGGCGCACCGCTATACGAGCTTCGGGGATTTCTGGCCCTTTTACCTGCGCGAGCATAGCAAGGCGTCGACACGCGCATTGCACTATGTCGGGACCAGCCTCGTCGTCATGATTGCGGTCGGCGCGGCGCTGACGGGGCGGTGGGAATGGCTGATCGCGCTGCCGGTCGCGGGTTATGCCTTTGCGTGGGTCGCGCATTTCGCGGTCGAGAAGAACCGACCCGCGACCTTCACCTATCCGCTGTGGAGCCTCGCCGCCGATTTCCGGATGTGGGCGTTGTGGCTGAGCGGGCGTCTGGATCCCGAACTCGACCGCGCGGGGGTCGTGCGGCACGACCACCCGGAGTGAGCGATCGTGTCTGGCGCAAATGATAGGTAACGCAATGGCATCGCCCGCCGCAGATGCACCATTGCCGCCCGATTGATCAAGGAGACATTGCCATGACCGTCAACCGCGCATCCGTTCGTTACGAAGGCTTTGGCAAGGAAGGGAGGGGAGCGATCACGACCGGGTCGAGGGTGCTTGACGCACAGCCCTATGGCTTCGCGACGCGCTTCGAGGGTCAGCCGGGCACAAACCCCGAGGAGCTGATCGCCGCGGCGCACGCCGCCTGCTTCACCATGGCGCTGTCTTTCGGGCTCGCGCGTGCGGGATATTCGGGCGACACGCTGGAGACGCGCGCCGCGGTGACGCTGGAGCAGCAGGACGGCGGCTTCACGATCACCAAGTCGGCGCTGACGCTGGCCGCCAAAGTGCCGGGGATCGATGCCGACGAGTTCGCCCGGCTGGCTGAAGAGGCCGAGAGGAATTGTCCGGTGTCGAAGCTGCTCGATTGTGAAATCACACTCGAACACAGCCTCGAATCCTGAGCTTGCCTTGGCGGCGTATCGCAGCGGCGGTGGCCGTGCGTCGTCGATGAAGGCGAATGCCGCCTGCGCCGCAGGCGGCAATGTCGGGCGTTGCAGCGGGCGGTGCCGGCGATGGCCGCCATGGCCTCCGGTCGGCGGTCGATTCGGCGTCGTTCAATTCGTTTGACCTCCACTGCACTTGAGCTTTCATAAGGCGCTCCATCGATTCGCAATGGAGACCCGATCATGCTGCACCAACCCACCGCCGCGCCGCCCGATACCGATCAGGCCGGGGCCGAAACGGCCGCCGAAGCCTTCCTGCCGCGCTATCTGGCGCGGATCGGCTATCGCGGCGCGCTTGTGCCGACGCTCGACGTGCTCGCGGCATTGCAGGCAGCGCATATCGCCGCGATTCCGTTCGAGGCGATCGACGCGCTGACCGGCGCCGGGGTCGACATCGGCGCGGCGGCGGTCGAGGCCAAGTTGATCGGCCAGCGGCGCGGCGGTTATTGTTTCGAGCAGAATGGCCTTTTCCTGCGCGCCCTTCGCGTGATCGGCTTCGACGCCGAAGGGCTGATCGGCCGGGTGCGCTGGATGCTGCCCGACGATGCGCCGCCGACGCCGCGCTCGCACATGGTGCTGCGCGTGCGGATCGACGGTCGCGCCTGGCTGGCCGACGTCGGTTTTGGCGCCGCGGTGCCGCCGCAGCCGCTGGCGATGGACGATGAGACTCCGCAGCCGACGCGCCACGAAAGCTATCGCATCGTTCGCCAAGGCGCCGAATGGCAGGTCGCGGCGCTGGTCGAGAGCGAGTGGCGGACGCTCTACCGGATCGAGGACGCGCCCCCGCCGACGATCGATTATGAGGTCGGCAACTGGTACACGTCGGCGCATCCCGATTCGCATTTCCGCCACCAGCTGATCGCCGCGCGCACGACCGCCGAAGCGCGTTACGGGCTGCGCGACAACCGGCTGACGACGCGGCTTGCCGACGGGCGCATCGACCGCCGTTACCTGACCGCCGACGAGATCGAGCGCGTGCTGGCGGAGATTTTCCTGCTGCCCGTCGCGCGCCACTGGCGCCCGGCGATCGAGCGTGCCGCGACCGCCGAAATCGCGGGATAGCGGCGGCAAATTATGTTATTCCCTGTGCGGGAGGGGCTATCATGCAACAGATGAATCCGCCGCTTGTGCGGCCGGCAACGCGCCCGGTGCGTTCATGGGTGTTCGACAGCGCGGGATGGGACGGTTTCCCCCTGCGCCGCGACGACATCGTCATTTCGACCTATCCCAAATGCGGGACGACGTGGATGCAGCGTATCGTCGGCATGTTGGTCTTTGGCAGCGCCGCACCCTTTCCGGTGCAGGACAGTTCGCCCTGGCCCGATTTCCGCCTGGTGCCGCTCGAGGCCACGACCGCGCTCGCCGAGGGTCAGGCGCACCGCCGCTTCCTGAAATCGCACCTGCCGTTCGACGCCCTGCCGGTGCATGAGGGGATCAAATATATCCATGTCGCGCGCGACGGCCGCGATGCCGCCATGTCCTTTTTCAATCACAAGGCGAATTACACCGCGGAGGCGGTCGAACTGATCGGCGGCATCGTCGAGAGCGATCCCAAATTCGGCCATGTGCCGCGCCTCGTGCCCACCGATCCGGCCGCGCATTTCCACGACTGGCTCGTCGGCGACGAGGACGCGCTGGGCGATCCCGGCGCGTCCTTCTTCACGATGGAAAAAAGTTTCTGGGAGGCGCGGCACGACCCCAACCTGCTGCTCGTCCACTATAACGACCTCAAGGCCGATCGCATGGGCGAGATGCGTCGTATCGCCGATTTTCTGGACATTGCGATCCCCGATGACCTCTGGCCCGATCTGGTCGCGGCGGCGGGGTTCGACGCGATGAAGGCGGCCGCCGACGCGCTGCTTCCCGCTGCGGGCGATATCTGGGAAGGCGGCGGGCGAACCTTCCTGCACAAGGGAACCAACGGGCGCTGGCGCGATCTGTACGCCGCTCCGGACCTTGCGCTCTATGACGCGCGCGTCGCCGCCGAATTCACCCCCGGACTCGCCGCCTGGGTCGAAAAGGGCCGACTGGCCACCTCCGATCCCCGCGCCGCCCCCGACTGACGCATCGGCAGCGGTGCGGCGCCTGCGCTATTCGATTGCGCGACCCGGCGACCAGGGCAGGGGTTCGAGCGTGCGGTCCGATATCGCATCGACGAAGCGGCCGTGGCGCGCCCCCGTTTCGCGCTTGATCGCGGCCCATTCCTCGTCGGCCATGAAGGCCGCCCACGCCGCTTTCATCGTCGCGGCGTCGGGCCAGTCGAGCAGATAGACGAACTCGACCTTGTCCGCATGTTCGCTGCGCCAGATCGAGCGCACCGCAAAGCCGTGCCGCGCCATGATGCGCAGCGCATGATCGCGGAAACGGTCGTGGAACACGCCCTCGTTGGCGCGCGGGATTTCATGGATGCGCAGCTGTTGCAGCGGCGCGGGCCGGGCCGCGGGCGGCGGCGGCGCGGCGCTGGCGGCGGCGGGGGCGAACGCGAGCGATGCGGCGAGGGTGAGGATGCGGAGCAGGGTTGGCATGGGCTGTCATCCTTTCTCCGCCCGATGGGCGTCAATCATGCTCGCGCCCACCAGCGCCCATATACAGCTCGCGCCCCGTGTCCTCATAGACCTGACTCATTTCCGCCATGCCCTTTTCGGCCTCTTCTGCCGCGATGAAACCGGCGCTGTCCTGATTTTGCAGCTTCGCGAACTCGCGCACCTCCTGGCTGATCTTCATCGAGCAGAACTTCGGCCCGCACATGCTGCAGAAATGCGCGGTCTTGGCGCCCTCGGCGGGGAGGGTCTGGTCGTGATATTGCTCGGCGGTGTCGGGGTCGAGCGACAGGTTGAACTGGTCGCGCCAGCGGAACTCGAAGCGCGCCTTTGACAGCGCATCGTCGCGGACCTGCGCGGCGGGGTGGCCCTTGGCGAGGTCGGCGGCGTGGGCGGCGAGCTTGTAGGTGACGACGCCGACCTTCACATCGTCGCGGTCGGGCAGGCCCAGATGCTCCTTGGGCGTGACGTAGCAAAGCATCGCGGTGCCGTACCAGCCGATCATCGCGGCGCCGATGCCGCTGGTGATATGGTCGTAGCCGGGCGCGATGTCGGTGGTGAGCGGCCCCAGGGTGTAGAAGGGCGCCTCGCCGCAGGCCTCGAGCTGCTTGTCCATATTCTCCTTGATCTTGTGCATGGGAACATGCCCCGGTCCCTCGATCATCACCTGCACATCCTGTGCCCACGCGCGCCTGGTAAGCTCGCCCAGCGTGTAGAGCTCGGCAAACTGCGCCTCGTCATTCGCGTCGGCGATGCTGCCGGGGCGCAGGCCGTCGCCGAGGCTGTAGGCGATGTCATAGGCCTTCATGATCTCGGTAATCTCGTCGAAATGGTCGTAGAGGAAGCTTTCCCTGTGATGCGCGAGGCACCATTTCGCCATGATGCTGCCGCCGCGGCTGACGATGCCGGTGACGCGCTTCGCGGCGAGGGGCACGTAAGGCAGACGGACACCCGCATGGATGGTGAAATAGTCGACGCCCTGTTCGGCCTGTTCGATCAGCGTGTCGCGGAAGATTTCCCACGTCAGTTCCTCGGCGATGCCGCCGACCTTTTCGAGCGCCTGATAGATGGGGACGGTGCCGATCGGGACGGGCGAGTTGCGGAGGATCCATTCGCGCGTGTCGTGGATGTTGCGCCCGGTCGACAGGTCCATGACGGTGTCGGCGCCCCAGCGGATCGACCAGACCATCTTGTCGACCTCGGCCGCGACGTCGCTGGCGACCGCGCTGTTGCCGATATTGGCGTTGATCTTGACGAGGAAGTTGCGGCCGATCGCCATCGGCTCGCTTTCGGGGTGGTTGATGTTGCTGGGGATGATCGCGCGGCCGCGCGCGACCTCGTCGCGGACGAATTCGGGGGTGACATAGTCGGGGATGCTGGCGCCCCAGTCCTGCCCGTCGCGGACATATTCGGCGAGCCGTTCGCGGCCGAGATTCTCGCGCGTCGCGACATATTCCATCTCGGGCGTGATGATGCCGCGGCGGGCATAGTGCATCTGGCTGACGTTCGCGCCGGGCTTGGCGCGCAGCACTTTCTTGCGGACATTGGGGAAGGCGGGGACGCCGCCCGAACGGTCGGGGCCGAGCTGGCCGTTGTCCTCCGGCCGAACCTCGCGCTGGGCCACCTCTTCGACGTCGCCGCGGGCGCGGATCCAGCTTGCCCGCAGTTCGGGGAGGCCCTGGGCGATGTCGATCGTCGCATCGGGGTCCGTATAAGGCCCGCTGGTGTCGTAGACGCGCACCGGCGGTTCGCCCGATGAGGGTTCGAGCAGGATCTCGCGCATCGCGACGCGGATGCCGCTGCCGGTGGGGCTGGCGACGTGGATCTTGCGGCTGCCGCGGATCGGCCCGGTGGTGACGCCGATGGGGGTGGCTTGCGTCGTGTCGAGGCGGCTGTCGATGTCGGCCATGTCTGTTCGCTCCACAGGTTCGGAGCGAGAATGGATTTCACGCCCTGTTTCGCTTTGGGGTGAAAGCCAACCCTCCCTCCGCCGGTATTACCCGGATCAGGTTCAACGGGTCGCGGTTTATTCCGCTCTCAACCTGCTTTTGCGCGACAGGCTCCCCGGGGATGGAGGGGTTATAGGGGGCGAGCGCGGCGCTGTCCATGGCGATGCGTGGGCAGGCGTGATAGGGCGCGGGGGATGAGGGAGAAGGCTCATGCGGATGATCGCAGCGGTTCTTGCGTTGTTGCTGGTGGCGGCGCGCCCGCCGGCGACGGTCGACGATCTCGGCTGGCTCGCGGGCGACTGGGCGAGCGAGGCGGGCGGGCGCTGGACCGAGGAGAGCTGGACCGCCCCGCGTGGCGGGGTGATGCTGGGGGTGAGCCGTTCGGGGCGCGGTGAAGTCTTGCGCGACTATGAGTTCATCCGCATCGCGGCGGACGACGATGGCGCGATTTCCTATATAGCGATGCCGCAGGGCGGGGCGCCGGTGACGTTCGCCCTGGTGCGGTACGATGGCACAAGCGCGACCTTCGAGAATCCGGCGCATGATTATCCGCAGCGCATCGCCTATGTCCGCGAGGGCGACACGCTGACCGCAACGATCGCGGCGATCGACGGGGCGAAGGCGCGGACCTGGGCCTATCGGCGGCGCTGACGGACGCAGGGCATCATGGCGGACAAGACGGGGCGGCTTTTCGCGATCATCGACAGTTTGCGCCGCCGCCGACGGCCGGTAACGGCAGAGATGCTCGCCGAAGAGCAGGGCGTGTCGGTGCGCACGCTCTATCGCGACATCCAGGCGCTGATCGCGCTGGGCGCGCCGATCGAGGGCGCGGCGGGGGTCGGCTATATGCTGCGACCGGGATTCTTCCTGCCGCCGCTGATGTTCACCGCCGAGGAACTGGAGGCGCTGGTGCTGGGCGCGCGCTGGGTCGAGGGGCGGCAGGACGGATCGCTGTCGCGGGCCGCGGGGCTGGCGCTCGCGAAGATCGCGGCGGCGAGCCCCGACGAACTGAAGCAGCGAATCGACGAGGCGGGGCTGTGGCCGGTCAGCAGCCGCTGGCGCGAAAGCGATGCGCCGTTGCTGGCGACGGTGCGCGCGGCGATGCGGTCCGAAAGGACGCTGCATATCGACTATGCCGACGAGCAGGGGCGGACAAGCGAACGCGCGATCTGGCCCGCGGCGCTCGCCTATTTCGAGGAGAAGCAGGTCATCGCCGCCTGGTGCCTGCTGCGGCAGGATTTCCGCAGCTTTCGCATCGACCGCATCGCCGCGGCGCGGATCGGCGACGAAGGATTCGGGCGGCGGCGCGCGGTGCTGATGGCCGACTGGTGGCGTCAGAAGGGGTGGGACGACGCTTCCTGACATGATCTGTCAGGGGGCTTCGTTACATCGCTTCGGGTGAAAGGCGCCTTCACGCGCCGCCAACCGGAGGATGAAGATGCTCAAGACCCACCATGGTTCGTGCCACTGCGGCGCCGTCAAGTTCGAGGCCGACATCGACCTCGATGCGGGGACGGGCAAGTGCAACTGCTCGATCTGCACCAAGAAACGGAACTGGAGCGCGCAGATCGAGCCGGGGGCGTTTCGCCTGCTGAGCGATCCGGCGGCGCTGTCCGACTATCAGTTCGGGTCGAACAGCGCGCATCATGTCTTTTGCAAGACGTGCGGCGTGTCGGCGTTCGGGCACGGTTATGTCGAGGAAATCGGCGGTGCCTATGTTTCGGTTTCGATCGCGTGCCTCGACGATCTGACCCCCGCCGACATGGCGGCGCTGCCCGTGACCCATATGGACGGCGCGGGCAATAATTGGTGGAACCCGCCAGAGGTCACGGCGCATCTGTGAGGGTGCCGATCATGGAGCCGCCGCAACCGGCCGCGCGGGCAGCGCGATCAGTAACCCAGCGTCGCTTCGAGGAACCAGATGCGCTGCTGCGTCTCGTCGGCCCAGCCGTCGACCAGCCCGCTCGTGGCGATGTCGCCATCGGCCTCGGCAGCGCTTTTGACGTCCCTGAGCTGGGCGAGCAGCAACTTGTTGTCCTCGGCGAGGTTGCGGATCATCGTATCGGCGTCGACGCCGCCCGCATCATCGTCGCGGATCGACGCGCGGCGGCCGATGTCGCCGATCGACCGCAGCGTCGCCGCGCCATTCTTGCGCACGCGCTCGGCGATCAGATCGGTCGTCGCGAAAATCTGCGCCGCCTGTTCGTCGAACAGCAGGTGCAGCTCGCGAAAGCGCGGCCCCTGGACGTGCCAGTGGTAATTTTTGGTCTTGAGATAGAGCGCAAAGCTGTCGGCGAGCAGCGCGTTGAGCGCATCGGCGACGGCGGGTGTGTTCTTGTCGGACATGGGAGAATCCTTTCTGTTACCCGGCGCATATAGGGATGGCGGATGACATTTTCCCATCGAAGCTTTGGCTGGGTTTCATCGACAAAAACGATGAAACCCGAAATCTTCGTGGCTCTATCCGATCAATCCGAACGCTCCGAGCGCGGTGCGGATGCTCCACAGCGCGAGGATCGCCGCCGCCGTCCAGCGGGTCAGCCGCGCCGCGCGCCGGTCGGCGAGCGCGGGTCCGAAGGCGAGGAAAGGAAACATCGCGAGCGTCCAGCCGACGAGCCCCCCCGCCGCGGCCCATTGCCCCGCGCCGCTCGTCGCCGCGAGCGCGCCGATCAGGAAATGGCTGCGGTCGCCAAACTGCCGCGCGAGCATCTGCACGGCGAGTTCGGCGGTCGAGGCATTAGCGAGCCGCCCGGCGGTCTCGGCCTTCATCGGCCACAACAGCGCGGCGGCTCCCGACAGCAGCGCCAGCGCGACGAACAGCGCCGCAATCCCCGGTCCGATCATCCGGTTGGCGATCGCCCCGGCGAGCGCGGCGACGAGCGCATTGGCAAGGAAGGCGCCGAACGCGATGCCGACGGTGACGCGCCGGTCGCGTCGTGCGGCGAGAAGCTGTGCGAGCGCGATCCCGCTGCGCCCGTCGGCATTGGCGAGCAGCACCGCCACCAGCGCGAACATGATTGCGTCCATGGCCGCGCGATCTGCGGTGTCAGGGCGTCGGCGTCAATGGCCGAGCCGCGTCGCGACCGACGCCAGCCAGGCTTCGTGCATTGCGGCGGGCATCGGCCCGCGCGGCGCCTGAACCGCGTCGCTCATCGCGTCGAGATAGGTCAGGATCGCGGCGCGGTAATCACCCCGCGCGACCGCCGATTCGAGTCGGCTCGCCAGCGTTTCGACCGCGGCGAAACCATGATCGCGCGCGAGGCAGCGGATGTCGTCGATGCGCTGCACGAGCTGCGCGAGCGCGCAGTGCGGCACGGCTTCGGCCAGCGCGCCGATCTGTCCGCTGATCCGGTTCTGCATGTCGAGATATGGGTCGGTCTGGGTCTGCATCGTCCATCCCCCTGCTGAGGACGTGACGATGCGCCAATTTGGTTAAGGCGGCGTTAGCGGTGTCCCACGGGCACGTCCTGCCTTTGCTTGCTTTTGTACATGTCGCGGTCGGCGGCGGCCAATATGTCCGATTCGGTCATGCCCGTTTGCAGCATCGCGACGCCGAAGCAGGCCGAAAGCGCGATCTCGTGTCCGTCATACTGCGCGGGCGCGGCGGTCAGTATGCCGCGCAGCCGTTCGACCTGCGCGCGCGCGCCCTCCTCGGTCGACTGGTCGAGGATCAGCCCGAACTCGTCGCCGCCGATGCGCGCCGCCACGTCGGTGGCGCGGATCGACGCGGCGAGGCGTTTGGCAATTTCCATCAGCGCAAAATCGCCCGCGGCGTGGCCAAATGTGTCGTTGACATATTTGAGCTGGTTGACGTCGACGAACACGACCGCGGCGCGTTCGGAGTGGCGTTCGAAGCGCGCCATGCGGTGATGGATCGCGGTCAGGAAATAGCGACGGTTGAACAGGGGGGTCAGCGTGTCGCGTTCGGACACGCGCTCGAGTTCGGCAACCGCGATCTTCAGCACACGATTCTCGCGGCGCAAGGCATCGCGTTCGCGGCGCAATTCGCGCAACTGATCCTCGATGGAGTCGACGGAAACGGCGGCAAACTGGTCTACCGCGATCCGTGCCCCCCCTACGCTGTCCATGCCTTGTCCCCGGCGCGCCCTGACGTCCACCGGCGGGATGCCGACGGATATGATGGGCCCAACCCTAGCCGCGACTTGATACCAATCGGTAAACGCGGCGGCAGGGTTTGCGAAACCGGCGGCGTTGCCCGCGCGCAACCTTGCCGCTAGGGGGAGGGCGGCGGCGATTCATCGACGGACCGGCCGCCCGCACAAGGAGGGATCGGGATGGGCGACAGCGCGCCGCAGGCCGAGGTGAGCGTGGGCGTCATCATGGGCAGCCAGTCGGACTGGCCGACGATGGCGCATTCGGTTCAGATCCTTGAAGAATTCGGCATCGCGTGCGAGGTCCGGATCGTGTCCGCGCACCGCACCCCCGACCGCCTCGTCGCCTATGCCAAGGGCGCGGCGGACCGCGGGCTGAAGGCGATCATCGCGGGCGCGGGCGGCGCCGCGCACCTGCCGGGCATGGTCGCAGCGATGACGCGCGTACCCGTGCTGGGGGTGCCCGTGCAGTCGGCGGCGCTGTCGGGCGTCGACAGCCTCTATTCGATCGTCCAGATGCCCGGCGGCGTTCCCGTCGCCACCTTTGCGATCGGCAAGGCGGGGGCGACCAACGCGGGCCTTTTCGCTGTGGCGCTGCTCGCGAACGCAGACCCCGATCTGGCGCAAAAACTCGATGCGTGGCGGGCCAGACAGGCCGACAGCGTCGCACCTGCCCCTGTTCGTGAGGGCTGAGCGCTTGCTGTCTCCCGGTTCGACGATCGGCATCCTCGGCGGCGGCCAGCTCGGGCGGATGCTTGGCCAGGCGGCGGCGCAGCTTGGTTACCGCGTCCACATCTATGCCCCCGACCGCGAAAGCGTCGCCGCCGATGTCGCCGCGCACCACACGCGGGCGGCCTGGGACGACGACCCGCGCCTCGCGGCCTTTGCCGCGGCGTGCGACGTTGTCACCTTCGAGTTTGAAAATGTCCCCGTCGACACGGTGCGCTTCCTGTCGGGGCATGTCGCGGTGCGCCCCGGCGCCGCGGCGCTGGAGATCGCGCAGGACCGGCTCGCCGAAAAGCGATTTGTCGTGGGACTCGGCGGCCGTCCGGCGCCCTTTGCCGCGGTGCCCGACCGCCCGGCGCTCGACACGGCGCTGGGCGAAGTCGGCGCGCCCGCGATCCTGAAAACGGTGCGTATGGGCTATGACGGCAAGGGGCAGGCGCGGCTTGCGACGGCGGCCGACGCCGACGCGGCGTGGGACGCCATCGACCGCCACGCCGCGGTGCTCGAAGGTTTCGTGACCTTTACGCACGAGTTTTCGGCGATTCTCGTGCGCGGGATCGACGGCGAGGTGCGCTTCTGGGACAGCCCGGTCAATGTCCATGCGAATGGCATCCTTGCCAGTTCCAGCCTGCCGCCGCCGCGCGAGGTGCTGGGTCAGCAGGAGGAGGCGCGCGGGCTGATGGCGCGGATCGCTGCCGAACTCGACTATGTCGGGGTGCTCACCGGCGAGTTTTTCGCCACCGCCGACGGCCCGGTGTTCAACGAAATGGCGCCGCGCGTCCACAACAGCGGCCACTGGACGATCGAGGGTGCCGTGACGAGCCAGTTCGAGAATCATATCCGCGCCGTCGCCGGGCTGCCGCTCGGCAGCACGGCGACCACGGCGCTACCGGTCACGATGCGCAACCTGATCGGTGCAGAGATTGCCACCGTCCCCGCGCTGCTCGCCGACGACGCCGCGCATGTGCATCATTATGGCAAGGCGGCGGTGCGCGACGGCCGCAAGCTGGGCCATGTCACGTGGGTCGGCTTTGGGGTGGGAAACACACCGGCATGAACCACCCCGAAATCACGCTGATCCTGGCGCGCGCGGCCAATGGCGTGATCGGCGCGAAGGGCCGGATGCCGTGGCACCTGCCCGCTGACCTCCGCCGGTTCAAACAGCTCACCATGGGCCGCCCGATGATCATGGGGCGCAAGACCTTCGACAGCCTGCCCGCGGTGCTCGAAGGCCGCCGCCACATCGTCCTCACGCGCGATGCCGACTGGCAGGAGGAAGGCGCCGAACCCGTCGCAAGCGTCGAGGAAGCGCTGAAACGCGCCAATGCGCCGCATGTGATGGTGATCGGCGGCGCCGAAATCTATGCGCTGTTCCTGCCGCTCGCCGACCGCATCGAACTGACCGAGGTGGGCCTCGAACCCGCTGGCGATGCGGTGATCGACTATCCCGATCCGGCGCTCTGGCGCGAGGTCGCGCGGGTCGACCATCGAGCGGGCGAGGCGGGGCGCCCGGCCTACAGCTTTGTCACGCTCGCGCGACGGAATGGCTAGTCAAATGGCACCAAACAGCATCGTCGTTGCGAGAAGCGAAGCGACGCGGCAATCCAGAGCGCGCGTCAACCGCTGTGGATTGCTTCGCTTCGCTCGCAATGACGGCGATATTTTATTCCGGCCTTTGCTCTAAAGGAGAAGAGGATGCGCCGCTGGTTGATCGCCCTTTTGATCGTCGTCGCGCTGGCCGCGCTCGCCTTTTTCACGCTCGCGCCGGGGATGATCGAGCGCGACCTCAACCGGATCGACGGCAAGCCGCTGCCGCAGGTGACGGCGCGCGCAGAGGCGCTGCACCAGACGCTCACGATCGTCGATCTGCACAGCGACAGCCTGTTGTGGAGCCGCGATTTCCTGGATCGCGCCGAGCGCGGCCATATGGACCTGCCGCGGCTGAAGGACGGCCATGTCGCGCTGCAGGTGCTCGCGAGCACGACCAAATCGCCCAAGGGGCAGAATTACCACGCGAACGGCGCCGACAGCGACAATATCACCGGCCTCGTGATCGCGCAGCTCCAGCCGGTGCGGACGTGGACCTCGCTGCTCGAACGCTCGCTCTGGCACGCCGAAAAGCTGCACCGCGCGGCCGCGGCGTCGAACGGCACGCTGAAACCCGTCGCGACCACCGCCGACCTCGACGCGCTGCTCGCCGCGCGGCGCGGCAAGCCGCTCACCACCGGCGCGCTGCTCAGCGTCGAGGGGCTGCACAATCTCGAAGGCGACATTGCCAATCTGGACAAGCTCTACGCCGCGGGCTTCCGCATGGCGGGGCTCACCCATTTCTTCGACAATGAACTCGCAGGCTCGATGCACGGGCTCAAGAAAGGCGGGCTCACCCCGCTGGGGCGGCAGGTCGTGACCGCGATGGAGGCGAAGGGCATGATCGTCGACATCGCGCATTGCAGCGAGGCCTGCGTCGCCGACATATTGAAAATGGCGCGCCGCCCCGTCGTGTCCAGCCACGGCGGGGTGCAGGCAACGTGCAAGGTCAACCGCAACCTGTCGGACGCGCAGATTCGCGGCGTCGCCGCAACCGGCGGCCTCGTCGGCATCGGTTACTGGGACGCCGCGGTGTGCGACACCTCGCCCGCGAGCATCGCGCGCGCGATGAAGCACGTCCGCGACCTCGTCGGCATAAATCATGTCGCGCTCGGCAGCGATTATGACGGCGCCACCACCGTGCGCTTCGACACCGCGCAGCTGGTGCAGGTGACGCAGGCGCTGATCGACGCGGGCTTTTCCGACGACGAAATCCGCGCCGCGATGGGCGGCAATGCGATCCGCGTGCTGAAAGCGGGGCTGGTGCCCCTCACGCCGCCGGCGCCATGATCCGCCTCGACGGCCACGCGCGCATCGAAGCGCCGCTGCGCGGCGGCGTCATCGCGCTCGGCAATTTCGACGGCTTCCACGCCGGTCACCAGGCGGTCGTCGGCCGCGCGGTGCGCCATGCGAAGGACGAGGGCCGCCCGGCGATCGTCGCGACCTTCGACCCGCATCCGGTGCGCTTCTTCAAACCCGACGTCCCGCCCTTCCGCCTCACCACGCTCGACCAAAGGCAGGAGCTGTTCGCCGCCGCAGGCGCCGACGCGATGCTCGTTCTGCCCTTCGATGCTGCGCTCGCCGCGACGAGTGCCGAGGAGTTCATCACCGGACTCCTTCTCGACCGCTACGGCGCCGCGGGGGTCGTCACCGGCGCCGACTTTGTGTTCGGCAAGGGCCGCAGCGGCAATGTCGTGACGCTCGCCGACCACGCCCGCCGCCTCGGCTTCTTCACCGAAATGGTCGCGCCGGTCGACGATGCCGACGAGGTCATCTCGTCGAGCCGCATCCGCGAGGCGTTGCAGGCGGGCGACTGCGCGACCGCAGCACGCCTGCTCACGCGCCCCTTCACCGTGCGCGGCGTGGTCCAGCATGGCGACAAGAATGGCCGCCTCTTGGGCTTTCCGACCGCCAACATCGACATGGGCAATTACCTCCGCCCGCGCTACGGCATCTATGCCGTCACCGGAAAGCTGCCCGACGGGCGCGTGCTGAAGGGCGCCGCGAACCTTGGCATCCGCCCGAGTTTCGATCCGCCCAAGGAACTGCTCGAACCGCATTTCTTCGACTTTTCCGAAGACCTCTATGGGCGGGAAATCGACGTCGCCTTCCATGCCTTCATCCGGGCCGAGGCGAAGTTCGACAGCATGGATGCGTTGATGGCGCAGATCGCGGCGGATTGCGAGGCGGCGAAGGCGTTGTTGGGCCACCTGTAAATCCGTTCGTGTCGAGCGAAGTCGAGACACCCCGCAGCCGCACCCGGCCGATAGGCATCTCGACTTCGCTCGATGCGAACGGGGTTTGAGGGTGATCCGGAGGTTTGCTCCCGCACAAATCTGCGCTAAGCGCCGCCACCATGACCGACACGCCCGCCACCGAGCAACGCGACTATCGCGACACCGTCTTCCTGCCCAAGACCGACTTTCCGATGAAGGCGGGCCTGCCACAGAAGGAGCCGCTGATTCTGGCGAAATGGCTCGAGGGCAATCTGGAAGGCCAGATTCGCGAAGCCCGCAAGGGCCGCGAGCAGTTCATCCTCCACGACGGCCCGCCCTACGCCAATGGCGACATGCACATCGGCCATGCGCTCAACCATATCCTCAAGGACATGGTCGTCCGCACCCAGACGCTGAAGGGCAAGGACGCGCCCTATGTTCCCGGCTGGGACTGCCACGGCCTGCCGATCGAGTGGAAGGTCGAGGAGCAGTATCGCAAGAAAAAGCTCAACAAGGACGAGGTTCCGGTCGAGGAGTTCCGCGCCGAATGCCGCGCCTATGCACAGCATTGGGTCGACACCCAGCGCGAACAGCTCAAACGCCTCGGCATCGGCGGCGACTGGGATCATCCGTACCTCACGATGGATTATGAGGCCGAAGCCACCATCGTCCGCGAGCTGCTCAAATTCGCCGCGAACGACATGCTTTATCGCGGCGCCAAGCCGGTGATGTGGTCGCCGGTCGAAAAGACCGCGCTCGCCGAAGCCGAGATCGAATATGAGGATATCGTCTCGACGCAGATCGATGTGGCGTTCGAGATTGTCGAGGCGCCAAATGCTCCTGAGCTAGTCGGCGCCTATGCGGTGATCTGGACGACGACTCCGTGGACGATCCCGGTCAACCAGGCGATCGCTTATGGTCCCGACATCAAATATATCCTTCATAGCTGCGATGAGTGGGATGAAGCAGATTGGGGTGACCAGCCTTGGATGGCTGGCAAAGCATGGGTGCCCGGACGCAAATATGTTGTCGCTGCTGATCTTGACTACGAGTTTCGTACGCGGACCTTCGGCGGGCATGAACGTCGCTGGCATGAGGTAAACGGCGGCCTAGACTTTCTTGGGAAGGCCTTGGCTGGCGCGACCGCCCGCCACCCGATGCACGCGCTCGGAGGCTTCTTCGCGCGCCCGCGCCCCTTCCTGCCCGGCGATTTCGTCACCACCGACAGTGGCACCGGGCTCGTCCATATGTCGCCCGACCATGGCGAGGATGACTTCGACCTGTGCAAGGCGAACGGCATCGACCCCGTGTTCGCGGTCGAGGGCGATGGCAAATATCGCGAGGACTGGGGCTGGCTTGGCGGTCAGGGCAGCGTCATCAATCCGAAATTCAACGCCCCCGACGGCCCGATCTGCACCGACCTGCGCGAAGCCGGCGGGCTGCTCGCGGCCAGCGCCGACTACAAGCACAGCTATCCGCACAGCTGGCGCTCGAAGGCGAAGGTCATCTATCGCTGCACCCCGCAATGGTTCGTGCCGATGGATAAACCCCTCTCCCTGCGGGAGAGGGAGGGAGCGCCGCAGGCGCGGAAGGGTGAGGGCGACGCCCTGACCGCGGGCCACCCTCACCCCGACCCTCTCCCGGAGGGAGAGGGGGACACGCTGCGCACCCTCGCCATGGCCGCGATCGACGCCACGCGCTTCGTCCCCGAAAAGGGCCGCAACCGCATCGGCAGCATGGTCAAGGACCGCCCCGACTGGGTGCTGTCGCGTCAAAGAGCATGGGGCGTGCCGATCACGCTGTTCGTGAACCGCAAGACCGGACAGTATCTGAACGATCCGCAAGTCAACGACCGCATCGTCGCGGCGGTGCGCGAGAGCGGCGTCGACGCATGGAGCGACGCGCGGGCGCAGGAATATCTTGGACCGGACTACGACGCCGCCGACTACGAACGCGTCACCGACATCCTCGACGTCTGGTTCGATTCGGGCTGCACCCACGCCTTCGTGCTCGAAAGCGGCAAATGGCCCGCGCTCGTCCGCCACGACGGCGGCACCCACAGCGCCGACCTCTATCTCGAGGGCAGCGACCAGCATCGCGGCTGGTTCCAGTCGTCGCTGCTGGAGTCCTGCGGCACGCGCGGCCAGGCGCCGTACAAGGCGGTGCTGACCCACGGCTTCACCATGGACGCCAAGGGCCTCAAAATGTCGAAGTCCTTGGGCAACACGATCAGCCCGATCGACCTGATGCGCGACTATGGCGCCGACATCCTGCGTCTGTGGGCGCTCTCGGTCGATTTCACCGAGGACCACCGCATCGGCAAGGAAATCCTCGCCGGGGTCGCCGATCAGTATCGCAAGCTCAGGAACACCTTCCGCTACCTGCTCGGCGCGCTCGACGGGTTTACTGAGGAGGAGCGCATCGCCGACGTCGCGGCGATGCCCGAACTCGAACGCTATATGCTGTCGCTGCTCGTCGACCTCGACGCCAAGCTCGCGCGCGCGGTCGATGACTTCGACTTCAACAGCTACACGCGCCTGCTGACCGATTTCTGCAACGAGGATCTGTCGGCCTTCTATTTCGATATCCGCAAGGACGTCCTCTACTGCGACCTCGGTCCCGCCGCGCCGCTCGGCACCGACAAACGCCGCGCGTACCGCAGCGTGCTCGACGTGCTGTTCCACGCGCTCGTCCGCTATGCGGCGCCGGTGCTGGTGTTCACGAGCGAAGAGGTTTGGGGGACGCGCTATCCCGATGCGGGCAGCGTACATCTGCTGGAATGGCCTGACCTCGACCACCTGTTGCATCCCCGCGAAAGCGGGGATCCAGTGCCCGCGTCGGCTGACCCCGCCCTGGGTTCCCGCCTTCGCGGGAACACGGAATTGGTCGAAAAGTGGGCGCGCGTTCGCGAGATTCGCTGGGCAGCCTCCGGCGCGATAGAGCCGCTTCGTCGCGATAAGCTTGTCAAATCCAGTCTCGAGGCACGGCTTGAAGTTCATTGCTTCCACGACGCTGATCTCGAACTTCTGCGGTCGATCAATTTCGCCGAGATTTGCATTGTCGAAGATGTGAAATTGGAGAAGTGGGAGGTCGTGGAAGCGACATCTGGCGATAAAATAGTGCGTATCGCCGATCCATTGGGTGATACCTTTTGGCACGACCATGTTGATTTTGTCCGTGTCGGGGTCACCCCCACCTCCCACCACAAATGCGGCCGCTGCTGGCGCCACCTGCCCGAAGTCACCGCCGACGGCGCCTTGTGCAATCGGTGCGAGACGGTATTGGGGGCGGGATGAGCAGCGCCCGTTCCCCCTATCTGCGCTTCGGCCTGATTTTCGCCGCGGTCGCCTTCCTTCTCGATCAGGTGACCAAATGGATCGTCACCGTTCCGCTGTCGCTCGAGCCCAAGGGGCAGATCGAGCTCACCAGCTTCTTCAACCTGACCTGGGCCGAAAATTGCGGCATCTCGCTGTCGATGTTCGCGAGCTGCACCGACACGACGCGCTGGACGCTCGTCGCGGTCACCGGGATCGTCGCCGCCGCGGTCGCCTTCTGGATGACGCGCGAACAGGCGAAGGGCGACGTCATCGCGCTCGCGCTGATCCTCGGCGGCGCGCTCGGCAATATCGTCGATCGGGTGCGTTTCGGCTATGTCGTCGACTTCGCCGACCTGCACATCGGCGATTTCCGTCCCTTCATGATCTTCAACGTCGCCGATGCGTGCATCACCATCGGCGTGCTTTTGCTGGTTGCGCGCGCGCTGCTCTTGGGCGAAAAGGCGGGCCAAGCAGACGCCAAGCCGTCTGTCGATTAATTGGGGCACCGCGTAAACGGGGCGCATAGGAGAGTATTTTAGTGAACCGGACCACCGCCATCCTGGCTGCCTCGATCGTCGCCACCACTTTGTCGGCCTGCGGGTCGAACAGCCTTTTCAGCCGCGACCGCCCCGACGAGATGATGGTGTCGCGCCAGGCGCCGCTCGTCGTGCCGCCCGATTTCGCGCTGACCCCGCCCGCGCCCGGCACCGCGCGCCCCGGCGGCGAATCGACCGCCGAACAGACGCTGCGCGCGCTCTTCGGCGGCCCCTCGGCGCGCAGCCCCGGCGAAGCGCAGATCATCGGCAGCGCCGACGGCGCGCGCGCCGACCCCGGCATCCGCAGCCAGGTCGGCAGCCCCGACACGCAGGTCGTCGACAAGGGCCTCATCGTCCGCGACATTCTCGCCGCCCCCGAAGGCGACGGCCGCGACGCGCAGGCGGCCATTCCGGGGGCCTAGGCGCCACAGAGCTTTGAAGGAACGGGCGGCTGCGGCCGCCCTTTTCATGCCCGATGGTCGCCCGGCAGGGACGACGGCCGTGGGTGCGCACTCGCCGCGTCCTCGCGCAGGAAACCAAGCGCAGTGATCCTCTCCAAAGCTTGCGCCGGGGCGCAAGGCAGGATCATGGCCCGACAGAGGCGCGACGCGAACGGGACGGCAGGGCTCAGGCCCGAACCCCCGCTTCCTCGACCCCCGCGCTGTTGTGGCGCAGCGCCTTGAGCACGGTATCGACGATCTGCGGCGCGTTCAGCCCCGCGGCGTCATATTGCAGCTCGGGCTTATCCTGATCCTGGAACATATCGGGCAGGCGCAGCGTGCGCAGCTTCAGCCCCGCGTCGATCAGTCCCTCGTCGCTCGCCAGGGTCAGCACATGCGCGCCGAGCCCGCCGATGCTGCCTTCCTCGACCGTCACGCACACTTCATGGGCGGCGAGCGTCCGGCGGATCAGCTCCTCGTCGAGCGGCTTGGCGAATCGCAGGTCGATGACGCTTGTCGACAGTCCGCGCGCCTCCAGCGTGTCGGCGGCCTTCAGTGCCTCGGCAAGCCGGGTGCCCAGCGACAGGATCGCGACGGTCTTGCCCTCGCGCACCACGCGCCCCTTGCCGATTTCCAGCTTCTGCGGCACCGCAGGCAGTGCCACGCCGGTGCCGTTACCGCGCGGATAGCGGAAGGCGATGGGCCCCGCGTCATGTTCGGCGGCGGTATAGGTCATGTGGACCAGTTCGGCCTCGTCGGCCGCCGCCATCACCACCATGTTGGGCAAGGTCGCCAGATAGGTGATGTCGAACGAGCCCGCATGGGTCGATCCGTCGGCGCCGACCAGCCCCGCGCGGTCGATCGCGAAGCGCACCGGCAGGTTCTGGATCGCCACATCATGCACGACCTGGTCATAAGCGCGCTGGAGGAAGGTCGAATAGATCGCCGCGAACGGCCGCATCCCCTGCGCCGCCAATCCGGCGGCGAAGGTCACCGCATGTTGTTCGGCGATGCCGACGTCGAAGCTGCGGTCGGGATGCACCTTCGCGAACTTGTCAACGCCGGTGCCCGAGGGCATCGCCGCGGTGATCGCGACGATGCGCTTGTCCGTTTCGGCCAGCTTCGCCAGTGTTTCGCCGAACACATTCTGATAGGCGGGCGGTCCCGGTGGCGCCTTTGCCTGTTCGCCGGTGATGACGTCGAACTTCTGCACCCCGTGATATTTGTCGGCGGCGGCCTCGGCAGGGGCGTACCCCTTGCCCTTCTTGGTCACTGCGTGGATCAGCACCGGGCCATGGTCGCTGTCGCGGACATTTTCCAGGATCGGGATCAGATGGTCGAGATTATGCCCGTCGATCGGCCCGACATAATAAAAACCCAGCTCCTCGAACAAGGTGCCGCCCATCGCCATGCCGCGGGCATATTCGTCCGTCTTTTTCGCCGCCTTGTGCAGCGGTTCGGGCAGCTTGCGCGCAAAGCGCCGCGCAATCTCGCGCAGCTCGAGAAATGGCCGCGACGACACGAGCTTGGCGAGATAGGCCGACAGCCCGCCGACGGGCGGCGCGATCGACATGTCATTGTCGTTCAAAATGACGATCAGCCGGTTGCCCGCCTGTTTCGCATTGTTCATCGCCTCATAGGCCATGCCGGCCGACATCGACCCGTCGCCGATCACCGCGATCGCGCGGCCGGGTTCGTCCTTCAGCTTGTTGGCGATGGCAAAACCCAGCGCCGCGCTGATCGAGGTTGAGCTGTGCGCCGCGCCGAACGGGTCATATTCGCTCTCGCTGCGCTTGGTGAAGCCCGACAGGCCGCCGCCCTGGCGCAGCGTACGGATGCGGTCGCGGCGCCCGGTGATGATCTTGTGCGGATAGCATTGGTGGCCGACGTCCCACACCAGCTTGTCGCGCGGGGTGTCGAACACATAATGGATCGCGGTCGTCAGCTCGACGACGCCGAGCCCGGAACCCAGGTGCCCGCCCGTGGTCCCGACGGCGGAAATCATCTCGGCGCGCAGCTCGTCGGCGAACTGGCGGAGGTCTTCGGGCTTCAGCTTGCGGAGGTCGGCGGGGACATCCACCGTGTCGAGCAGCGGCGTATGCGGGCGGTCGGTCATCGCGCCGTCATACCGCCAAGCGCATGGGGTGTCGAACGAAAAGGGTTCAGTCGCCCGGCCCGTCGCGCTCCTCGTCGCCTTGCCGCTTCGCCGCGTCCACCTGCGCGTAAAGCCCGCGCACCATCAGGTCGGTGAACACCAGCATCACCCCGATCATCGCGACGAGCAGCGCGATCGCGGCGACGGGGAAGGGCCCGATGCTCGCGACCATCCCGCGTCGCATCGCGAGTGCGAGCAGTGCTGCGGCCACCATCAGCGCATAGCCGACGCGGCGAGGGACGCGGCTCATTCGCGCGGCTCGTGCGGGGAGCCCATGGCGGCGCGAGGAACTGGAAAAGCGGCGATGGCAAAGCGGTGCATGAAAGACGCATGGAAGCAAAATCGCCCCGTCGCAAGACGAAGTCGTTGCAATGGCGCGCGCTTTACTTACACCCTTGGCAAGAGGGGCAAGATCATAGGAATGACCAACGCATGTCCATGCCCCGTCCGACGCGCCTTCGCTCCATCATGCGCCCGTTGATTTCGTTTTTCGCCGCCGCGCTGGCAATCGGCCCGGCTTCCGCCGAGGAAACGTCGCCCGCTGACGGTCTCGAAGCAGAGGCGACCATCGCCGCTGCGAATGGGTTCGACGACGCCCCGCGCTACCTCCAGGACAGCGACATCGACGAAAATATCCTGCTGCCCGCGGCGCGGCCCGACGACGACGATCCCGAACGGACCTGGTCGCGCGACTATTTCGCGGTCGCCGCGGGCGTGCTCAGCACGCCCGAATATAATGGCGCCGACGACCGCCGCCTCGTCCCCGCCATCTATCTGCGCGGGCGCATCAGCGGTTATTCCTTCTCGACGCGCGGCACCAATTTCCAGGTCGACCTGATCCGTCAGCGGCGCGGGCAGAAAACCGACTTCAAGTTCGGCCCGATCATCAGCCTGCGCAGCGACCGCACCGGCAAGATCGACGATCCGCAGGTTGCGGCGCTCGGCAAGCGCAAGATTGCTGTCGAAACCGGGCTTTTCGCGGGAGTATCGCACACCGGCGTCATCACCAGCGCCTATGACCAGATCGCCTTTCGCGTCGTGGCGCTCAAGGATATTTCGGGCCGCCACGGCAGCTGGGCCGCCTCACCGACGATCGATTACGGCACCCCGCTGTCGAAGCGCGCCTATGTCGGCGTGTCGGCCTCGGTCAACTTCTATGGCAAGGGCTTTGGCCGCTATTATTACGACATCGACCCGGCGGACAGCGCGGCGAGCGGGCTGCCCGTCTATGACGGAGCGGGGAAAAAGGCGACCGCGGGCAAATATACGTTGGGGATTGCGGGCGCCTATGCGCTGTCGGGCGATCTGCGCAAGGGTTTCGTCCTGCTCGGCGGCGCGCAATATGGCCGCCTTGGCAAAGGTTTCGCCCGCTCACCGATCGTAGCCGACGTTGGCGATGCCGACCAGTGGCTGTTCGGCGGCGGCTTGGCATATCAGTTCTGAAAGGTTGCGGGCGATAGGCGCCGTACCCCGGCGAAAGCCGGGGTCCAGAGCGGGATAAGCCAACGCCTGCTCCTGGGCGCCCTGGGCCCCGGCTTTCGCCGGGGTACAACAGTAAGACGAAGGTCCGCTTCCCAGCCCAACGCTCCCCCCTTCATCCCAGCCCCGCCATGCGCATACGCGCCTGCATCGCTTCGACGAACAGCCGCACCGCGGGCAGCGCCGCGCGCGACGGTTCGAACAGCAGATGGACGGGCAGCGCGGGCGGCTGCTCCTGCTCCAGCAGCGCGATCAGCCGCCCCGCGTCGATCGCCTCGGCTAGCTGATAGGACAAGAGGTTCGCGATCCCCAGTCCCGCCTCGGCCGCCGCGAGCGCGCCGTCGACGGTGTTGACGGTCAACCGCGGCGGCGCGGGCAGCCGCCAGCGTTCGCGGGCGAACTGCCATTCGCTCGTCCAGCGCGGCCCCATCGTGCCGATCAGATCATGCCCCTTGAGATCCGCGATGCCGTGCGGCGCGCCGCGGCGCGCGAGATAGGCGGGGCTGGCGACGAGCATCTGGCGCACGCGGCCGATGCGCACCGCCTTCAGCCCCGAATCGGCGAGCGCGCCGATCCGCACTGCGACGTCGATGCCCTCCTCGACGATACGGACGTTGCGGTCGATCAGCATCATCCGCACGCCAAGCTCGCGGTGCTTGGTCATCATCGCATCGACCACCGGCAGCACGTGCAGCCGCCCGAACATCACCGGCGCGGTGAGGTGGAGCTGGCCACTGGGGGCTGCCGCGGCGCCGCGCAGCGCGCGTTCGGCGCCCGCGAGGTCGGCGAGGATGCGCCGCGCCTCGCCCAGAAAGGCCGCGCCGGCGTCGGTCAGCGCGACCGCGCGCGTCGAACGATGGAAGAGCGCCGTGCCGAGCCGCGCCTCAAGCGCCGCGATCCCGCGCGTCACTGCTGGCGGCGAACTGCCCAGCTTGCGCGCGGCGGCGGCGAAACCGCCTTCGCTCGCCACCGCGACGAACATTTCCAGCGTCAGCAACCGGTCCAAGATTATTCCACTTACAGGAATTAAGATATACCAAAATGGCTGATTATCACGTCCTTTGCAATAGCCTACATCGGCGCTGCGAACGGAGGCGCCCTCTCCCGGAAGATCTCGGTTCGTCTGGCTTCGTGCGAAGGTGAGGATGATGGCGCGCAATTACCGGCACACGCTGTTCGACGACGCGGTCAAGGCCTTGCAGGAGCGCCATGGCTCGCGTGCTTCCTATCTGAAGATGGACGCGGGGGCCGACGGCACCCCCGACGCATTGACCGCAAAGGAGCTGGACTTCATCGCACAGCGCGACAGCTTCTACATGGCGAGCGTCAACGGCGAAGGCTGGCCCTATATGCAGCACCGCGGCGGTCCCGCCGGTTTTCTGCGCCATATTTCGGGCAACCGCATCGGCTTCGCCGATTATCGCGGCAACCGGCAATATATCAGCACCGCGAACCTCGCGGGCAATGACCGCGTCGCGCTGTTCCTGATGGACTATCCCCATCGCGACCGGCTGAAACTGGTGGGCCATGCCCGCATCGTCGAGCTTGCCGACGATCCCGCCGCGGTCACCGCGCTGATGCCCGAGGGCTATCGCGCGACGCCCGAGCGCGCCTTCTTCATCGACGTCATCGGCTGGGAATGGAATTGTTCGCAACATATCACCCCGCGCTTCACCGAGGCCGAAATTGCGGCGGCGATCCGCCCGATGGCGGCCGAACTCAATCAACTGCGCGCCGAGCTTGCCGCCCTGCGCGCCGACCCCAGGGGAGACTGACGATGATCCGCCTTCATGGTTCCGCCATGTCGGGCAATGCGCACAAGGTGCGTATCGCGCTCGCCTTGCTCGGCCTCGACTGGCACGACGAGCCCACCGACGCCGCGGCGCGGCAGAGCGAGGCTTTTCGCGCGCTCAACCCGATGGCGCAGATCCCGGTCTATGTCGAAGGCGATTTCGTCCTGCGCGACAGTCAGGCGATCCTCGCCTATCTCGCGGCGCGGCACCGCCCCGGCGACTGGGACGGGCGCACGCCCGAAGAGCGCGGCGCGATCATGATGTGGTTGTCGCACGCGGCAAACGAGATTTTCAACGGCCCCGCGCTGCTGCGCGCCGAGCGGCTGTTCGACTGGTCGATCGACCATGATCGCGCGGTGGTCGTTGCCGAGCGCATCCTGCCGGTCGTCGAAGCGCATCTGGCGGGGGGACGCGACTGGCTCGTCGGCGACCGGCTGACGATCGCCGACATCGCCGCGAGCCCCTATCTCGCGCTCGCACCTGATGGCGGGATCGACCTCGACCACTGGCCGCGCATCCGCGACTGGACGCGCCGCATTGCCGCGCTGCCCGGCTTTCCGTCGATGCCGGGCTGGTCCGCGTCGGCGCTCGCCGCCGAAGCCACGGCCTGAAGCCCCGCGCGCAACCTCCTTACCCCTCGCAAGCGCGCGACACCTGCGTCGGGGGGCGATATTTTGAACAGGAAAGGAAATCCATGACCATAGCCATGACCCGCGGCGCGCACCATGTCGGGCTCGCCGTCCGCGACGTCGCCGAGGCGCGCGACTTTTTTGTCGAGACGCTGGGTTTCACTGTCGCGGCGGAGCGCCCGGACTATCCGGCGATCTTCGTGTCCGACGGCACGACGCTGCTCACCTTGTGGCAGGTCGCCGATCCGGCGCGCGCGACGCGCTTCGATCGCCGCGCCAACATCGGCCTGCACCATCTGGCGCTCGCAGTCGCCGATCTCGACGCGCTGCGCGCCGTTTTTGCACGGGTGCAGGCGCATCCCGGCGTGACGATCGAGTTCGACCCCGAACCGATCCGCGAGGGCGCGACGACGCACCATTTCATCTGCGCGATGCCCGGCGGCATCCGCATCGAATTTGCCACCCCTTTCGCCTGAAGACGCGCGTCATGTCCCGGCCCCCGCTTCCACCTTTCGACGCCGTCAGCGCGGCGCGCAAGGTCCGTCTGGCCGAAGACGGCTGGAACAGTCGCGATCCCGCGCGCGTCGCGCTCGCCTACAGCGAGGATAGTGAATGGCGGAACCGCTCGACCTTTCTGACCGGGCGGGATGCGATCGTCGACTTCCTCACCGGCAAATGGCAGCGCGAACAGGATTATCGGCTGGTGAAGGGCCTGTGGGCTTTCTCCGGCAACCGTATCGCGGTGCGTTTCGCCTATGAATGGCATGATGCCGAAGGCGGCTGGTGGCGCTCCTATGGCAATGAGAATTGGGAGTTTGCCGAAGACGGCACGATGCGGCGGCGGATCGCGAGCATCAACGATGTGGCGATCGCCGCCGCCGATCGCCTGCTGCTCTGGCCGCGCGATGGGCGCGGCGACCGCCGCCCCGACGACCATCCGGGGCTGGAAGACCTGGGACTCTGACCGGAGAAAGACCATGCCTTATGTCAACATCCGCATCACGCGCGAGGGCGCGACGGCCGCGCAGAAGGCCGAACTGATCGCCGGAGTGACCGACCTGCTCCAGGAGGTGCTGGCCAAGAACCCCGCGACAACCGTCGTCAATATCGACGAGGTCGATCTGGACAATTGGGGGGTGGGCGGCCTGCCCGTCGCCGCATATCGTGCGCGGCAAAAATCGAAGGAGCCCGAAACATGACAGCGAACCACGCCGCCCCCGCCTTCGCCGCGATCATGTTGCTCACCGGGGTCGGCATCCCGATCCTCGCGGCGCTGAACGGGGGGCTTGGCGCGCGGCTTGGCAGCCCGATGGCGGCGTCGATGATCCTCTTCGGTCTCGCCTTCCTCATCGCTGCGGCGGGCGCGCTGATGACCGGCTCGTTCGGCGCGGTGCGCTTCACGGGCGACATCCCCGTACATTTCTATTTCGGTGGGCTGTTCGTTGCCTTTTATGTGATCGCCGTGACCTTCATCGCGCCGCGCTTCGGTGTCGGCAATGCGATCTTTTTCGTGCTCGTCGGCCAACTCGTCAGCGCGGCGACGATCGACCATTTTGGCCTGTTCGGCGCGATACGCTCGACGATCGACCTGAAACGGATCGCCGGGATTGCGCTGATGATTGCAGGCGTCTGGCTCGCGCGGCGCACGGGGTGAGGGCGCCAGCGTCGGGCCAGCCGCGGTGCGCGGCGATGCATCCTGAAAAAAGGGCGGCCCCGGGGCCGCCCTTTTCGTGTCCGGTCGTGCCGCCGATCAGTCCTGATGCGGCTGCAGGTTCACCGCGGCGAACTTGCCGCGATCATCGACTTCGATGTCGAAGGCGACGCGGTCGCCCTCTTCAAGGCCCGCCATGCCCGCGCGCTGCACCGCGCTGATGTGGACGAAGGCGTCGGCCTGGCCATCGTCGCGCGCGATGAAGCCGAAGCCCTTGGTCGTGTTGAAGAACTTCACCGTGCCCGACGTGCGTTCGCCGGTCAACTGGCGCCGCCCGCGGGCGCCGCCCGGGCGATCCTCACGCTGACGCGGGGCGAACTCTTCGACCGGCATCGGTTCGCCCTCGATCTTGAGGTCGATTGCCGACACCTTGCCGTTGCGCTCGACGAGCGTGAAAGCGAGCGGCTGGCCCGACGCGAGACCCTGGAGCCCCGCCTGTTCGACCGCGCTGATATGGACAAAGACGTCTTCGCCACCGTCGTCGCGGGCGACGAAGCCGAAACCCTTGGACGGGTTGAAGAACTTGACCGTGCCCTGGCCTTCACCGACGACCTGTGCCGGCATGCCGCCGCCACGCCCACCGCCGAAGCCGCCGCCACGGTCGCCGCCGCCGAAGCCACCGCCCCGGTCGCCGCCAGCGAAACCGCCGCGGTCACGATCACCGAAACCGCCACGCCCGCCGCCGTAGGAGTCGCCGCCATAGGGGGCCGGTTCGAAGCTGTCGAAATTGCCGAAATCATCGCGCTTGCCGCGTCCCCGATGGCCACGGCGATCCTTATTGAAACTCATTGCTTAGTAGTCGCTTTCGGTCGTCCATACCCCATTCAACCGGCTCCTTGCGCCGGACGGGGACGCAGTTCACCACGGGCACAGACTCGCCCCATGCCACCAAGGACGCAAGATATAGCCTAATTATCCACAGGCTGCGAACAGAAAATTGCAATGGCGCCTTCGGGAATATCATACAGATTACCGCGGCCCCGGCCCGGCGTGGCAGGCCGGCGAAAACCAGTCATTGAGCGGCGCGGCCGCTTGGCCTAAGGCGGCGGGATGAGCGTATATTTCCACGAAGAAGACCTGCCCGAAGATGTGCTGGGGCCTGGCGCGGTCGCGGTCGATACCGAAACCATGGGGCTCAATCCGCTGCGCGACCGGCTGTGCCTCGTCCAGATCAGCGACGGGTCGGGCGACGAGCATCTGGTTCGTTTCAGGCCCGGCAGCAGCTACGACGCGCCGGTGCTGAAGGCGATCCTCGCCGACCCGGAGCGGCTGAAACTCTTTCATTTCGCGCGTTTCGACATCGCCGCGTTGCAGCAGGCACTCGGCGTCGTGACGACGCCCGTCTATTGCACCAAGATCGCCTCGAAGCTGGTGCGCACCTATACCGACCGCCATGGCCTCAAGGAACTGGTGCGCGAGCTGCTGGGGCAGGAGGTGTCGAAGCAGCAGCAGTCGAGCGACTGGGGCGCCGCCGAACTCAGCGAGGCGCAGCGCGACTATGCCGCGAGCGACGTGCGGTTCCTGCACGCGATGAAGGAGATCCTCGACGCGCGGCTGGCGCGCGAGGGGCGCACCGAATTGGCGCAGGCCTGTTTCGATTTCCTGCCGACGCGCGCGGCGCTCGACCTCGCGGGATGGCCCGAGGTCGATATTTTCGCGCACAGTTGAGGATCGATTCGCAAGCGATGTCCGAACGCGCCGACCTTGACCGCACGATGCGCCAGATGTGGGCGCGCAGCGGATCGAGCCACGACCGGGTGGTGCGCGTCCTGCGCTATGGCCTGCCGCTGGTGATCGGCGTCGTCGCGGCGGTGCTGGTCTTTTCGCCCTTCACCCAGCGCGCCGAGATCAGCTTCCTGCTCGCCAAGGACAAGGTCGACATGGCGAGCGAGCGAATGAAGGTGACGCGGGCCGAATATCGCGGGCAGGATGCCAAGGGGCAGCCGTTCGCGCTGCTCGCGGGCAGCGCGGTGCAGAAAAGCTCGGCCGAACCGATCGTGCGGATGACCGACCTGTCGGGTGCGATCCGCCTCGCCGACGGCCTCGCGACGATCGTTGCCCAAAGCGGCGCCTATAATATGGAAACCGAAAGGGTCGTGGTGCCCGGCACGGTGCGGGTACGCAGCGCCAACGGATACCGGCTCGACGCAAGCAATGTCGCGGTCGACCTGAACACCCGCCGTCTGATCGGAACGGGCGGCGTCGAAGGTGCATTGAACATCGGGCAATTTTCGGCCAACGCGCTGTCCGCCGACCTCGACAAGCGGATTGTCCGGCTGGAGGGCAATGCCCGGCTGCGGATCAACCAGGGAGCGATCAAATGAACCGGACCGGGACGCGCAGGAGCCTGATGCTCGCGGGCGCGGGGTTTGTGCTGACCAGCCTCGCGATCCTGTCGGTCGGCGGTGGCGACCGTGCGGCGGCGCAGGCGCTGGCCAATCACAACAGCAATGCGCCGGTCGACTTCGCCGCTGGCAGCATCGAGGTGCAGGACCGCGCCGACCGGGTGGTGCTCGCGGGCAATGTCCGCGTCACCCAGGCGGGGCTGGTCGTTACCGCGCCCCGAATGACGGTCGCCTATACGCGTGCGGGCGGCACCGACGTCAACCGGCTTGACGCGACCGGCGGGGTGACGGTGGTGAAGGGCGATGAATCGGCGCGTGGCAATGTCGCCATCTATGACCTCGACCGGCGGCTGATCACCATGGTGGGCAATGTCGAGCTGCGCCAGCGCGGCAACAATCTGCGCGGCGGACGGCTGGTTATCGACCTGAACAGCGGTCGCGCGACGGTCGACGGCCGCGGCGCGGCGCGGGGCCCCGACGGCAATCCGGTCGCGGGCGGCACGGGCGGGCGCGTCACCGGTACCTTTACCGTACCGGAAAGAAAGCAGTAACCAGCGCTTTTCACGGCTCGGCAACCCTGCGCCATCACCATGGCCGACGGGTCCAGAACCATTGCGGTGCCGGGGGGCGACACCGCGTCCTGAAAGGCGAGCCCCCGATGCGCTTCTCTCCCCTTGTTCCGCTGCGCCGTCCGTTGCTCGGTCGCCGTGCCGAGCCGCCCGCGGCGATCATTCCGACCCCTACGTCCGAGGAACGGCGGCTGATCGAGCGCATCATGCGGCATTTGGGGCCGCGCGAGAAACTCTAGATCTGCGAGATTCCGGCCTTCGTCGGGATGACGAATTGGCGAGATAGCTTGATTTCGCCGTTCAGCCCGCTTGGCCTTCCGCTCGCGCCCCCCTACATGGGGCGCGCATGCCGCCCGATACCGCCACCTCCGCCGACGCGGCCAAGGAACCGCCCGTTCTCGATACGCTGAAGCGTTTCCTGCCCTATCTGTGGCCTGCGGGACACAGAGGCCACAAGGTGCGGATCGTCGGGGCCGGGCTGATCGTGCTGGCGTCAAAGGGCGTGCAGCTGTCGATGGGTTTCCTCTATGGCGCGGCGATCGACGCGATGGTGCCGGGGATGGAGGAAGGCGTCGCGCTCGCGATCGGGCTGGTCCTCGCTTATGCCGGCGCCCGCTTTGCCGGGGTGCTGTTCGACAACCTCCGCAATGTTGTGTTCGAGCGCGTCGGGCAGGATGCGACACGCGAGCTGGCGATCGCGACCTTCAGCCACCTGCACGCGTTGAGCCTGCGTTTTCATCTCGCGCGGCGAACGGGCGAAGTGACCAAGGTGATCGAGCGCGGGACCAAGAGCATCGACACGATGCTCTATTTCCTGCTCTTCAACATCGCGCCGACGGTCATCGAACTCGCTGCGGTGCTGATCATCTTCTGGACCAGGTTCAGCTTCGGCCTGGCGAGCGCGACCGCGCTGATGGTCGTCGTCTATATCCTCTTCACGCGCAAGGTGACCGACTGGCGCAACGCGCTGCGCGCCCGGATGAACGACCTCGACACGCTGACCATAGGGCGCAGCGTCGACAGCCTGCTCAATTACGAGACGGTCAAATATTTCGGCGCCGAGGCGCGCGAGGAGGCGCGTTACCGCGACGTCGCCGACCAATATGCGCGCGCCGCGGTGAAAAGCGAGAACAGCCTCGCCTGGCTCAATATCGGGCAGAGCCTGATCACCAACGCCGCGCTCGCCGGGGCGATGGCCTATACGGTGTGGGGCTGGTCGGTCGGCGCCTACAAGGTCGGCGACGTCGTGCTGGTGAACACGCTTCTGGCCCAGCTGTTCCGCCCGCTCGACATGCTCGGCATGGTCTATCGCGTCATCCGTCAAGGGCTGATCGACATGGAAGCGATGTTCCGCCTGATCGACACGCCGCCGGAGATTTCGGATGCACCCGATGCCTGGCCGCTGGTGGTGAACGGCGGGGCGGTGACGTTCGAGAATGTCGTCTTCGGTTACGAGCCGGACCGCACGATCCTGAACGGCGTCAGCTTTGCCGTCGGCGCGGGCGAGACGCTGGCGATCGTCGGGCCTTCGGGGGCGGGCAAGTCGACGATCGCGCGGCTGCTGTTCCGTTTCTATGACCCGCAAGGCGGGCGCATCCTGATCGACGGGCAGGACATATCGCAGGTGACGCAGGCGAGCCTGCGCGCGAGCATCGGCATCGTTCCGCAGGACACGGTGCTGTTCAACGATTCGATCGGTTACAATATCGCCTATGGCCGCGAGGGGGCGAGCGCCGAGGAGATTGCAGCGGCAGCCGAGGGCGCGGCGATCGACGGCTTTATCGCCTTGCTACCGCAGGGTTATGACACCGAGGTCGGCGAGCGCGGGCTGAAACTGTCGGGCGGCGAGAAGCAGCGCGTCGCGATTGCACGAACGTTGCTCAAGAACCCGCCGGTGCTGATCCTCGACGAAGCGACGAGCGCGCTCGACAGCCGCACCGAGGCGGCGATCCAGGATACGCTGGAGCGCATCGCGGCGCGGCGAACGACGCTGGTGATCGCGCACCGCCTGTCGACGGTGACGAACGCCGACCGCATCATCGTGCTCGACAAGGGCCGCGTCGCCGAGACGGGGACGCACGACGAACTGCTGCGGATGCGCGGGCTCTACGCCGACATGTGGGCGCGGCAGCAGGCGGAGAAGGAGGAGGGGACGGTTTAGGACCGGGCAGCTTCGCTCGCAATGACGAGGCATCAAATTATTTCGACGTTTGTCGAAATATCTGTTGACCTGCATCGCTTATTTCCATATTTCGACAATCATCAAAACATGGAGATGACGATGGAATCCGAAACCGTTATCCGCGCGCTCGGCGCGCTGGCGCAGGAGCATCGGCTGGCGCTGTTCCGGCTGCTCGTGCAGGCGGGCCCCGACGGACTTGCGGCGGGAACGATTGCCGAGGCGCTGGGGGTTCCGGCGTCGTCGCTGTCCTTCCATCTGGCGCAGCTCGCCAACGCGGGGCTGATCGCGCAGCGGCGCGAGGGGCGCTCGCTCATCTATTCGGCCGATTATGGCGCGATGACCGCGCTCGTCGGCTTCCTCATGGAAAATTGCTGCGGCGGGGCGGTCTGTGCGCCCGCGGCGGGATGTGCCACCGAAACCAACGGCGAAAGGAAAAGCGCATGAGCCGGTTCCACATGCATGTCGGCGTTGCCGACCTCGACAAGTCGATCGCCTTTTACAGCGGGCTGTTCGGCGCGGCGCCGAGCGTGACCAAGCCCGATTATGCCAAATGGATGCTCGACGATCCGCGGATCAATTTCGCCATCTCGGTGCGCGACGGCGCGCATCGCGGGATCGAGCATGTCGGCTTGCAAGTCGAGGATGCCGATGAGCTGAAGGCGGTCTACGGCCGTTTGAAGGACGCCGGCGCCCCGGTGCTCGAAGAGGGCGCGACGACCTGTTGCTACGCCAAGTCCGAAAAAAGCTGGATCGCCGATCCCGACGGGGTGGTGTGGGAAGCCTTTCTGACCAATGGCGAGGCGACGGTGTACGGCGACAGCCCCGATTTTGCGCCGCTGGCGTCGGCCGACGCTGCCGAAGGCGCGTGTTGCGTGCCTGCGACAGTCGAGGTGCGCCCGGCGTCCGCGCCGAACGTCTGTTGCTGACGCCGTGACCGGGGGGCTTGGCGTGCTGGTGCTCTGCACCGGCAATTCGGCGCGCAGCATCTTGGGCGAGGCGCTGGTCGGGCGCATGGGCGAAGGGCGGCTCACTGCGTTCAGCGCGGGGAGCAAGCCGAGGGGTGCACCGCACCCCGCGGCGCTCCGCCTGCTCCGCGCAAAGGGTTTTGACGTGGCAGCGTTCCGCTCGAAAAGCTGGGACGAATTCGCCGCGCCGGGCGCGCCCCGCATCGACATCGCGATCACCGTGTGCGGCAATGCGGCGGGCGAGGCGTGCCCGCTGTTCACCGGCGCGCCGGTGCGCGCGCATTGGGGGCTTGCCGACCCCGCCGATGCGCCGGGCGGCGCGGCGGCCGAGGATGCGGCCTTCGCCGAAACCTGGCGGCTGCTCGAAATGCGCGTCGCGGCGATGCTCGCGCTGCCGCTCGAAACCATGACGGCGGCCGAGCGGCGCGCCACGCTGAACGCAATCGGACAGATGGAGGGCGCGGCGTGACCCGGCAGATCGCGGCCGAAGCGATCGGCAGCTTTTTCCTGTTCGCGGCGGTCGTTGGATCGGGAATCATGGCGGAGACGCTGTCGGGCGGCAATGTCGGGATTGCGCTGCTCGCCAATGCGCTCGCGACCGGCGCGATATTATTCGTGCTGATCGCGATGCTGGGGCCGGTGTCGGGGGCGCATTTCAACCCGGCGGTGACGCTGGTGATGGCGCTCGGCCGCCGCATTGCACCGCGCGCCGCGGCCCTTTACGTCGCCGCGCAGCTTGCGGGCGGTATTCTTGGCGTGTGGGCGGCGCATCTGATGTTCGACTTGCCGCTGCTGCAATTCTCGGAGAAGGCGCGCACGGGCAGCGGGCAGTGGGCGGGCGAGTTCGTCGCGACCTTTGGCCTGATTCTGACGATCCTCGGCACCGTGCGCCACCGCCCCGATTGGGTCGCACCCAGCGTCGCGCTCTATATCACCGCCGCCTATTGGTTCACCTCGTCGACGAGTTTCGCCAATCCCGCCATTGCCGTCGCGCGCAGCCTGTCGGACAGTTTCGCCGGCATCGCACCCGCCGACGTGCCCGCCTTTGTGACGGCGCAGCTCGGCGGCGCGGTGGCGGCCTGGATGTACGGGCGCTGGTTGTTTGCCGGGGAGGCGGCGGCATAACCCCTACCGTCGCATGGCCGCGCTTGCTAGGGCGGGGTCATGTCCTCTCCCGCCGACGCGCTCCTCCCGCTGCTCAAATCCACCTTCGGCTTCGACGCCTTTCGGGGCCGTCAGGGCGAGGTGGTCGCGCGGGTGATGGCGGGCGAGCGCACGCTGGCGGTGATGCCGACGGGGGCAGGAAAATCGCTGACCTATCAATTGCCCGCTGTGGCGCTGGAGGGCTGCGTCGTCGTCGTGTCGCCGCTGATCGCGCTGATGCACGACCAGCTGCGCGGCGCGCGCGCGGCGGGAATAAGAGCAGCGTCGCTCACCAGCGTCGATGCCGATTTCGCCGACACGCGGCAGGCCTATCGCGACGGGCAGCTCGACCTTCTCTATATCACGCCCGAGCGCGCGACGGGCGAGGGCTTCCGCTCGCTCATGGAAGCGCGCGCACCTGCGCTGTTCGCGATCGACGAGGCGCATTGCGTTTCGGAATGGGGGCATGATTTCCGCCCCGATTACCGGCTGCTCAGGCCGCTTCTCGATGCCTTTCCCGACGTTCCGCGGCTCGCGCTGACGGCGACCGCCGACAAGCATACGCGCGAGGATATTCTCGTCCAGCTGGGCATTCCGGCCGAGGGGCTGGTGCTCGCGGGCTTCGACCGGCCGAATATCCGCTATCGGGTAACACCGCGGGTGAGCCCGGCGAAGCAGCTGGCCGATTTCATCGCCGCCAATCCGGGGCCGGGGATCGTCTATTGCCCGACGCGCGACGGGACCGAACGCATGGCCGAAAGGCTCGCCGCCGCGACGGGGCGCAGCGTTGCCGCCTATCACGCCGGGCTGGACCCCGAGCGGCGCGCGCGGGTGCAGCATGATTTTGTCGCGTCGGAGGACGGCATCGTCACGGCGACGGTCGCCTTCGGCATGGGGATCGACAAGCCCGACGTGCGTTTCGTCGCGCACGCGGGCCTGCCGAAATCGATCGAAAGCTATTATCAGGAAACGGGCCGCGCGGGGCGCGACGGCGACCCGGCCGAGGCGCTGATGCTGTGGGCCGCCGATGATTTTGCGCGCGCCCGCGCGCGCTTGTCCGAACTGCCCGAGGCGCGCGTCGCGGCCGAACGCGCGCGCCTCAATGCGCTCGCGGCGCTGGTCGAAACGGCCCAGTGCCGCCGCGCGCTGCTGCTCCGCCATTTCGGCGAAAATCCGCCCACACGCTGCGGCAATTGCGACACCTGCCTCGACCCGCCGAAACAGGTCGATGCGACGGTGCTCGCGCAGAAATTGATGAGCGCGGTCTATCGCACGGGTCAGAGTTTCGGCGCGGGCCATGTCGAGGCGGTGCTGACGGGGCGGAGCGACGAACGGGTCGTCAGCCGCGGGCACGACAAATTGTCGGTGTTCGGAATCGTCGAGGGCGAGGAAGCGCGGCTGATCAAGCCGCTGGTCCGCACGCTCGTCGCGCGCGAGGCGTTGCAGGCGACCGAGCATGGCGGGCTGATGTTCGGCCCCGCCGGCCGCGCGGTGATGAAGGGCGAAGCGCCGGTGCTGATCGCCGAGCCGCCGGTGAAACGTACGCAGCGTGCGAGCCGCAGCGACCGCGCGGCGGCCAATCCGGTCGGCGATCCGCTGTTCGAGGCACTGCGCGGCATCCGGCGCGAGCTTGCCGCCGAGGCGGGGGTGCCGCCCTATGTCGTGTTCCACGACGCGGTGCTGCGCGCGATGGCGAGCGAGCGCCCCGCGACGCGCAGCGATCTTGCCGCGATTCCTGGCGTCGGCGCCAAAAAACTGGAGGCGTGGGGCGATGCGTTTCTGGATGTGATCCGGCAGTTCTGATCGTTCGAGAGCGGCCGTTAGTTGCCCTAATATCCTCCCCATCGACTTGCGATGGGGAGGTGGCAGCCCGCAGGGCTGACGGAGGGGCAGCGAGCGCGCAGCGCTCGCTGCCCCTCCACCATCGCTTCGCGGCGGTCCCCCTCCCCATCGCAAGTCGATGGGGAGGATTATCAACGGCAGCTCGCCAGCCCAAATCAGATTGTCATAAGTCGCCTCCGCACCTTCACGCTTGTCAGCAGCCAGTCGGCGGGAGTAGATCGCGGACATGAGCGATTTTCGTCCCCTGTCCGCCCAGTTCAGCGTCGCGCCACAGATCGGTATCACCGATGTCGCCGAAGCGAAAGCGCAAGGCTTTGCGATGGTGATCAACAACCGCCCCGACGGCGAGGAGCCCGCGGCGCCCCAAGGCGACGAAATTGCTCACGCTTGCGCCGCCGAGGGGCTGGCCTATGCCGCGATCCCGATCGGCCGTTCCGGGTTCAGCCACGCGCAGATCGACGCGCTCGACAAGTTGCTCGGCGATGCGACCGGACCGATCCTCGCCTATTGCCGGTCGGGAACGCGCTCGACGCATTTATGGGCGCTGGCGCGTGCGCGCGCCGGCGAGGATGTCGGCGCGATCGTCGAGGCTGCGGCGAAGGCGGGCTATGATCTGTCGGGGTTGCGGCCGATGCTCGACGCGCTGGCGGGGGAACGGTGACGGCGGTTCTTGTTCAGACGGGCGCGTCGCTCGTCGCGGTGCTGTTCGTCGCCTGGCTGGTCGGGAAACTCGAACTGGGCGCCGATCCGCGGATCGCGGATGAAGCCCATGCGATCCGCCTCGCCGAAGAGGCCGAGGCCGGGTTTCGCGGGGTCGAGGCGGGGCGCGACCGCGCGGGCTTTGCCGCGATCGTTCGCAATGGCGAAGGACGGATGCTGCTGATCCGCGCGCACGGCAATCATTTCGCGGCGCGGCCGGTCGATGCCGGCGTGATCGGTCGGCTCGACAAGGACTTCCTGACGCTGACGATGCCCGAAAAAACGTTCGGCGCGGTGACGCTGCAACTGGGGAAGGATGCGGGGATGTGGGCGAGCCGGATGCGGGAGGTGGTGCGTGGCTGAACTGCCCGATCCCGTCGCCTATGCGGTGCCCGGCTTCATCCTGTTGCTGATCGTCGAAATGATCGTGTCGCGGCGCAAGGACCGGAGCCGCTATGAAGCGCGCGATACGCTGACCTCGCTGCTGCTCGGCACAGGCAGTCAGGTCGCGGGCGCATTGGTCGGCGCGGCGGTGATCGGCATGGCGGTCTGGATCCATCAATTCCGGCTGTTCGACATCGGAATAACCTTCGGGCAATGGTGGTGGGCGTGGATCCTCTGCTTCGTCCTCGACGACCTTGCCTATTATGCCTTTCACCGCAGCGCGCACCGCGTGCGCTGGTTCTGGGCGAGCCATGTGATCCACCACAGTTCGCAGCACTATAATCTGTCGACCGCGCTCCGGCAGACGTGGACGGGCTTCTTCAGCCTTGCCTTCATCTTTCGCCTTCCGCTCTTCCTGATCGGCTTTCCGCCCGCGATGGTGTTCTTCTGCGCGGGGCTCAACCTGATCTACCAGTTCTGGATCCATACCGAGGCGATCCGGCGGATGCCCCGATGGTTCGAGGCGGTGATGAACACGCCCTCGCACCACCGCGTCCATCACGGGGTGAACCCGCGCTACCTCGACGCCAATTATGCGGGCGTGTTCATCATCTGGGACAAGCTGTTCGGCAGCTTCGTCGCCGAACGCGACGACGAGCCGGTACGCTACGGCATCGTCAGACAGCTCGGCAGCTTCAACATCTTGTGGGCCGCGGTGCACGAATGGGTCGGCATCGCGAAGGATGTCTGGCACGCGCCGTGGAAGCACAAGCTGGACTATATCTGGCGCGAGCCCGGCTGGAGCCACGACGGCAGCCGCGCGACGAGCGCGATGATCAAGGAGCGCTGGGCGGCGGGGCGGACGAGCGAGGAGGCGGCGGAGTAATAACCGTCGCCCGCGCGAAGGCGGGGGCCGCTGGAAGTTGACGCATCCATCGCCGAGTAAGCCCTAACGCGGCCCCGCCTTCGCGGGGGCGACGTATAGGCTTGCCACGCCGCTTAATGACATTCATGTAAGTCGCGATTGACCACCGAACCGGTGGCAAGGGAGAGCGGGCGCATCATGGATCAGTTCGACATCATCGTCATCGGCGGCGGCAGCGCGGGGAGCGCGGCGGCCGGGCGGCTCGCCGAGGACGGGGCGCGCACCGTCTGTTTGGTCGAAGCGGGCGGGACGAACGACATCGTGCGGGTGAAGACACCGGGTTTCATGCCCTTCATCCCCAAATCGTCGAACTGGCGATATGACACCGTGCCGCAACAGGGACTGAACGGCCGCATCGGATATCAGCCGCGCGGGCGCGGGCTGGGCGGGTCGAGCGCGATCAACGCGATGGTCTATATCCGGGGGCACGCCTTCGATTACGACCAGTGGGCGGCGCTGGGCGCGACCGGCTGGAGCTATGCCGACGTGCTGCCTTATTTCAAGCGCAGCGAGGGCAATGAGCGCGGCGGTGACGAGTTTCACGGCGGGGACGGGCCGCTGAATGTGATGGACCAGCGCTGGCCCAATGTGACGAGTCGACGCTTCGTCGAGAGCGCGACGGCGCTGCAATTGCCGCGCACTGCTGATTTCAACGGCCCTGACAATGAAGGCTTCGGCCTCTATCAGGTGACGCAGAAAGGCGGCGAGCGCTGGTCGGCGGCGCGCGCCTATGTCGAGCCGCTGCGCGGGCGATCGAACTTCGACATCCGCACCGGCGCGCTGGTCGAGAAGATTTTGATCGAGGAGGGGCGCGCGGTCGGTGTCACGATCCGCTGCGGGCGCCGCCGCGAGACGCTGCGCGCACGGGGTGGGGTCGTGTTGTCGGCGGGGGCGTTCGGCAGTCCGCAGATATTGATGCTGTCGGGGATCGGGCCCGGCGCGCATTTGCAGGAGATGGGGATTGCCGTCGCGCGCGACCATGCCGGGGTCGGCGACAATCTGCAGGACCATATCGATTATGTGTCGAGCTGGGAAACGCGCTCGACCGATCCCTTCGGCGACAGTTTCGGTGGCACCTGGCGGATGGTGAAGGCGATCGTCGAGCATCGCCGCCGCCGGACGGGGATCATGACGACCTGTTTCGCCGAAGCGGGGGGATTCTGGAAATCGCGCCCCGACCTGCCTGCGCCCGACGTGCAGTATCATTTCGTGCCCGCGATGCTCGAGGATCATGGCCGCACCAAGGTCAAGGGGCACGGCTTTTCGTGCCACGCCTGCGTGCTGCGGCCTGAAAGCAGAGGCACGGTGCGGCTGGCGTCCTCCGATGCCGCGGCGGCACCGACGATCGACCCCGGTTTTTTGACCGACGAGCGCGACATGGCGACGCTTCGCGCCGGGGTGCGGATGATGCACCGCATCGTCGCGGCGCCGCCGCTCGCCGATTATGCGGGGGTCGACCGCCATCCGGTGAACCTCGATGACGATGCCGCGCTCGACGCGCTGATCCGCAGCCGCGCCGACACCGTCTATCATCCCGTCGGCACGTGCCGGATGGGCAGCGATGCCGATGCGGTGGTCGATCCGACACTGAAGCTCAACGGCATCGACGGGCTGTGGGTTGCCGATGCGAGCATCATGCCACGACTGGTCAGCGGCAACACCAACGCGCCGAGCATCATGATCGGCGAAAGGGCAGCGGATTTCGTGAAGGCGGCTTTGAGTTAATTTGTGTCGTCATCCCGGCGAAGGCCGGGATGACGACGGTTATAAACAGGCTTCCGCCAACACGCGCCCGCGCCGCGTCAGATCGTATCGGCTCGCCGGGGGGCGCATATCCAGCACCTCGCGACGCACCAGCCCGTGCGTGCCGAGCGCGCTCAGCCCCTGCGACAGCGCGCGCGGGGTGGCGGGGGCGAGCAGGCGCGACAGCGCGTTGAAGCGGTGGTGCCCCGCGCCGATCCCCGCGACGATCGGCAGCCCCCACCGCGTCGCCGCGCCGGGGGGCAGGCCGATTGCGCTTTGTGCTTCGGCGATCGTCGCGGCGCGCGCGGCGGCGGCGGCTCCCGCTTCGGTGAGGATATATTCAGGGCGCAACGGATGGCCGTGGCCGGGATTGCGCTGCACCCAGCCAAGCGTAGCGGCGGCGTCGAGGGTGCGGGTCAGGCTGTCGCGCGCAAGGCCGAGCCGGTGGGCCAGCTCAACGAAGCGCGCGCCGCGGTGCGCCGCCAGATCGGCGAGCAGAGGTACGAGCCAGCGGTGGCTGCCAAGCTGGACGAGCAGCGGGTCGGGCGTGCTTGACGACATCTGCAAGTAACTATACAAACCGGACCATAGGTGCAAGCGCGGTGGTCATGGGAGGCAGGAAGATGGCATTGCAGATCGGGTCCGAACTCACCTGTTCGATGGGCGTGAAGGACATGACCGCGTCGATCGCCTGGTACGAGCGGGTGATGCAGTGCAAGCTGCTCTACCGCGTCGACGAGATCGGCTGGTGCGAGCTCAAGACGCCGATGGCGGGCGTGAATATCGGGCTCAGTCAGGTCGAGAGCGTCGTGCAGGGTGGCGGCGCGACCAATGTGTTCGAGGTTGCCGATATCGAGCAGGCGAAAGCGCATCTCGACGCCGAGGGTGTGCAGCAGGACGGCGGCATCCGGCATATTCCGGGGCTGGTCAAACTCCTCACTTTCTATGACCCCGACGGCAATGCCTTCATGTTCTCGCAATCCGAAATGGCGCCATGACGCCGGGCGGGCGGCTCGGCGCCCGCAACCGGCGACGGCTTCATCCGCCACGATGGCACGGCTGATCGGCAGGCGCGCGCCCGCCCGAAACTGGACCAGCAATTGGGGAAGCGCCGCCGGTCGAAATCGGCCGGTCGGTCTATCGCCTCGAAACGCCCGACCGGCTGGTCGTGCGCGATTCGGTGCTGGCGGATGACGGCGACTGGCAGCCCTTTGCCCCACTGCACTACCGCCGCAACAAGGGCTGAAAAGCGAGGGTTCCGGGCTTTATTCATGCTGCGCACAAAAAAAGAGGGCCGGAACTTTCGTCCCGGCCCAGCCTTTCAGGCTCTCCCCTCCTGAAACTGTTGACGCAATGAATGCCACATTAATGTCATGTTGGGAAGGCCAAAATTGCGGCAACGCTGCACAAAAATTGTGCAGCATTTCAGTTGAGAAAGGGGGCGATCCGATGCTGCGGTTCGCCCCCTCTTGTGCCGGTCAGAATGTCTTGCGCGCGGTGATGCCAAAGGTGCGCGGCTGGCCGACAGTGTAGCCAAGCCGCGCGCGGCCGCCGCGTTCGCGGTCGAACGAGAGCAGGGCGTTTTCGTCGAAGACATTGTTGACATAGGCGATCAGCGACAGGCCGTTGTCGAAATCGACGCCCGCGCTCAGATTGACGAGTTGATAGTCGGGCAGTTGCAGGTCGACCGTCGTCGATGCCCCGGCCGGGGCGCCGCCGAAGGGCAGGTTGTGGACGAAGGTGCGCGGGTTGTTTTCCTGGTCCGCCGGCTGGGTGTAGCGCGTGCCGACATGCTGGAAGGATGCCGCGACATACATGTTCGCGCGGTCACCGATCGGCCATTCATAACTGCCCGATGCCGTCAGCTGGAACTTCGGCACCGACGGCAGGCGGTTGCCGTCGCGGATACCCGTCGCGACCGTGAGTGCGCCCGGCAGCGTCGAGTCGAACTCGGCCTCGATGAGGCTGCCCGACAGGTTGAGGTCGAGCCCGTCGGCGGGCGACAGCCCCAGTTCGAACTCCACGCCCATCGAATGCGCCTTGGGCACGTTGAAGACGATGCGCGACGAACAGGTGCCGGCGTCGAGCGTGACCTGGAGATTCTTGATGTCGTTGTAAAAGCCCGCGGCGTTGAAGGTGAAACCGCGCCCCTGCGTCTTCACGCCGAGTTCGTAGTTCCACAATGTTTCATCGTCATAATCCTGAAACGCGCCGAACAAGGCTGCGTCCTGCGGCGAGCAGAGGGGCAGGTTCAAGGGATCGTTGACCCCGCCGAGGCGAAAGCCCTTCGACGCCTGGGCATTCACCGTGACATTGTCGCTGACGTCGTAGGACAGCAGGAAACGCGGGGTGAAGCCGCTCGACTTGGTGCTGTCGGTGCGGTTGTCTCCGTTGGCAAAGAGGCCGCCGGAGACGAAGCTGCGCGTTTCCTTGAAGTCATAATAGCGCCCGCCCGCCGTCGCGGTAAGGGCGTCGTTCAAATCATAGCTGATCTCACCGAAGATCGCGAACTGCTTGATGTCATAGGGCAGGTCGGCGTTATATGGCGAATCGGGGCCGAAGCCGTTGCGCGCGCCCGCCGAGGTTCCGGCTCCAAGCGTCGCATCGGTGACGGCATCATAGCCCGGCGTCGGCAGCCGCTGGGCATAGACGCGGTCGATCTTGGAATAGAAGCCGCCGACGAGCCACTGGAACGGCCCGTCATTGTCCGACGCAACGCGGACCTCCTGTGTCCAGGTTTCGAGGTCGGTGGTGTCGAGCAGGTTCGACGGCAGCAGCACGCCCGCGTCGGGGAACCCAAGGTCGACCGATACCGATCCGGTGAGCGCGCTCGCGTCACGGCTGACGAGGATGTCGCGGTTGATATAGCTCGTTACCGAGGTCAGCGTCGCGCCGCCCAGCCCGACGTCGATCTTGAGGTCGGCGATCAGCGTTTCATCCTCGAACGCCTCGCGCAGCAGCAGATATTGCTCGCGCTCGTCAAAGGTCACCGCGGGGCGCGTCGTGGTGAACTGGTTGGCGTAGAGGTTGTAGATTTCCTGCCGGTTGAAGCCGTCGGCCGTGACCTTCTGATAGACGATGCGCGGGGTGATCGAGAGGCTGTCGCTGGGCTCGAAGGTGAGCGCGATGCGTCCACCGTAGCGTTCGCCGCTGTTGACATCCTCCTTGCCCGCCGGACCGATCGCGTTGATGAAGCCGCCGTAGCGTGTGTAATAGCCGACCGCGCGCAGCGCCGCATTGTCGCCCATCGGCACATTGACCGCGCCCTTCAGATGGCCGCCGATGTCGTCACCGTCGACGAGGTTGAGATTCGCCTCGACGCTGCCCTCCATCACGCCGATCTTCGGCTGGTTGGTGATGTAGCGGATCGTCCCGCCGACCGAGCCCGAGCCGAAGAGCGTGCCCTGCGGCCCGCGCAGCGTTTCGACGCGGTTGAGGTCGTAAAGATCGATGTCGGGGGTGAAGAGCGAGAGCGAAATCACGCTTTCGTCGAGATAGACGCCGACCTGTTCCTTGACCCCCGGCTGGTCGCGCACGACCTGCCCGGCGGACACGCCGCGCACCGACACCTGGCTCTGCCCCGGCCCGAGGTTCTGGACCGACAGTCCCGCGACGTTGCGCGACAGATCCTCGAGCGTCACCGCGCCCGATTTCTGGATGTCCTCGGCGGTTTGCGCGTTGATCGAAAAGGGAATGTCCTGAAGATTGGCGTCGCGCTTCGTCGCGGTGACGATGATGATGTTGCCGTCATCCTCGGCAGCGGCGTCCTGCGCCGTGGCCGGGGTCGCGACAAGCGCAAGCGAAGACAGGCCCGCGAGCAATGATGCCCGTGCATTCATGATAATCCTCCTCCTGGTGGCCGATCTGGCGTCGGTCCGGCGGCGAAGGTGCGCTTCTTGTCGCAATTGCGCAATGGCGCACGAATCGGTCGCGACCGATTGACGGCGCGCTGTTGCATCGGCGCCACGGTCGAAAAATGACCGGAGTAAAACCCCGGCCCGCGGCCATCCCGGCCACGTTAAAAAAAATGGCCGGGGATAAACCCCGGCCAGTGGTTCGCAGGAGGAACCTGGTGAGGATCCCGCCGCCGTCTTTTGAAAGGAGAGAGACGTGCGGCGACGGGTATCCTGTCTCGTCAAAGATTGTAGGCGCGCTCCCCATGTTCGGCGAGGTCGAGTCCCTCCTGCTCGACGTCCTTCGTCGGGCGCAGGCCGATGGTGTATTTGAGGCCGAGGAACAGCACCGCGCTGACCACACCGGTCCACAGCACGGTGGTGCCGACGGCCCAGATCTGGGTCATCACCTGGCCAGTCAGGTCGAACTCGCCGGCCACGGCGACGGGCGCGGTGTAATCGATCCAGCCCTGACCGCCCCACGCCGGATTGGCGACGAAGCCGGTGCCGATCGCGCCGATGATGCCGCCAACCGCATGAATGCCGAACACGTCGAGCGAGTCGTCATATTTGAACTTCTTTTTCACCGTGGTGACGAAGAAGAAGCAGCCCAGCGAGGCGACGGCGCCGAGCAGGATCGCGGTGCCGGGATGGGCGAAGCCCGCCGCCGGGGTGATCGCGACGAGACCGGCGACCACGCCGGACGCAGCGCCCAGCAACGACGGTTTCTTGTGTACGATCTGTTCGATGATCGCCCAGGTCGCGCCCGCAGCCGCAGTTGCGACGAGCGTATTGATGAAGGCCAGCGCGCCAAAGACGTTGGCTTCGAGACCCGAACCGGCGTTGAAACCGAACCAGCCGATCCACAGCAACGAGGCGCCGATCATCGTCATGACCAGATTGTGCGGGGGCATCGGTTCGGTGTTGTAACCCATGCGCGGACCGATCACGAGGCAGCCGACCAGACCGGCAATACCCGCGTTGATGTGGACGACGGTGCCGCCGGCAAAGTCGAGCGCACCCCAGCCCCACAGCAGACCCATGTCGGTCGGCGCGGCGTGCAGGAAGTCCGGACCGGCCCAGTACCACACCATGTGCGCGATCGGGAAATAGGCGAACGTCAGCCAGAGCACGGTGAAGATGATCAGCGGGGTGAACTTCACGCGCTCCGCAAACGCCCCGACGATCAGTGCCGGGGTGATGCAGGCAAAGGTCATCTGGAAGATCACAAAGACATATTCGGGGAGATACACCCCGTTCGAGAAGGTGGCGGCAAAGGTCGTCACATCGACGCCGGCAAGGAACGCCTTGTCGAGACCGCCGACAATCGTCGGCCAGGGCGTACCGGTGGAGGTGAAGGCCATCGAATAGCCCCAGCTGAACCAGACCAGCGCGGCGACGCAGACGATGGTCAGCACCTGCATCAGCACCGACAGCATATTCTTAGCGCGGACCAGGCCGCCGTAGAACAGCGCCAGCGCAGGCACCGACATCATCAGCACCAGCGCCGAGGCGACGAGCATCCAGGCCACGTCGCCCTTGTTGACCATTTCGGCGGTCGGCACAAAAGCGGCGGGCGCCGCGGCTTCGGCCGCGGGCGCTGCTGGTGCGGCCACCGCGGTTGCGGCCTCTTGCGCCCAGGCGGGCAGCGCGGCGAACAGCGAAAGGCCCACGGCCCCGGCGCCCGCCGCAATCTTGTTTGCGAACGTCATAGTTTCCCCCTTCGTCATTTAGAGAGCCGCCTCGCCGGTCTCGCCGGTGCGGATGCGCACCGCCTGACCCACGTCGAGCACGAAAATCTTGCCATCGCCGATCGACCCGGTGCCGGCGCTTTGTTGCAGCGTTTCGACCACCCGCGGTGCGAGCGCGTCGTCGCAGACGAGCTCGATCTTCACCTTGGGCACCATGTTGGTCGCATATTCGGCGCCGCGATAGATTTCGGTCTGCCCCTTTTGCCGTCCGAACCCCTTGACCTCGGTCACGGTCATGCCGGCGATGCCCAGCCCGGTGAGCGCTTCGCGCACCTCGTCGAGCTTGAACGGTTTGATGATTGCCAGGATCAGCTTCATGATGCCCCCTTTTGCTAATGGCACCATGTTGCGGTGCAACAGCCGTGCCAGATTGCGTCGCGCGAGCAAAAGTTGACATTTTGTGATGGTTTTTGAGTCGCTCACGCACCAGATCGTGCGTTTGATGGGCAGGCGAGGCAGAGCTTTGCCTAATTTTTGGGCAGAAGAAGCACCGTCGCCCCCGCGAAGGCGGGGGCCGCTGTCGGTTTATGCAGCGACGCGGGAAAAGGCCGGTGGCGGCCCCCGCCTTCGCGGGGGTGACGATCTTTAATCGACTGCCTTAGAGCGCGATGACATGATATTGATCCACCGTGACGGAGGATCAATATCATGTCATCGCGCTCTAAACCGCGCCCAGATCGGCAGATGATCCGACGCGCGCGCGGCGAGGGCGCTGCGGTGGACGCCGGCATCGACCGGATCGAGGTCGGGTGAGGCGAAAATGCGGTCGAGCTTGGCGACCGGGCGGCGGCTGTGAAAGCTGTGCCCCGTGTCGACGAGCCGATGCTCGGCGCCGAAATCGGCGAGGCAACCGCCCGTTTGCCGCCATTCGTTGCAGTCGCCCATCAGGATCGTCGGCAGTTTTTCGCCCTCGGCGATGTGGTGCAGGATCGCCCGCGCCTGCTGGCGGCGCCGCAGCCCCGAAATGTCGAGGTGCATGCCGACGACGCGCAGCCGCGTGTCGCCGATCCGCACCGTCGCGGCGACCGCGCCCCTCGGTTCGAGCGTCGGCAGGTGGAGCGCATGGCTTTCCTCGACCTCGGCGCCCTTGCGCACGAGCAGCGCATTGCCGTGCCAGCCGATCGCATAGGGACGACCGTGGAGCAGGTCGACGGGCACATAATCGCTATGCTCCTCGAACATGTGCGGCGGGATCGCGCTCGCGCGCGTGCCGAAGCGGCGATCGGCCTCCTGCAACGCGACGATGTCGGCGTCGAGTTCGCGCAGCACCGCCAGCACGCGGCCGGGATCGCGGCGACGGTCGAGCCCGATGCCCTTGCGCATATTGTAACTGGCGACCTTGATCATGCGGTGGAACAGCGGCTTTCAATGCTTCTTTGATATCAACACGAATGGCAGCGGGCTTCGGTTGCGCGCCTACTCCGCGCCAAACTCGGCCATCAGCGCCCGTGCCTCGCCCAGATCCTCGTCGAGCACCATGATCCGCACCGGGATCATCAGCCCGACGCTTTCGGCGATGTTCATGCCCGCGTCGAAGCACACGGCGTGGACGCCCGCGCTTTCGAGGCGGCCGCGCAGCAGTTCGGCCTCGGCGCCGTTGGGCAGGCGCACCAGCTCGACCAGCGGCATCAGGCGGTTTCCCCGGCGATGAAGCGGTCGGTCGGGCGCGTCGGCAGGCCGTCGATGCTTTTCGTGCGCTCCTGAAACTTCTCGACCCACAGCGCGGGATCGGCCTGCCGGTGATATTTCTGCAGCGTCTCGCGCTCGCCTTGCAATTCCATCATCGGTACGCCCCAGCCGCAGCTCGTCTGCACGCTGTCGACGTCGATCACGAAAATCTGGCGCGTACCGGGGAGCAGGGTGAAATGCGCCGCGAGTGCGTCCCACTCGGCATCCTGCGGCAGCACGGGGTGGCCGTGGCCGTAAATGCGCAGGATCAGCGCACTGCGGTCGAAGGCGCAGAACATGATGGTGATTCGGCCGTCCGCGGCCAGATGTGCGTGGGTTTCGTTGCCCGACCCGCCGAGGTCGAGATAGGCGACCTGCCGTTCGGACAATATCCTGAAACTGTCGGCATAACCCTTGGGCGACAGGTTGATGCGGCCGTCGCGCGCGGCGGTCGCGGTGAAGAAGACCGGCTGCTTTTCGATGAAGGCGATATGTTTGTCGGTCAGCGTGTCGGTGAATTCGGCCATGGCGCGTCTCCCAGTCGCGGCCTGCCTATCACCAATTCCTGCCCTCTTCTATCGCTGCCTCTTCCTCCGGCCGGGTCGCGCGGCCGAGCGCCTCGTTGCGGTGCGGAAAGCGGCCAAAGCGGTCGACGATGTCGAAATGCTTCTGCGCATAATCCCGGAACATCGGGTCGTCGAACGCGGCGAAAAGGCGCAGCGATTCGCGCTGGTCGTCGATGTCTTCGCTGTGCTGAAAGGGCAGGCAGGCGAACTTGCGGCGCTCGTCGGGCCAATTCTGGTGCCAGCCGCGCGTCACGATGCCGCGCGCGATCGCGCGGGCGAGGCTGTCGGTGGCAAAGGCGTCGGCGTGGCCGCGGTAGATGTTGCGCGGAACCTGGTCGAACAGGATCGCCGCAGCGAGTGCGGTGTCGGGATCGGTGAGGAAGGCGTCGGCGGGCTGCGAGCGAAGCGCCTGGTGCCAGTGTTCGGCGAGGTCGCGAACCTCGGCGTCGAAATCGGGGCCGCCGCCGTACCAGTCGTCCATCGTATGACGGTCGAACCAGAAGGCGAGCAGTCGCTGCGCCCAGTCGGCGGGGGGTGGGGGAATGTCGGTGGCAGCCAAGAATTGTTTCTCCATCATGCGTCATCCCGGCGCAGGCCGGGATCTCGCCATCACGTCAAACCGCGACGGTGAGATCCCGGCCTGCGCCGGGATGACGAGCTTAGTTGAGGAGGCTTGGGGCGCAACCCGCGCCTGAGCTTATTCTGCCTTGACCAGCTTATAGGGAACGAAATCGCCGAGCGAGACAAAACCGGCGTACATCCGGCTGACCCGGTCGCGCAGTTCGACCGTGTCGATATTGCACAATTGGCTGCCGATCGTCCTGGTGACGAGGATGTCGTCGTCGTCGAGCGACCTCGCGCCGCCTTCGGGACGGTTGACCCACAGTGTGCTGCCAATGCGATAGACGATCGCGGTCTCGTCGATGATCTGCGAACTGCTGACATTCGACAGGGTGATGCATCTTTGCGGCTCGCCCGCGACGCGGCCTTCGAGCAGCTTGGCGAGCCTGGCTTCGGGATCGCGCTTTTCGGCGGCAGCGGCGGGGGTGGCGGCGAGCGCGGCGGCGGCGATCAGCGCCGGGATCAGATGACGCATGGTTCGACTCCTGTCTTCAAACATGCCCTACCGCCGACTCGTTTAGCGTGTCCGGTGTGAACGGGCGCTGACCGCGCGGTCAGCACGTCCCGTCGGGCAGCGGGATGCCGAGCGGGCCTTTACACTTCTTTTTCTTCGGTTTTTCTGCGGGTGCGTCGCTACCGCCGCTCATCCCGCCCATGCCGCCGAAATCGGCGCCGATCAACAGCATGGTGTGCGAGCGGAAGCGCACCTTCGCGGTCCAGTCGATGGTCCACGCCGCATTGCCCGTGGGCTTGGGCGGATAGGCGAAGCTCGCTTCGGGGCCAAAGGCGTTTAGGTTGCCGAACATCATCTCGCCCGACGCCTTCTTGACCTCGGCGGGGATCTGGCAGCTCGTCTGCGCGGGCGGCATGACGATCTTTTGCGTGACGAGTCTTGCGACGGTCGCGGGCGGCAGCCAGTCCCAGAGGCCGCCGCCGAACTGCTGCGACGCGCTGCTCGTCCACCACACCATGTCGCCATTGCCGCCGCCGCGATCCATGCCGCCGAACGCCCAGGCGACATAGCCGGTCGCGCCCTGGAGCGCATTCCAGCGGATCATCACCGACCCGTCGCCCTGCATCGCGGTGGAGGCATTCAGCGCGGGCATATAATCCTGCGCAAGCGTGAAATTGATCTCCGGCCCGACATTGCCCGCGACGCGGTGTGCGCCGAGCAGCGAGCTGTCCTTCGGCACCGCTTTCGACGATTTGGCGTTCGGCCAGTCGGCGTAGGACGCGCTGTTCGACGCCATCACCTCGCGGATGCGCGGGACGGTCGAGGTGAAGAGGTTTGGCGGCACCTGTCCCGCCGCGACCTTGGCGAAATCGATCACGACGGGCTGGCCCGGCCCCGCCCTGGCGCCGCAGCCCCAATAGAGCAGCAGGCGGCCCTTCGGACGCTCGAAATTGTCGGGCATGTCATTGCCGTCCTCGCGCGGGCGCGGCTGGCTGGGTTCGGGGCCCCACAGCGGCAGCGACGCGCCGAGCCTGGCCTGCGGCGGGAAAAAATGATCGGCGCGCACGGGGGGCCTGGCTGGCGCCTGGTTCGACCCCAGGCGCAGTTCGATCGTGCGCGCGACCTGGTTGTCGGGTCCGCCGCCGAACATCATCCCCATCATCCCGCCGACGCCGGGCTTGCGCCCGCCCGCGGTCATTGCGGCAAAGCCCGACGCGGTCGCGACGTCCATTTCATAACGTTCGCTGGGGCCGGTGGTCCTTTGCGCCGACCCCGGAACGGCGGCGAGCAGCGCGGCGATGGCGGTGACGGAAACGAAACGCAGACTCGAACGCATGCAAACCTCCCTGTTGCGGGGGTGCCCCCACGGATGATGCGACCGGAATCTGTTCTGGTTTGCGCATGTATAGGCGCAGGTTGGGCGAACGCCAAGTGAGGGCGATCACACAGCCGTCATTGCGAGCGAAGCGACGCGATCTCCAGCCATCGCCGTCACGCAAGGCTGGTAGCTGGAGATTGCTTCGTCGCTTCGCTCCTCGCAATGACGGGGCGCGCTAGGCCGTCCCGCCCACGGTCAGGCCGCTCACCAGCAAGGTCGGCTGGCCGACGCCTGCGGGGACGCTCTGCCCCGCCTTGCCGCATACGCCGATGCCTTCGTCGATCGCCATGTCGTTGCCGATGCCGGTGACCTTGGTCAGCACGCTCGGCCCGTCGCCGATCAAGGTTGCGCCCTTGATCGAATCGCCCAGCTTGCCATTCTCGATCTTGTACGCCTCGGTGCAGCTGAACACGAATTTTCCCGATACGATGTCGACCTGTCCGCCGCCGAAGCTCTTCGCGAAAATGCCGTTCTTGACACGCGAGAGAAGCTCGGCGGGATCGTCACGGCCGCCGCGCATGAAGGTGTTGGTCATCCGCGGCATCGGCGCGTGTGCGAAGCTCTCGCGGCGGCCGTTGCCCGTGGGTTCGACGCCCATCAGTCGCGCGTTGAGCCGGTCCTGCATATAGCCCTTCAGGATGCCGTCCTCGATCAGCACGGTTTCGCCCGTCGGGGTGCCTTCGTCGTCGATGCTGAGCGAGCCGCGGCGGCCACCGCCGACGGGACTTTCCATCGCGCCGTCGTCGACCACGGTGACACCGGGCGCGGCGACGCGCTCGCCGATGCGGCCCGAAAAGGCGCTGGTGCCCTTGCGGTTGAAGTCGCCCTCGAGGCCGTGGCCGACGGCTTCGTGCAGCAGCACGCCCGGCCAGCCGGGACCGAGCAGCACGGTAAACTCGCCCGCGGGGGCATCGACGGCGCGGAGGTTGACGAGCGCCTGGCTCAGCGCCTCGTCGATCGCGCGGTTCCACTGCGCTTCCTCGAACAGATGATCGTACATGTAACGGCCGCCGAGGCCGAAATAGCCGCTCTCGCGCCGCCCATTCTCCTCGACCACGATCGAGACGTTGAGGCGGACGAGCGGGCGGATGTCGGTCGCGAGGAAGCCGTCGGCGCGGACGATCTCGACGACCGACCAACTGCCCGCGAGCGCAACCGAAACCTGCACGACGCGCGGATCGCGTGCGCGCGCGGCGGCGTCGACTTGCTGGCACAGCGCGACCTTCTTTGCGAAGGGGACCAGGTCGAGCGGGTTCGCCTCGTCATAAAGATGGCGGTTGGTGCGCGGCGGCGGTGCGGCGTGCGCCTGTTTCGCCGGATCGAGCAGCGCGAGCGTCTCGGCCGCGCGGCGGATCGCGTCGGCGCTGATGTCGCTCGCGTGTGCAAAGCCCGTCATCTCGCCCGACACGGCGCGCAGGCCGAAACCCGCATCGGTCGAATAGTCGGCGGTTTTCAGCCGCCCGTCGTCGAAGCCGAAGCTCTCGGTCGCGCGATATTGCAGGTAAAGTTCGCCGTCGTCGGCCTTTGCCAAGGCCTCGCACGCGAGCTTTTGCGCCAGATCGGGGTCGAGCGCGTCGGCGCGATAGAGGAAGCGGCGGGGATCGGTGGGGCTTGTCATCGAACCGATATAGGGACGCGGGGCCGCCGACGCAAAGGCCGTTCGTCCGGGCTATGCCTTATCCGCGACGCCGCCGATCAGCACGAAGCGGCGGTCGCAATAGCCGCAATCGACGAAGCCGGCGTCGGGGTCGATTTCGAGCCACACACGCGGATGGCCGAGCGCCGCATCGGCGAGGCCGTCGCCGGTGCCGTCGCAGGCGATGCGGGTCCTGGGTGTGCGGATGGTTTCGGGGGCGGGTGCAGGCTGGGTCATCGCTCGCGCCCATAGCAAGCGGGGGAAGGGTCGGCAATCGGCTCTAGATGAGGACCATGACGGCACCGGTGCAAGCCCCCTTCCGGGTGCCAGTGGTCCCCCGGTGCCGTCGTCCCCCCACAGAAGAACTAAAGATAGTTGAGCGTAATCGTGAAGGTGCCGCTATATTCGCCGGGTGCCTGGTTCGCGCCGACCTCAAGCGTCGCACCGACGGGAAAATTATAATTGCCGAGCGGCGAGGTGATTCGAAAGCGCGTCGGCCGGGTTGACAGGATCGCGGTCGGCGTGCTGCCAATCTCGAAAGTGCGGACGCGCATCCGCGTGCCCGGTCCGGTGATCCAGATCGCATTCGATCCCAGCGAGATATCGACCTGACGGTTGAAACTGCCCAGCCCGGCGAAGCGCGCGGGCGCACCGCCGTCGCCCACCAGCGTGACGCCGCCGGTGCGGGAGCGCGATCCGTCGGGTTCGATCGTCACCGTTCCCGCGCTATTCGACGGGATGATGTCACCGAAGTCGAGGTCGTTGACCTTGAAGAAGGAAAGCGGACGAAGCACGATGGCTTCGGCTTCGGCCTGCGTGGTCGATTGCGCCAGTGCCGGCGGTGCGGCGGCGGACGCGATCAGCATCGCAAGCGCGCTCAGGCTGCGCGACATCGGCAGCGGACGAAAGATGTGGCTGGTCCTCACAGGAGGCCCCTTAACCCGCGACTTTCCAATTTATCGTTAACATCGGGTTCGGTGCCAAATGCCGCCTTTCGCCAGCGCGACCGCGCCGCTATGGAGGCGGCCATGAGTGAAGCCGCGATCCGCATCGATGCCGTCTCCAAAATCTATGCCGGCGGCAAGCAGGCGCTCGACAATGTCAGTTTCGACGTGCCGCGAGGGGAGATTTTCGGACTGCTCGGCCCCAATGGTGCGGGCAAGTCCACGCTGATCAATATCCTCGCGGGGCTGGTCAACAAGACCAGCGGCCATGCGAGTATATGGGGATTCGACATCGACGCCGATCCCCGGAATGCCAAATATTCGATCGGCATCGTCCCGCAGGAGATCGTCTTCGATCCCTTCTTCACACCCTATGAGACGCTGGAGAATCAGGCGGGGCTTTACGGCGTCCCAAAGGCGAAGCGCATTTCGGACGAGCTGCTCGCGGCCGTCCACCTGTCCGACAAGCGCGACGCCTATGCGCGCACGCTGTCGGGCGGCATGAAGCGGCGGCTGCTCGTCGCCAAGGCGATGGTCCATTCGCCGCCGATCATCGTTCTCGACGAACCCACGGCAGGGGTCGACATCGAACTGCGCCAGCAGCTCTGGGACTATGTGCAGTCGCTCAATGACCGCGGCGTCACCGTGGTGCTGACGACGCATTATCTGGAAGAGGCCGAGGAGCTGTGCGACCGGATTGCGATCATCAACCATGGCCGACTGATCGCGAACAAACCGACACGCGAGCTGGTCGATATGGCGCGCGAGAAGATCGTCGTCGTGACGCTGGACCACGACATCACCGACCTGCCGACCCACCCCGCCTTCGACAAGATCGAGCGCGAGGGGACGCGCGGCCTCGCGATCAGTTACAACAAGGACCGGATGAACGCGGGCGAAGTGCTCGCCGCGGTCAACGCCATGGGGCATGGCATCGTCGACGTTTCGACGCGCGAGGCCGATCTGGAGGATGTGTTCCTCAATCTGACGCGCGCGGCGAATGGGTGAACCCCGGTTCCCGTCCGTGTCGAGCGGAGTCGAGACACCCATAAGGACAGCGCAAGGCCGAGGGGCATCTCGACTTCGCTCGATACGAACGGAAATTTGATGGCCGCTGATTCTTCCCACGACGTCATCATCATCGGCTCAGGCGCTGCCGGTCTCACCGCCGCCATCGCGCTCGCCGATCATTGTCGTGTGCTCGTGCTCGCGAAGGGCGATCTGACTGGCGGGTCAACGGCCTGGGCGCAGGGCGGCATCGCCGCGGTGCTCGACGCGGGCGACACATTCGACAATCATATCGAGGACACGATGGTCGCGGGGGCGGGATTGAGCCGGCGCGAGACGGTCGAGTTCGTGATTGAAAATGCCCCGCGAGCGATCGAACGGCTCGCCCGGATGGGCGTGCCCTTCAACATGGAAGAAGGCGGGTTGCACCTCACCCGCGAGGGTGGCCATTCGCACCGCCGCATCGTCCATGTCGACGACGCGACCGGCTGGGCGGTGCAGGCGGCGCTGCTCAAGACCGCCGAGGCGCATCCGAACATCACGCTGCTGCCGGGGCAGGCGTGCATCGACCTCATCACCGGGCGGCACGAAGCGCGCTATTCGGGGTCGGGGCGCGTATGGGGCGTCTATGCGCTCGACGAGGCGAGCGGCACGGTCCACGCGCATGTCGGCCGCGCGACAATCCTTGCGAGCGGCGGCGCGGGGCGCGTCTATCAATTTTCGACCGCGCCGCGCGGCGCGACCGGCGATGGCATCGCGATGGCCTGGCGCGCGGGCGCGCGCGTCAGCAACATGGAAATGATGCAGTTCCACCCGACCTGCCTGTTCAACCTCGACGTCAAGAATTTCCTGATCACCGAGGCGGTGCGCGGCGAGGGCGGGATTTTGAAGCATCCCGAAACCGGGCACCGCTACATGCCCGATTACGATCCGCGCGCCGAACTGGCGCCGCGCGACGTGGTGGCGCGCGCGAACGACGACCAGATCAAGCGTTACGGCCTCGATTATGTCCACCTCGACATCAGCCATCAGGACCCCGATTTCGTCGCAGGCCATTTCCCCAACATCTACGACAAGCTGCTCGGCCTCGGCATCGACATGACGAAGCAGCCGATCCCGGTGGTCCCGGCGCAGCATTATACCTGCGGCGGGGTGCTGATCGACCTTGCGGGTCGCACCGACCTGCCGGGGCTGTACGCGGCGGGCGAATGCTCCGAAAGCGGACTGCACGGCGCGAACCGCCTTGCGTCGAACAGCCTGCTCGAATGTTTCGTGTTCGGCGAGGCGGCGGCGAAGGACATCATCGCGCGCTGGGACCAGCTCGAACCGCCCCCCGCGATCCGCGCGTGGGACGAAAGCCGCGTCACCGATTCCGACGAAGAGGTCGTCATCAAGCAGAACTGGACCGAAATCCGCCGCTTCATGTGGAATTATGTCGGTATCGTGCGCACGACCAAGCGCCTCGAACGTGCCCGGCATCGCATCGCCTTGTTGCGGCATGAAGTGCATGAATATTATTCGCAATTCCGCGTGACCACCGACCTGATCGAACTGCGCAACCTCATTGAAACCGCCGATCTGATCGTCCGCAGCGCGCTCCACCGCAAGGAAAGCCGCGGGCTGCATTATACGCTCGACTATCCCGGGATGCTGCCGCAGGCGGTGGATACGGTGCTGGTGCCGTGAGGTTGGGGTAAGAAAATCTCACGCAAAGGCGTGAAGGCGCAAGGACGAAGACATCCCAAACGCGATGGTCGTTGGCGATGCGACGAACGCCTTTGCGTGAGACTATTCCTGCCCGAACCCCTCGTTCAAAAACCGTTCTGCCAGCGCTGCGTGCAGCGCCGCGCCGCGCGCCATGACCTTTTCGTCCAGCACCATGCGGTTGCTGTGCAGGCCGCAGCATTGGCGCCAGTCGCTGCCTGCGTGGCTGGCGCCGAGCCAGAACATCGCGCCGGGGACTTTTTCGAGGACATAGGCGAAATCCTCGGCGCCCATCACCGGATTGTCCATCGTCAGCCACGCCGCTTCGCCGAACACATTCTCGACGACGCGCTGACCGAAGGCGGCGGCGCGGCTGTCGCAGATGGTGACGGGGAAACCTTCCTCGATATGGACCTCGGCGGTGCAGCCATGCGCTTCGGCGATTGCGGGAGCGAGGCGATTCAGCTCGCGCGCGACCATGGCGCGGCGTTCGGGTGACAGGGTGCGGATCGTGCCCAGCATCTCGGCGGTCTCGGGGATGATGTTGTTCGTGGTCCCGGCAGTGATCTTCGCGATCGTGACAACCGCGGGATCGAACACCGAAATGCGTCGCGTCACCATCGTCTGGATCGCGGTGACGATCGCGCAGGCGACGGGGATCGGATCGACCGCATCGTGCGGCATCGAAGCGTGCCCGCCCGCGCCCTTGACGGTAATCGAGAGGACATCCGACGAGGCGAGCAGCGGCCCCGCGCGCCCGGCAAAGATGCCGTGCGGCGCGTTGGGCATGATGTGGAGCGCAAAGGCGGCGTCGGGCAGCGGGTCGATCAGCCCGTCGTCCAGCATGAAGCGCGCGCCATGATGGCCTTCTTCGCCCGGCTGGAACATGAACAGGACGGTGCCGGGCAAGCGGTCGCGCGCCGCGCAGAGCAGCTTCGCCGCGCCGACCAGCATCGCGACATGCGTGTCGTGCCCGCACGCATGCATCGCGCCGGTCGTTTCGGACGCGAAATCGAGCCCGGTGTCCTCGACGAGCGGCAGCGCATCCATGTCGCCGCGCAGCAGCACGGTGCGCCCGTTCGCGGGCCCGCGCAGGATCGCGACCAGCCCGGTCGTCGAGGGCCCCTCGCGAAACTCGAGCGGCAACCCTGCGAGCGCGTCCTTGATCTTGGCGAGCGTCCTGGGGTTCTGGAGGCCCAGCTCCGGCTCGCGATGAATCGCGCGGCGCAGGTCGACAAGGTCGTCGAGGAGGGTTTCGGCCTCGGCGGGCCAGCTATGCGATGAATTGTCCATGCGGCGAATGTGCCGCGAAGGCCCGTCTGTGTCGAGAGGCCGCAGGCTCGCCTATTCTAACGCTTGCCACCAAACAACTGCCGCCCCGCGAGGTCGAGCATGATTTCCTCGCTGCCGCCGCCGATCGCATTGACGCGGACCTCGCGGTAGATGCGCTCGACCTTGCTGCCGGTGATGTAGGACGCGCCTCCCAGCACCTGCGCCGCTTCGCGCGCGACGGCCTCCAGCATTCGCGTTGCCTGCACCTTGAGCATCGCGAAATCGGCAGGACGGTCCTTGCCCTCCTTCACCTGCCACGCGCACAAATCGACCCACGCCTGCGTCGCCTCGATCTGGCGTTCCATGTCGGCGAGCTTGATGCGGATCGACTGGTGGCCGACGAGCGGACGCCCAAAGGTTTCGCGATGCTGCGCCCACTCGGCGGCTTCGGCCATCGCGACGCGGGCATAGGCGCAGCAGCCCATCGCCATGCCGAGCCGTTCGCCGTTGAAATTGCGCATGATGCCGATGAAGCCGCCATTCTCCGGCCCGATCAGATTTTCGACGGGGACGCGGACGTCGCTGAAATGGATCGCGGCGGTGTCGCTGCACCGCCAGCCCATCTTGTCGAGTCTTGTCCGTTCGACGCCGGGCGAGTCCATGTCGATCAGCAGCAGCGAGATGCCGCCCGCACCCGGCCCGCCGGTGCGCACCGCGCAGGTCAGCCAGTCGGCGCGCATGCCGCTGGTGATGAACATCTTGTCGCCATTGACGATATAGCTGTCGCCGTCCCTGACCGCTGTCGTCCTGAGGTTCGCGACGTCGCTGCCGCCGCTCGCTTCGGTGATGCCGAGCGCGATGATCTTCTCGCCCGCGAGCACCGGCGGGGCGACGCGCTGTTTCAAATGATCGGACCCCAGCGCAAGGATCGGCGGCAGGCCGATGCCGTGCGTCATCAGCGACGCGCCAAGCCCCCCTGCGCCAACCGCGGCCAGCTCTTCGGTGACGACAAGCCCGTGGAAAATGTCGAAACCCTTGCTGTGCCCGCCATATTGCTCGGGATAGCGCAGGCCAAGGATGCCCGCTTCGGCGGCCTTTTTGTGCAGTTCGCGCGGCAGTTCGCCTTCGGCTTCCCAGCGGTCGATGTTGGGCGCGATCTCGCGTTCGACGAAGCGGCGGACGCTCGCGGCCAGCGCCTCATGGGTTTCGCCATAATAGGGCGAACGGGCGCGCCAGTCGTCGAAAGCTGTCATGCACCGATGCTGCGCGGGGTTGACGTAAACGTCAAGGTGCCTTTCTTTCGCCCGCGCGCTTGCGCTGCGCGATCAAGCGGTTAGGGTCGCGCGCCATGAACAAAGCCTCCTTGCTCGTCAGCCTCGCCGCGCTCGCCCTTGTTTCCAGCCCCGTCGCCGCCCAGACCTCGCCCGAGGCGGTGGCCGCGGCCGCGCTCAAGAAGGCGCCGGTGTTCGACGGGCATAATGACGTGCCCTGGGCGCTGCGCGCGCGCGTCGATAACGTCATCAATGATTTCGATTTCGTCGACACGACCGATACCGCGACCGGGGACCGGATCGCGATGCACACCGACCTCACCCGGCTGCGCCGCGGGCATGTCGGCGCGCAATTCTGGTCGGTTTACGTTCCCTCGACCACCAACGAGGCGAAAGCGGTGCAGCAGACGATCGAGCAGATCGACGTGATGAAGCGGCTGGTCGCGCGCTATCCCGCCGACCTGATGCTCGCCGACAATTCCGCCGAGCTGGAAAAGGCGATGAAGGCGGGCAAGGTCGCCGGGATGCTGGGGATCGAGGGCGGGCATTCGATCGGGTCGAGCCTGGCGGTGCTGCGCGAAATGTATGGCATGGGCGTACGCTATATGACGCTGACCCACGGCAGAAATGTGCCATGGGCCGACAGCGCGACCGACGCACCGGAGCATGGCGGCCTCACCGATTTCGGGCGCCAGGTGGTCCAGGAAATGAACCGCATCGGCATGATCGTCGATCTGAGCCACGTCAGCGAGGCGACGATGAAGGATGCGCTCGCGGCGTCGAAGGCGCCGGTGATGTTCAGCCATTCGGGCGTGCGCGCGATAAACGATCATCCGCGCAATGTCCCCGACAGCGTGCTGCCCGCGGTGAAGGCCAATGGCGGGATCGTGATGGTGGTGTTCCTGCCGGGCTTCCTCGACGCCGATGTCCGCGCGCATGGCCTCGACCGCACTGGCGTGGAGGCGCGGCTGAAGGCGATGTATCCGGGCGATCCCGCGGCGGTTGCGGCGGCGCTCACGGCGTGGGACGCTGCGAACCCCGCCCCGAAAACGCAGATTGCCAGGGTCGCCGACCATATCGACCATCTGAAACACATGATCGGCGTCGACCATATCGGACTCGGCGGCGACTATGACGGTATGGATTCGGCGCCCGTGGGCATGGAGGATGTCGCGGGCTATCCGGCGCTGTTCGTCGAGCTGGCGCGGCGCGGCTATTCGCAGGCCGAGCTGGAGAAGATTGCGAGCGGCAACATGCTGCGCGTGCTGAAGGCGGTCGAGGCCTTTGCCGCAAGCCAGAAGGGTCAGCCGCCGGTCGAAACGCCGGTGGCGAAATAGCCTATCGGTCCGTACCGTGCCGAAATGGCCACTCCACCGCGCCGCTTGCCCATAGCGCCCACCAGATGATGAGTGGCTGCGCGGCGAGGCGGGGGCCGTGATACCACCAGCCGAGCGTCGCGCCGCCGATCGCGACATTGGCGAGCGCATGGTGAAGATTGGCGGGCCAGACGCACAGGGCATAGAAGGCGAGCCCCCAGCCCGCCGCCTTGCGCATGGCGGGGATCGTCAGGCCGATCGCGCCCGCGATCTCGGCGATCCCGGTCACCGCGACGACCAGTTCGGGCCGCGGCACCCACGGCGGGGTGATCGCGAGGAAAGGCTCTGGGGTCGCCAGATGCCGCCAGCCCGCATAGCCATAAGCGAGCGTGAGCAGCCAGCGCAGCGCGGTGCGGATGCGCTGCCTCACCGTCCGATCGCGGCGAGCATCGCCTCGACGCTGGTGAACTTTTCGCGCGGGCTCCCGTCGAGCGCGGCGGCCACCTCCGCCGCGTCGATCCGGCGCCAGTCGCGGAAGGTGACGGGCGCGATGCCGCGGCTGGCGAGCAGCGCGTCGAGCCCCGGCCGCCCCACCTTGCCCGCACCGCGACCGATATCCTCCAGCACCATTTCGGCGACGCGCGCGCCATCGGGCTTGTTGGTGCCGATCGTCCCCGATGGTCCGCGCCGCGCCCAGCCGACGCAATAGAGACCAGGCAATATCCGCCCCTCGTCATTGGCAAAGCGGCCGCGGCCATGCTCATAGGGCACACCAGGGATCGGCGGGGTCTGGTATCCGATGCAGCTGATCACCAGCCCCGCGTCGATGGCGTAGGTTTCGCCCGTGCCGTGGCTGCGCAGATCGGCGTCGAGTTCGGTTCGTTCGACGATCACGCGCTGGACACGGCCGCCATTTTCGTGCGTGCCCTCGATCGCGACGGGCATGGCGAAAAAATCGAAGTCGATCGTCACCGGTTTGGCGACCGGATTGGCGGCAAAGCTGCGCAGATGCGTCACCGACTTGCGCATCCCCGGTTCGAGCAGCGCGTCGCCGCCCTCGTCGGGCAGGTCGGCGGGGTCGACGCGCGGGCTCGCGCGCTCAAGGTGCGCCAGTTCGCCAAGCTCCTTGGGCGTCATCGCGATCTGGTGCGGGCCACGGCGGCCGAGGATGTGGATATGCCGCACACCGCTGGCCGCGAGCGCCGTGCGCGCGTGCGCGACGATGTCGCTACCGGCGAACTCGGCGGACGTCTTGGCGAGGATGCGCGCGACGTCGAGCGCGACATTGCCGTTGCCGATCACCGCGACGCCTGGGGCATCGAGCGGCGGATCGAGATGCGCGAAATCGGGATGGCCGTTGTACCAGCCGACGAAAGCGGCGCTGCCGATCACCCCGCGCAGATCGGCGCCGGGAATGCCCAGCGGTCGGTCGTTCGGCGCGCCGGTCGCGAGAATGACCGCGTCATACAGTGCGACCAGCTCCGCGATACTGACGTCGGCACCGACCGCGACATGGCCGACGAAGCGGACATTGTCGGTCAGCGCGACGCCTTCATAACGGCGCGACACCGCCTTGATCGACTGGTGATCGGGCGCGACGCCGGTGCGGATCAGGCCATAGGGAACGGGCAGGCGATCGATGACGTCGACCGCAATGTCGTCCGCCTTCTGCAATGTTTCGGCGGTGTAATAGCCCGCCGGACCCGACCCGACGATCGCGACATGACGCATCAGCCCACTCCTATGCAGGTGCCTGCGCCGCGACGCGGCCCCCTTGTTATGCGGGCGATGCTAGCGGCGAAATGCGGCAGGGCAAGCAGACTGTTGCCGATCGGCGCGGCGGCCTTGACAGCGCGCGCGCCGGATCATATTGCGCGCCCCTCCTTGCCCCGTCGTCTAATGGTAAGACTACGGATTCTGATTCCGTCTATCGAGGTTCGAATCCTCGCGGGGCATCCAGTTTCCAGACAGTGGACTTTACCCGGAACCCGGCGTCAGTCTTGGCGGCCGGTGCCGTCATCGCCATCAAGCCCCTGATATTTGAGCTGGAGATAGCGTTCGCGCGTCGCGAGCTTGTCGAGTTCGCCTGCGGCGAGGCTGCGCGCGGCATTGCCGATTTCGCTTTCGAGCATTTTCAGGCCGCCGACGAGCGTTTCGTCGGGGGTGCGGCCGGCGTGGGCTTCGGTGCGGAGGCCCGCGGGGATGCGCTGATAGCCCGCGACGAGTTCGGGCAGATCCTCGCCGACGAGTTTGCGGATGTTCGCTGCGGCGGGTGTCGCGGGGTCGAGCGTCTGGAGTTGCGGCGCGAGCAGGTCGAGCTGGACGCCGATACCGTCGATCAGCTGGCGTGCGGGGGCAGGCAGCGCGGGGCGCTGCGCCTCGAGCCAGATTTCGGTGCGCCCGGCGAGCTGTTTCAAGTCGGTTTTCGGAAGATCCGCCTGGCGCGGTTCGGGAAAGGGTGGCCATTTGCCGAACAGCACCGCGACGCCGATAAGCAGGACGAAGAGCGCGAGCAGCCCGGTGAAGCCGAGCGGCTGGATCAGCGCGCCGAAGATAGCGGCGCCGAGCAGCAGCACGCCGCCCGCGATCAGCATCCGGCCCAGCTTCTTGTAGAGATGCTGGCGGCGCAGCGCGACGCTCTTGGTGCCGATCGGCCGCCGCCGGTCGCGCGACCGTTCGATCGCCGATTCGGCCGAGAGGCGGATCTTGTCGACTTCGCTCATGCTCATCGCGTCGCCGTCATCCCTCGATTGCGGTGAGCGGGCTCTCGGCGCCGCCGACGCTCGCCTGCGCCTGGGCCGCGCCCTCGGCGCGCGCGATATAGCCCTTCGACTTGGCGACCTCGCCCTCCAGCGTCGTCACCGTGGTCTTCATGCTGTCGAGCGCCTTCAGCTTGAAGGTGTCGATCGCGTCCATCGTGTCATAGATATTCTGAAAGGCGCGTTGCAGCGTTTCCATCGGGATCGTGCTCGACGCCGCCTGTTCGTGGATGCGCGCAGTATTGTCCTTGAGCATTTTCGAGGTGCCGTCGATGATGTTCGCGGTGGTGGTGTTGAGCGCGGTGATCTGTTCGAGCACCAGCTTCTGATTGGTCATCGCCTGCGCAACGGTGATTGCGGTCTTGAGCGCGCCGACGGTGGTGGTGCTGGCGCGCTCGACGCCCTTCACCAGCTCGATATTGTTCTTCTTGACGAGGTCGAGCGCGAGATAGCCCTGCACTGTGACCGCCATTTGCGTCAGCAGGTCCTGCGTCCGCTGGCGCGCATAAAACAGCGCATTTTCACGCAATACCTTCGCCTTGGCGGGATCGACACCGTCGAGTTCGGCAGCCTTCTCTTCCAGCTTGCGGTCGAGCGTCTGGGCGATGTGGACCATCTGCTCCAGCTTTCCCATCGCTTCCCACAGCTTGCGGCGTTCGACGTCGATGGCGGCATTGTCCATCAACAGCTCGTCCTTGCCGTTCGCAAGCGCGGTGAGAATGCTTGATATATGCGACTGGGCGCTGCGGTATTTGGCGAAATAGTTGGTTACGCTGCTGCCGAACAATTTGTCGAGCAGGCCGCGCTTGCTGATCAGCTTGCCATTCGCCGACGGATCTAGCCGTTCGACCGTATTGCGCAGCTCGATCAGATTCTGGCCGATGTCGGTGTCGCGATCCATCGCCTTGATCGGGCGGTCGAGGAAACGGTTCGACTGGTTCGCCGCTTCCAGCATTTCCTTGCGGCCCATATTGGTGATCTGGTCGACCTTTTGTCCGAATGCTGGCGAATTGACGTCCTGTGCAACCAGATCGTCGATGAAGCCGTCGACGCGTTCCTCCAGCTTCGATTTCTGTTCGGTCGACAGGGGTACAAGGCCGGCCGCCTTGTCAGGCGTCACTGCGGGCACGGGTTCGGGCGGCGTCAGCTTCAGCTCGTCGGTTGCGGTCGCCGTGGCGGTCACTTCGCTCATTCGTCTTCCTTCCAGCCCTCAAGAGAGTTTCCAGGGCCGCCCGCCTATATGGCATGCGGCACTGTATTATACAAGCATTACACTGACCTTGCCCTGTTCAATTCCGGCGCGATCCACGCTGACACGACCAGCTGTGTCATATGATAAACGAGGATGGGCACCAGCACCATGCCGGCAATGGCGGGCGGGAACAGTGTCGCGGCGAGCGGCGCGCCGACCGCGATGCTTTTCTGGGCGCCCGCGAAAAGCAGGGTGATGCGGTCGGTCCGTGCAAGTTGCAGCAACCTGCCGAGCGTCCAGGCTCCGCCGAAGGCGAGCGCAAGCATGAACGCCGTTACGCCGAGGACGATGGCGATCTCGCGTCCGGCGAGTTGGTCCCAGATGCCCGCCACGACCGCTGCGGAAAAGGCAACATAGACCGCGATCGCGATCGCGGTGCGATCCATGAAGGTCGCAAGGCCGCGGTGGGCGAGGACCCGCGGACGAAGCCAGCGCTGGGCAAGCTGTCCGAGGAGGAAGGGAAGGAGCAGGATCGACACGATGCGCAGCACCGCTGCGCCATGAATCGCCGCGGCGCTGCCCGCGAGCAACGCGAAGAGCAACGGCGACAGTGCGACCCCGACCAGATTGAGCAGCGCCGCGGCTACGACGCTTGCAGCGACATTCCCGCCCGCCATCGAGGTCGCGGCGGTCGCCGACTGGACGGTCGAAGGAAGGATGCCGAGGAAGAGAAAGCCGATCGCCAGCGTCGCGGGAAGCCAGCGCGCGAGCGCCGCCTGCGCGGCGAGGCCGAGCAGCGCCATGGCGCCGAAGCAGAAGAGGAGCGCGGCGCCCTGCAGCTTCCAGTTGCGGATGCCGTGCAACACTTCGTCGCGCGGAAGGCGGACCCCGTTGAGAAAAAACAGCAGGACGATCGCCGCGGTGGAAACGGCTTCGGCGACCGGCACCGCGGCGCCGCGCACCGGCAGCAGACTCGCGAGCAGGATCGTCGCGAACAGGACGGGGACGAAACGGTCGGGAAAGATACGCGCGAGCATGGGAGAGAGCGATGACGGCCCGACGGGCGCTTGGCAAGTATGCGCCTGTGGCGCCGCCGCTCGCGAGGACGCGGACGGAGCGGCGCCGCCATCGCCCGCTATGGCACGCGATGGCACGCTTGAAGCGGCAAAATATACGGACATGCGCCCCGATACGGTCGCCTTTATGGCCCGACCTTCGATCAAACGCAGCGCCGAAGGAAACGACCGGGCGATGGCCCCTGAAACCAGTTGGCGCTTATCCCTTTGGGACAGGGGAGGGCCGGACCCCGGCCAAGGCCGGGGTTCATGGGCGTCCAAAAGTCAGGTGCTGCTCTACGATGCCCCGGAACCCGGCAGATATTTGCCCGAAAGGGATAAAGGCCAAACAGGTTCAGAGTGAGGTCGAAGGAAACGTCCGCTTGGGGTCGCAACCGGCCGCGCATACGCGAATCTTTCCCACCCGCCCGCTCCGACGCTACAGGAAACCGATGGCCCATATCCTGATTCTCGCCGCACTTCCCGAAGAGGCCAACGCATTGTTTCCGGACGTCGGCGAACGCAGCGACGATCCCTTCGCCGTCCGTCGCATCGCCGCGGATGGCCATGAGGTCGCCATCGCCACCTGCGGGCTCGGCAAGGTCAACGCCGCGCTGGTGGTAGGCGTGCTCGGCGGCGACGCTGACCTCATTATGATGACGGGCACTTGCGGATCGCTCGGCGCGCCGCCGGGCGCCTATTGGATCGCCGAGGCGTTGCAGCATGATTATGGCGCGACCGAGCCCGGCCGCTTCCGTCGCTATCGTGCGGGCGACTGGCCGATAGGCGAGCCGGGGCGGGGATCGTCGGGCGCGCATTTCGCGGCGATGGCGGATCCGGGGCTCGACCTGCCGCACGCGCGCATCGCCAGCGGCGACAGTTTCATCGCCTGTCCCGATGCCGCCGCCGATCTCACGTCGCTCGGCGCAACGCTCGTCGACATGGAGGTCGGCGCGGTGGCGCAGGCGGCGATGCGGCTCGGCAAGCCATGGGCGGCGATCAAGGCGGTGACCGACGAGGCGAATTGTGACAGCGGGGGCGCATTCCAGACGAACCTGCGCCATGCTGCCCGCGCCGCGGGGCAGGAAGTCGAGCGGTTGATCGCGATGCTTTGATCCGTTTCGCATCGGTCGCTTCTGTGGTAGACTGAGCCGTCTCCGCACCGAGGAGCGACACGCCATGCGCTACTACCGGTCATCCTTGCTTCTGCTCGCCGCCTGTGCGGCGCTGGCGGCGCCCCTCGCCCTTGCGGCGGGCGGCGGTGGCGGGGGAGGCGGCGCGCCGCCGAGCCAGAGTATCTATGACCCGACCATCGACTATCAGAAGGGCGTCGATGCCTTTGCCGCGGGCCGCTATGCCGAGGCGGCGAAAGCTCTCAAAAAGGTCGTGGCAGCCGTCCCCGCGAACCCGCAGGCCAATTATCTGCTCGGCGCCAGCCATATGGCGCTGGGCGATTTTTCGCGCGCGGTAAAGCCACTCGCAACGGCAGTGCGCCACGATGGGAAAATGGTCGAGGCGCGCCGCGATCTGGGCATCGCGCACGCGAAACTCGGCAAGGCCGGCAAGGCGGACGAGCAGTTGCAGGCACTGAAAATGATGCAGCAACAATGCGCGGGCGGCTGTGCCGATTCGGCAAAGCTTGCCGATGCGATCGCCCGGCTGGAGGCTGCGATCGCCGCGAGGCCGCAGGCAAGTGCTGCGGTCGCGCCCGATGTGCGGCCGCCATCGGCAGAAGCGCTCGACACGACCTATGTTGCGGCCGTCGCGCTCATCAACGAACATCGTTACGAAGCGGCGATCGCGAAACTCGACGCCGCGCTCTGGGCGGCGGGGCCGCACCCCGATGTGCTGACTTACCTCGGCTTCGCGAACCGCAAGCTTGGGCGTCACGACGCGGCCGAAGCCTATTATCGCGACGCGCTTGCGATCGCGCCGACCCACCGCGGCGCGATCGAATATTATGGCGAGCTGAAGCTCGAGCGGGGCGATGTTGCCGGGGCGAAGGCGCATCTGGCGCGGCTCGACGCGATCTGCGGTTTTGGTTGCAACGAGGCCGATGAACTGCGCCGCTGGATCGAGGAGAAAGTGCGATCGGCAAGCTGATGCTGCGCACCGGCGGCATTGTCGGCGCGCTGGCGCTTGCCGTTCCCGCGACCCCCGCCGCCGCGCCGCCGCCGTTCGAAATACTGCGTTGGACGGCTCCCGGAGCCGAGCTTGCCGCCCTGTCGACGCAGCCTGCGGCTTGCCTGGGCAGCGCAGCGGTGGAGGTGCAGGCCGGAGAGGCGCTGTTCAACAGCCCGCGACTGCTCGGCGGCCAGGCCGCCAAGGCCGGGCTGAGCTGCGCCGGTTGTCATGTCAATGGCCGTGACAACGCGCATTTCCTGATGGCGGGCGTGTCGGACCGGGCGGGGACGGCCGATGTTACCCACAGTTTCTTTGGAGCCGCGCGTGGCAATGGCCGCTTTGACCCCGTCACCATCCCCGATCTGGCGCGGCCGGGCAAAGTGTCGCGCGATCCGGCGGGCGGCGCGCTGGAATCCTTTGTCCGCGACTTGATTGTCGACGAGTTCGCCGGACGCGAGCCGACGCCGGCGATGCTCGCGGCACTTGCCGCCTATGTGCGCGCGATCGCGCCCTGTCCCGATGGCGACCCGCCCGGTCGACGCGCCCTCGACGACCAGTTGCGGCTGATCGACTTTGCGCTGCGCGGCGCGACCGGCATGGCGCGACGCGCCGATCCCGTCGCGGCGCGCGCGCTGCTGGCCGCTGCGCGCCACCAGCTCGGGCTGATCGCCGAGCGCTATCCGGCCCCGCCGTTTGGCGCCGAGCGACGCGAGCTTCTGGCGGCCTCGCGCGTGCTGGCCGACATGCACGACAAGGCGGCAAACAGCGATGGCTTCATCGCTGCGCTGTCCGCGTGGCGGGCGGCGTTCGAGAAGGACCTCGTGCAGCGGCTGCGCCGACGCGAAGCACGATCATTATACAATCCGGCCAACCTCGCTTTTGTTGCGCCGCAGCAGGATAATCGCTAAGGGCGCGCCCAGCCACGGCGCTGCCGCTCATCTCCACAAAAGGCCTTTTTTTCCATGTCGCTCCGCAATATCGCCATTATAGCGCACGTCGATCACGGCAAAACCACGCTCGTCGACCAGCTTTTCCGCCAGTCGGGCACCTTTCGCGACAACCAGCGCGTCGAAGAAAGAGCCATGGATTCCAATGACCTGGAGAAAGAGCGCGGGATCACCATCCTGGCGAAATGCACCAGCGTCGAATGGGGCGAGGGCGATGATGCGACGCGGATCAACATCGTCGACACGCCGGGCCACGCCGATTTCGGCGGCGAGGTCGAGCGCATCCTGAGCATGGTCGACGGCGTCATCCTGCTCGTCGACGCCGCCGAAGGGCCGATGCCGCAGACCAAGTTCGTCACCGGCAAGGCGCTCGCGCTGGGCCTCAAACCGATCGTCGTCGTCAACAAGATCGACCGCAGCGACGCGCGCGCCGCCGAAGTGCTCGACGAGGTGTTCGAACTGTTCCTGACGCTCGAGGCCAGTGACGAGCAGCTCGATTTCCCGATCCTCTATGCCTCGGGCCGCGGCGGCTATGCCTCGCCCGACCCCGAAGCGCGCGACGGCACGCTGGAGCCGCTGTTCGAAACGATCGTCCGCCATGTCCCCGCGCCGGGGCTCGACGAAAATGCGCCCTTCACCTTCCTCGCGACGCTGCTCGACCGCGACAATTTCATCGGCCGGATCCTGACCGGCCGCGTCCAGTCGGGGTCGGTCAAGGTCAACCAGCCGATCCACGCGCTCGACATGGACGGCAAGGTGATCGAAACCGGTCGCGCGTCGAAACTGCTCGCCTTCCGCGGGCTCGACCGCGTCCCCGTCGACGAGGCGAAGGCGGGCGACATCGTCGCGATCGCGGGGCTGGCGCAGGCGACCGTCGCGAACACCATCGCCGACACCAGCGTGACCGAGCCGATCGCCGCGCAGCCGATCGACCCGCCGACGCTGTCGATGCGCTTTGCCGTCAACGATTCGCCGATGGCGGGCCGCGAGGGCAGCAAGGTGACGAGCCGCATGATCCGCGACCGGCTGTACCGCGAAGCCGAAACCAATGTCGCGATCCGCATCACCGAAAGCGCCGACAAGGACAGTTTCGAGGTCGCCGGCCGCGGCGAGCTTCAGCTCGGCGTGCTCATCGAAACGATGCGCCGCGAAGGCTTCGAACTCGGCATCAGCCGCCCGCGCGTCCTCTATCAGACCGACGAGAGCGGCCAGCGCACCGAGCCCTATGAAACCGTCGTCATCGACGTCGACGACGAGCATAGCGGCACGGTGGTCGAGAAGATGCAGCTGCGCAAGGCCGACCTCACCGACATGCGCCCGTCGGGCGGCGGCAAGACGCGCATCACCTTCAGCGGCCCCTCGCGCGGCCTGATCGGCTATCATGGCGAGTTTCTGTCGGACACGCGCGGCACCGGCATCATGAACCGCCTGTTCGAGAAATATGGCCCGTACAAGGGCGTGATCGAGGGCCGCAAGAATGGCGTCCTCATCTCGAACGGCAATGGCGAAGCGGTGGCCTATGCGCTCGGCCCGCTCGAAGAGCGCGGCATCCTCTTCGTCTCGCCCGGCGAGGCGCTCTATGAGGGGATGATCATCGGCGAGAATGCCAAGCCCGAAGACCTTGAGGTCAACCCGATGAAGTCGAAACAGCTCACCAACTTCCGTTCGACGGGCAAGGACGATGCGATCCGCCTGACGCCGCCGCGGCGCATGACGCTCGAACAGGCGATCGCCTATATCGACGATGACGAGATGGTCGAGGTGACGCCGAAGAACATCCGCATCCGCAAGGCGATCCTCGACCCGCACGAGCGCAAGAAGGCGAGCCGCAAGAAGGAAGCGGCGTAAGATACAGACCGGCGGCCCGAAACGGCCGCCGGTTTTTCTTTTGAGTGCGGCGGCCCGCTTTCCTGTTCACGCGCGCCCTTTCCGCTCGCGCCTCGCTGTCCGTTCGTGTCGAGCGAAGTCGAGACACGCGAGGGCAGGCGCGTTCCAGGCGTGTCTCGACTTCGCTCGACACGAATGGTTACAGTTGGGTTTCTTGATAGCCGAGGAGGCCCGGTTGCCCCGCCTGATCCTGTTCAACAAGCCGTACGGCGTGCTGTCGCAATTCACCGATCGCGGCGGCGCGGACGGGACCGGCGGCGGGCGCGCGACGCTGTCCGACTATATCGACGTGCCGGGCGTCTATCCCGCCGGGCGGCTGGACAAGGACAGCGAAGGCCTGCTCGTCCTGACCGACGACGGCGCGCTCCAGGCGCGGATATCGTCGCCGAAGCACAAGATGCCCAAAACCTATCTGGCGCAGGTCGAGGGCGAGCCCGATGACGCCGCGCTGGATGCGCTCGCCCGCGGCGTCACGCTGAACGACGGCCCGACCCGCCCCGCGACCGTCCGCCGCATCGGGGCGCCAAAGCTGTGGGACCGCGACCCGCCGGTGCGATACCGCAAGAGCGTGCCCGACTCATGGCTCGAACTCACCATCACCGAAGGCCGCAACCGCCAGGTGCGGCGGATGACGGCGGCGGTCGGCCATCCGACGCTGCGGCTGGTGCGCTGGCGGATCGGGGGGTGGGAGATCGGGGATTTGGCGGTGGGGGCGTGGCGGGAGGTGAAATAGCCGCTGCCTAGCAGCTGTCGGCGGCCAGAAAATTTTTTGGGCGTAGATTAACAAGAAGGCGACGTTCGCGGCTATGGCGACTGGTCGGCGGTCAGGGCGCGACGCCGACCAAGATGATCGGTACCGCGGGAATGCCACGTCCCTGCCGCATGAGATTGAATAGGTCCCGCTCGTAGTAGGGAACCCCAGAAGACATTTCGCGTTCCATCGACTTCATGGGCACGACCTCGATACCGACGTCTATGTCATCGCTAATGAAGAATGACATATGTTTAACGAACAGGTCATGCGCGACAAACGCATATTTGCCGAACTGTATTTCGACCGCTACCCTATCCTTCACGAAATCGGTTTGATTGTAGGTCATAATCGGCTCAAGGCCTCGCGCCTCAATCATTTCCTTCTGCGCCTGCGGTTCAAGGGACATTATATCCCGCAATAGCGAGGTGTCCTCTGACAGCCAGTTTGTAACCCGTCGCTCGGTCCAATGATGGTCCGCAAATAGGCGCGCGAACTCTTTGTTCATATCCACTGGGGAGTATAGCAGACGCCCTTCTTTCCGAGCCTCCGCTGACGCCTTGGTCCGACAGGCTTCGGCATCGACAGCAGCTACGACGGCTTCGAGATCATCCCAGATGTGGGCTTTGTGATACTTGAGGAACTCGAAGCCGTTAAGATGAGAATAGTATTGAACGATCCTCATTAGTGCCCGCCCTTCGGCAAGCTAGGATCATAAACCGGCTTGTTCATTGGTCGAGTTTTCAAAGTTCCAGCGCGCAATGCGTGAACCCGGTGCCATGCAATGTCGACGTACTCCGATACCACGTCACAGCCATAGCCTATGCGATCGTGCATGGCAGCTGCAACGACAGAGGAGCCTACCCCCATGTAAGGATCAAATACGGCGTCACCGGGTTCAGTCAATGCCAATACTAGCCTCTCGACCAGTTCGACAGGGAACTGACATGGATGACTCGTCTTCTCGACGTGATTGGATTTGACGTTGGGAAATATCCACACATCCCCAGGATTTTTCCCAAGGGGATTGCCGGAGAGTTGCCCTGCTTTAGGCCCCTTAAAATGCTTCTTACCCGGATACTTGGCCGGAACCCGGATGGGGTCGACGTCGAAATGATAGCTATCACCCTTTGTGAACCAGAGAATGGTCTCATAGCGGCCAGACAACCGTTTGGAGCAGTGCAAGCCATGCTCGAAATGCCAGATCACCCGATTGCGTAGGTTGAGGCCGTGCTCTTTGAAAATCGGGTAAAGCACCATATCAAGCGGGAAGATTTCGCCTCGGTCAACGTGATTTCCAACCTGCCAGCAGAGCGACCCACCCTTGGAAAGCAACCGAACACACTCCGAAATTACTTGCGCTTGCCCCTTGACGTATTCTGCCAGAGGAGAGCGTTGCTCGTATGCTTTGCCTATATTGTATGGCGGCGAGGTCACGATGAGCTTCATGCTCTCGTCGGGCAGCGGGCGCATAAAAGCGAGATTGTCCTGACAAGCCATATATACCGAACGGTCCGATTTCAGCTTGGTGACGGTATTGCGGCGCATTGGTCGTTCTCCTAAGGTTCCGACCGTATAAGAATATATGGGGAACATGTCATCAGCCTTGTGGCAAGCAACATACCGATTTCGATCTATTTCCTTGGATCTTTTGCGGCCAGCTACGGCTTTGATGGGGCGTAACGCCATCCACCCTCATTCCAGAACAAACCATAAACAAAACCCTTTCCTACATTCCTCCCCTCCGTCATATCCTGTCCGGTTTTGACCGACAGGAGAACAGGATATGCAGAATCGCACCCCGATCGCGAAGGCGGCGCGGCCGCCGCTTCCCGACTTTACGCCGGTGCCGCGCAAATATCGGCACGACGGGTGGACGCCCGAGCGGCAGAAGGCCTTTATCGCCGCGCTCGCCGATACGGGGTCGGTCAGCCGCGCGGCGGCGATGGTCAATATGGCGCAGACGAATTGCTATACGCTGCGCCGCGCGCCGGGCGCGGAGAGCTTTCGGCGGGCGTGGGAGGCGGCGCTCGATTTCGGGGTCGCGCGGCTGAAGGATATTGCGTTCGAGCGCGCGATCGACGGCTATCTGGTGCCCGTCTTTGTCGCGGGCAAGCTGATGGGATTCCGGCGCAAGCATAATGACGCGCTGCTGATGTTCTGCCTGCGCCATTACGGCCAGGATGCGGGGGGCAAGCGCACGACGATCAATTATTTCTCGACGCGGGCGAGCGCGGGGGCGGCGGCCTCGGCGGGTCGCGTCGAAGCGCGGGGTGCCTCGACTTCGCTCGACACGAACGGGAACAGGGAGAGCGACGCGCGCGGGAAAGGGGGGATCGACGGGAGCGGACCTGCGGGAGGCGCGGGGGCGGCGGGCGCGATGGCCGAGGCGTCGACCACGACGGTGCGGACGGTGATCCATGGCGGCGTCTCGACGGCGCTCGGGACGCATGGCGACGCGCTCGTGGCACAGGATGCGGCGGCGGGGCTGATCGAGGGGTTCGAGGGGATGGAACTCGACGAACAGGCGCGGGCGGAGATCGATGCGGCGCTGCTCGCGCTCGCCGCGCGGCAGCGTGCGAGCGATGCCGCGATCGCGGCGGGCGGCCCCGACGCGATCGCGGCGCAGCTGGGCGACCCCGCGGTGCCGCTGGTGCGGCTGGACGCGCTTGCCTCGCCCTATCACGGGCCGTTGCAGATCGGCGAGGATCGGCCCGACGCCGATCCGGTGCAACGCTTTGGCGGCGAGGCGGGCTGGGTGGCGGCGGGGGGCGATATTCCCGAAGTGTATCGCGAATGGATCGCGGCCGCGGAGGCCGAGGGGCGGCCGGTGCCGGCGGTGCCGCTGACGGCGTCGCCGGGGGGCGCGGACGACGGGGTGGCGATGGTGAAGAAGCGGCGCTCGTGGCGGCAGGCGCGCAAGGCGAAGGCGGCGCCGACCTGACCGGCGCGTCGGCGGGGGAACGTCGCGCAATCCGTGCGGTCCGCGCGCCTTCGCGATTGACGATGGCGGTCAGGTGCCGCTAGGGCCGCGCATCATTTTCCTGGAAAGTTGCCCATGACCGATACGCCGCCCGACCGCCTGTCGACCAACCCGCGCTCGCCCCATTTCGACCTGGAGGTGCTGCAACGCGGCATCGGCATCCGCTTCAAGGGCAAGGAGCGCACCGACGTCGAGGAGTATTGCATCTCCGAAGGCTGGATCCGCGTTGCCGCGGGCAAGGCGAAGGACCGCTTCGGCCAGCCGATGACGATCAAGCTGGCGGGCGAGGTCGAGGCCTGGTTCGAGGATGTCGCGGGCGAGGAGGGCGCGCCCGCCGCCGACTGAGGCGACTCAAAACTCCCCGCGCTCTAAAAGCAGAAACCACCCGGAGCGGCGGGCCGCCCCGGATGGTTTCGTCGCTCGTCGAGCCCCTGGAGGTGGGGGGGAAGGCTCAGTTGCCGAGCGAGGCGGCAACGAGCGCAAGGCCGTTGCCGGGTTTCCAGTCATTCGTTGCCCAGACGGGCGCCTTGAAGCTGGGCGCCGGGGTCGTCCCGCCCGCTTCGCCGCCCGCATAGATGAAGCCCTGCACCGGATTGGCGCGCAGGCCAAGGTCGCCGATCGGGGCGTACCAGACGCGCACCAGGCTCCAGTCGCCTGCGTCGCTGACGTCGACGACGCGAACATCGCGCTCGATCTGGCCGCGGCGGCCATTGATCGGCGACCAGTTGGCATGGTCGATCAGGATTTCGCGGTCGCCGACGATCTTCTTGACCACCGCGACATGACCCATCGGCATCCCGCGCGTGCCCGCAAAGGCCATGACCGCACCCGGCCGCGGTTCATTGCCGCGCGCATAGCTTCCCGCCGCCTGCGCCCACCAGGTCCTGGCGTTGCCGCGGATGTCGACGCCCGATTCGGCGCGCGCGAAGGGAACGCATTGCAGATAGGATTGCGCCGCGGCGGGAGCGCCGGCGAGCAGCCCGGCGAGCGTCATCGCCGACGCGACGGCGGCGTTCAGAAAGCGGCGTTGGACCATGGATTGCGACCCCCGGGGCTTGTTCTCAAGCGTTGGGGCGTCTTTGCCACGCCCGGCGGCGTCCACCACCCGTCGAGCGACGAGCCGCGCCGCAGATGCGGCGGACCGGGGAACCTTTTGGCAGGACATTCGATTCGTCGTGCGGAGTATTCGGCTGGCCGCGCAAGGCTGACGGCGGCCCCGCCTTCGCGGGGGCGACGATCGTCACGCCGCGGCGATCGCCACGTCGTCGGGGCGGCGGAACAGCGTCAGCACATCGCTCGCGGGCATCGGGCGCCCGTAATAATAGCCCTGGATGTTCGAGCAGCCGAAGCTGCGCAGCGTTTCGACCTCGAGCTCGGTCTCCGCACCCTCGGCGGTGGTCGACATGCCGAGGCTGTCGGCGAGCGCGACGACCGCGCGGATGATCGCGATCGATTCGATGCTGCCCTTCGCGGCGCCGACGACGAAGCTGCGGTCGACCTTGATCGTCGAGAACTGGGTCTTGCGCAGATAGCCGAGCGAGGAATAGCCCGTCCCGAAATCGTCGAGCGACAGCCGGATGCCCAGCCCGATGAGCTGGTCGAGCAGCTGCGCCGCGCCGCCGCCGTCGCGCAGGAAGACGCTTTCGGTGACTTCGATCTCCAGCCTTTGCGGCGAAAGCCCGCTCTGTGCGAGCGCCGAAACGACGACCGAGGCGAAGCTGGGATCGGTGAGCTGGTCGGCCGACACGTTGACCGCGACCTTCAGGTTCGACGGCCATTTCATCGCCTCGTGGCACGCGGTGCGCAGCACCCATTCGCCGATCGGCGAGATGAGGCGCGCGTCCTCGGCGATCGGGATGAAGCGGCCGGGCGAGACATTGCCGAGCTTGTGGTTGGTCCAGCGGATCAGCGCCTCGAAGCCGTTGAGCGTGCCGTCGGCGGCGGTGACGACGGGCTGGTAATAAAGCTCGAACTCGCCGCGTTCCAGCGCGCCGCGCAATTCCTGCTCCATCACGCGCCGTTCCTCGGCCTGCGCGTGGAGCGAGGCGACATAGGCGGCGACGACATTGCCGCCGCGGTCCTTCGATTTATAGAGCGCCAGGTCGGCGTTGCGGGTGAGCGTCTCGACCGTCGCGCCGTCGGTCGGGCCGATCGCATAACCGACGCTGGCGCCGACGAACAATTGATGATTGTCGACGACATAGGGCCGGCTGATCGTCGCGATGATCCGCTGCGCCAGATCCTCGGCGACGGCGGGCGAGGAGAGATTGTGCAGCACGACGGCAAACTCGTCGCCGCCAAGGCGGCCGCAGGTCATGCCGCGCTCCATCAACCCTTTGAGGCGCGCGGCGACCTGCGCGAGCAATTTGTCGCCGACGGGATGCCCCAGCGTATCATTGACCGCCTTGAAGCGGTCGAGGTCGATCATCAGCAGCGCGCAGCGCGACTTCGCCTCGATGGCGCGGGTGAGCGCCCGCGCGAGATCCTCGTTGAGGCTGAGCCGGTTGGGCAGACCGGTGAGATTGTCGAATCGCGCCATCCGGGCGATTTGTTCGGCGGTCGCGCGCTGTTCGGTGACGTCGGACCCGACCCCGCGAAACCCCAGAAACCTGCCCGATTCGTCGAGCCGCGGCGACGCCGACAATTCCCACCAGCGCGGACGACCGTCGATCGACACGGGAACGATCAGGTTCGAGAAGCTCTCGCGCCGCTTCATCCGTTCGGCCATGTCGTGCAGGCTCTTGGGGAACAGCCCGGTTTCCCAAGCGTCGCCCGACAGCGCCTGCAGCAGCGGAATGCCTTCAAGCCCCTCGGCGGTGCCGCCGAGCGCATAGGCGAGGCGCGGCGAGACGTGGACGAGGCGGCGGTTGCTGTCGGTCTGCCACAGCCAGTCGGCCGAGGTTTCCTCGAACTCGCGCAGCAGCAGGCTGACCGTCTCGCTCTTTTCGTGCAGCGTCTCTTCCGCGCGGCGCGAGCGGATATGGATTTGCGCGAAGCGGACGCAGAAGGCCGAAAGCAGGATGCCCGCGACGAGCGTGACCGCGGCGATTTCCGGCGCGCCGGCAAGCCCCAGCGCCGCTGCCGCCGACAGCGAGACAGGCATGATGAACAGGGCGCAGGCGAGCGGAACGCTGTGCGCGACGATCGCCAGCGTCAGCATCATCAGCACCGCGATCGTCCACATCGACAATATATGGTCGACGCCGGGCGCGAGCCCCTGAAGCCAGAAGGGCAGGCCCCAGAGCAGCGCCGAATAGAGCGCGTGCCGGTTGCACATGCGATATTCGGCGCTTCCCGGAAGTTTCGGATCGCCGAGCGGCAGGTTGCGGAACCGGCTGTAGGACCACAGGCTGAAAAGCAGCGACCCGGCGAGCCAGCCGCCCGCGACCGGCAGCGCGACATGGTGGAGCATCGTCAGAAAGGCGACGAGCGCCATGCCGATGCCCATCGCCAGACGCAGCGATCCGCGGCCGCGAAGCGGCGCGAGCTGAAGCTGGTGGAGGTTTCCGATGTCCTGATCCCGCGGCCCCAGCCCCAGCAGGGTCCGCGCGGGAATGACGTCGGCGGCAGTCAGGTCGGTCGGCAGGCTTTTCACCCGCCCCGTGTAGCGGGTGCGGGTTACCCGAAGGTAACCATCGGACCGTCTGGCCGCGAATAGATGTGCCGGGCGGGGACAGGATGGAGGATTGCGTGGGAAGGACGGGTTTTGGGTGGATTCCTGCCGTTCCTGCCGTTCCTCCCCGGAACGGGGAGGGGGACTATGCGAAGCATGGTGGGGGGCACCCCCGGATTATCTTGCCGGTGAGGTAGCGTGCCTCAAGCTGGTTTCAGGACAGACCGGCCCTTTCGGTCGAGTGCTGCGTAAACCGCCTGTACCGCTCCACCACCCTGCGGGTGGTCCCCGTCCCCCGACGGGGGAGGATCGCTTCAGCTCGCTACCGGGCGGTCCCGCCCTTATGCCGCAATGGCAAAGGGCTGGATTTCCCCGGCAAGATATTGCGCGCGCGCCTTTGACCGGCTCAATTTGCCCGAGCTGGTGCGCGGCAGGGTACGCGGCGGGATCAGTTCGACGAGGCAGTTCATGCCGGTGATCGCGCGGACGCGCTCGCGAATCGTCTCGCGCAGCGCGGCGCGTTCGGCATCGTCGCTGGTGCGGCACTGGACGAGCACCGCGGGGGTCTCTTCGCCGCCCGGCGTGGTGATCGCAAAGGCGGCGATGTCGCCCGACTTGAATCCCGGCAATTGTTCGACCGCCCATTCGATGTCCTGCGGCCAGTGATTCTTGCCATTGATGATGATCATATCCTTGGCGCGGCCGACGATATAGATATAACCGTTTGATATATAACCCATATCGCCCGTGTCGAGCCAGCCGTCCTTCAGGCAGGCCGCGGTCGCTTCGGGATCGCGGTAATAGCCCGTCATCAGCGACGGGCCGGTGCACCACACCTTGCCGACCGTCTGGTCGGGGAGCGGATTGCCCGCCTCGTCGCGGACCTCGATCACCATGTCCTTCACCGCCTTGCCGCAGTTGACGATCGCGCGGTAACGGGTCGGACGGCCGCTGTCGTTCGCGGCGCCCGACAGTTCGGTTTCCTCGACCAGTTCGACGACGATGCCCTCGCCCGGCGGCATGATGCTGACCGCGAGCGTCGCTTCGGCCAGGCCATAGCTCGGCAGGAAGGCGCTCGCCTTGAACCCCGCATCGGCAAAGGCGTCGACAAAGGCCTGCATCACGTCGGGACGGATCATGTCGGCGCCATTGCCCGCGACGCGCCATCGCGACAGGTCGAACCGGTCGGCGACATGGCTCTGGCTGGAGATGCGGCGCGCGCAAATGTCATAGCCGAAGGTCGGCGAATAGCTGAGCGTCGTGCCCTGGTTGCGGCTGATCAGGTCGAGCCAGGCGAGCGGGCGGCGCGCGAAATCCTCGGTTTTGAGATAGTCGACCGACACCTGATTGGCGACGGGGGAGAGCAGGCAGCCGACGAGCCCCATGTCGTGATACCAGGGCAGCCACGACACGCAGCGGTCGCTGTCCTGCAGTTTCATGCCGTGCGAATGCGCCGACAGATTGTTGAGCAGCGCGCCGTGCGTCACCGCCACGCCGTGCGGGAAGCGCGTCGAGCCGCTGCTATACTGAAGATAGCAGGTCTCGTCGGTCTTTTGCGCGGGCAAGTCGGCGACGGGGGCCGCGCGTTCGGCAAAGGCGGTCCAGTCGAGCGGCTCGACCCCGCGCTGCTCGGCCGCCTCGACCGCCATCGCGGCGATTTCGGGCGGGAAAAACAGCATTCTGGGGTCGCAGCTCGTGAGCTGGACGACGAGCTGGCCGACATAGGAGTCGCGCCCGCCGAAACTGGTCGGCAACGGCAACGGCACCGGCCAGGCGCCGGCATAGATGGCGCCAAAGAAGAGCGCGGCGAATTCGGGGCCGGTTTCGGCGATCAGCGCGATGCGATCCTGCGGCTTCACGCCCGCGGCGATCAGGCGATAGGCGGCGGCGAGCGCGTCGGCGCGCAGCTCGCTATAGGGATAGGCGCGTATCAGACGCCCGCGCGGATCGTGGAAATTGAGCCCGCGCGTGCCGCTCGCGGCATAATCGAGCGCCTCGCCGACGGTGGCGAAGTCGGAAAAACGGCGCGGCTGGGCGCATTGGGTCGGCGTCGGCACGAGCGTGTCGGCCGAAGCGGCATGATTTTCGGTCATAAGGGGTGCGACGTCCCTCGATTCGGGGCGCGCGGCAACAAGCATGTCATCCTTTTGTGCCATGAAGCGTGCGCGGACCCTGTGTTGTTTGAACAAATCGCCCATATCCGGGCTTTGGTGCCCGATATGGCGCTGTTGATCGTTCTCAATCGGGCCCGACTGTGGCACAAACATGGCACATGCCCAAGCATCCTGCTCCCTTCGACCGATCGAAAAGACCGCTCGGCGCAGCGAAGCTCGACGAACTGGCGCTTGCCTATGTCGCGCGATTCGCGACGAGCCGCGCCAAGCTGCTGCGCTATCTCGCCCGAAAAGTGCGCGAATCCGAATGGATGGACGAAAGTGACGCCATGGCGGCGTGCGAGGCGGTCGCCGACCGGATGGAGCGTTTGCATTATCTCGACGACCGCCAATATGCCGCGATGCGCGCCGGCGCGATGACGCGGCGCGGGCTGGGAGTGCGGCGGGTAAGGGCGCAGCTTTACGTCGATGGAATCGCCGAGGCGGACAGCGGCGAAGCGATCGAGGCGGCCGAGAGCGCGGCGGTCGCGGCGGCGATCGGCTTTGCCCGGCGGCGGCGTTTGGGGCCTTTTGCCGCACGCGGGCTCGATGACCCCAAGCTGCGCGAACGGCAGGTCGCCGCTTTCGTGCGCGCGGGGCACAGCCCGGCGCTGGCGCGGCATATCCTTGGCGTGGCGCCGGGCGACGCGGACGCGCTGGCGGCGCTGGACGCGGGGGCGGCGCTCGATTAGCTCCTATACTCCGCATCGGGCCGTCATCCCGGCCTTCGCGGGATGACGAATATAGGCTGGAGTCCTTTATGCGTATCATTCTGACCGCCCTCGCCCTGTCGCTTGCGTTGCCGATGGCGGCGTGCAGCCACGATGCGAGCGAGGCGGAGCATGCGGCGACGACCGTGGTGACGATCACCATGGCGGGCAAGGCGCACCGGTTCGATGTCGAGGTCGCGCGCAGCGATGCGGAGCAGAAACAGGGGCTGAAGTTCCGCACCGGCCTGCCGGCGAACGGCGGGATGCTCTTTCCGTTCGAAAAACCGCGGATCGCGAGTTTCTGGATGCAGGACACGCTGATCCCGCTCGACATGATCTTCATCCGCGCCGACGGCAGCATCGACCGTATCGCCGAAAACACCATCCCCGGCTCGCTCGAACCCGTCGCGAGCGGCGGCGAGGTGAGCGCGGTGCTCGAACTTGCGGGCGGCACCGCGGCGCGGCTGGGGATCGACGAGAGCGCCAGCGTGACGTGGACACAATAGGCGGCAATTCGGCGAGCAATTCGCTTGCGAAGGCCGCACCCTTGCCTGTAAACGCCGCAGCCATGAGCATCCTGGGCAAGATTTTCACCTGGTGGGACGGCGCGACCGTCGGCACGCTGCTGAACAGCTGGGCGCGCGGCGAAAAGGTCGGCGAGGACAGGCTTGGCAACCGTTACTACCGCGCGAAGAAGGGCCATCGCCGCTGGGTGATCTATAAGGGGTCGAACGACGCGAGCCGCGTGCCGCCCGAATGGCACGGCTGGCTGCACGGCACCTTTGACGAGCTTCCGGCCGACGTCTTGCCCGCGCCGCGCGCGTGGGAACGCGAACCGACGCCCAATCTGACCGGCAGCGCGGGCGCCTATCGCCCTGCGGGCGCGCTCGAACGCGGCGGGCGCCGCGCCGCCGCCACCGGCGATTATGAGGCCTGGCGGCCCGGCGCCGACTAATGCCGCGCCGCGTCTGGATCGTCCTTGCCGCCGGGGCGGCGCTGGCCGGATGCGACCGCTCGCCCTCGAACGGCAGCAAGACCGTCCCGACGGCGATGAAGTCGGAGCGCGTTCCCGCCGAAATCGGCGGCATCGAGGGCGCAACCCCGATGGCGGAGCGCGTCGCGGTGCTGGGGCTGCTCAACAAGCGTAACGGGCTGGTGCGCGAACTGGAGATGAAGCCCGGCGAATCGGTGCGCGAGGGACGCGCGATCGTGCGACTGCGCGCGTGCGAACAAACGGCGCCATGGGAAGACCCCCCCGAAACCGGCGCCTTCGTCCAGCTTTCGGTGCAGGATCAGCGCGACGACAAATGGCGCCGCGTCTTTTCGGGCTGGCTTTTCCGCGAGCGGCCCGACCGCAATGTGATCGAGCATCCGATCTATGACGTGTTCGTCAAAAGCTGCACAATGACATATCCCGGCGGCGAGCCGGTCGCGCGCCCGTCGGCCGCGGCTGCGGCGCCCAGGGCATCGAGCGCGCCCCAGTCGCCCGCGACGAACGGCGGCGAGGGGGGCGAAAGCCCTGCCGCACCGGCACCGGCGCCGGAACCGGCGGCCACCCCGGCGCCGTCGCCCCCGGCCAATACCGAGTAAAGCCGGGCCAGATAATCGGCCTGGCGGATCTCGATCGCGCCGAGGCTGGCGAGGTGCGGGGTGAGGAACTGGCAGTCGAGCAGTTTCCAGCCGCCGGCGATCAGCCGCGCGACGAGGTGGGCGAGCGCGACCTTCGACGCATCGCGCGCGCGGCTGACCATCGATTCGCCGAAAAAGGCGCGGCCGAGCGTCACCCCGTAAAGCCCGCCGACCAGTTCGCCGCCCTGCCAGCATTCGACGCTGTGCGCGTGACCAAGGCGGAAGAGCCGGTCGTAGCTTGCCTTGATGACGGGGTTGATCCACGTCGTCGGCCGGTCGTCGGCGGACTCGGCGCAGAGCGCGACCATATCGGCAAAGGCGGTGTCGGTGGTGACGCGGAACCGCTCGGCGAGAATCGCTTTCCGCAGGCTGCGCGAGAGGTGAAAACCGTCGAGCGGCAGGATCGCGCGCAGCCGCGGCTCGACCCAATGGACCGACGGGTCGTCCGCCCCGTCGGCCATCGGGAAAATCCCCTGCGCATAGGCGCTGAGCAGCAGCGCCGGATCGATGGAGGCGATCGGCTTCAGCGTGCGGGCTTCACGAACTTCAGCGTCATGCGGTCCGATTCGCCGATCGCGACATATTTCGCGCGGTCGGTCTCCCCCTCGCGCAACACCGGCGGGAGCGTCCAGACGCCCTTTTCATAATCCTTGGTGTCTTTGGGATTGGCGTTGATCTCGCTCTTGCCCGCCAGCTCGAAGCCCGCGGCCTCGGCAAAGGCGATGATCGAGCTTTCCTTCATATAGCCCGATTTTTCCTCCTTCGCGGCGTCGTCGTCCTCGTTCAGCCGGTGTTCGACGACACCGAGCGTGCCGCCGGGCTTCAGCATCGCGAAAATCTGTTTGAAGGCGTTGGCGGTATTGTCGGCGCCGCCGAAGCGCCAGTTGTGAACGTTGCGGAAGGTGAGCACGACATCGGCGCTGCCGTCAGGCACTTTCGGTCCCGCGCCGGTCGCCGGAAACTCCGCAAGCCTGAGCGCGCCATAGGTCGCCGTGTCGGCCGCCTGCTTTTCCCTGATGCGAGCAAGCCCGCGTTCCCACGGCGCCGCGACATAGAGCGTGCCGCCGCCCGCTTTCGTCAGCGGCGCGAGGATTTCGGTGTACCAGCCGCCGCCCGGCCACAGCTCGACCACGGTGTCGCCGGGCTTCACGCCGAAAAAGGCGAGCGTTTCTGCTGGGTTGCGATATTTGTCGCGCTCGATATTCGCGGGGGTGCGCGTCGGTGCGGCGACCGCGGCGGCGATGGCGTCATGGCCGTGGTGCGCGGCGTGGCCGCCGCCATGATGGTCGGCGAGGACGGGCGCGGCGACGGCGAGGGCGATAGCATTACTTGCAACGAGGATCAGCGAACGCATATGGGCAACCTCTCTTTTGGGGGACTTCTCCCTGTTTGCGAAGGTGCGCGCGGCAATGCAAGTGTCGATGCTGTCGGTGGCGATTGGCGCAGCGGCGCTGTTCGGCGTCGCCGAGGTCGCGAACTGGCGCCGCAACAACCGGCGCGATGTCGACAAGGTGGGTTTCATGCCGTGGCGCGGGATTGCGCTGGCGTCGGCGGGGGTTGCCCTGTTCGCGGCGGCGCTGGCGTTGAAGCCGTAGGGTCAGGACCCTAAGCGCCGTTCACTCTGCGTCATTGCGAGGAGCGTAGCGACGAAGCAATCTCCAGCTATCGGCACTGAACGACCGATAGCTGGAGATTGCTTCGCTCGGCTCGCAATGACGTCGAGCTCAAAGACACGCCTCCAGATAGGGCTGATCGAACCCGTATTGCCGCGCTTTTTCGAGCGTATAGGGCCTGAGGCCCATCGAGCGATATTCGCCGACGATCTTGCCGTCCTTGTCCTCGTCCAGATATTCGAACTTGAACAATTCCTGCGTGACGATGACGTCGCCTTCCATGCCGATCACCTCGGTGATGTTGGTGACGCGGCGCGAACCGTCGCGCAGGCGCTTGATCTGGACGATCAGGTCGACCGAATCGGCGATCTGTTTCGAGATGGCTTCCTTCGGAATCTTGATGTCGCCCATGAGAACCATGTTCTCCATGCGGCCGAGGCATTCGCGCGGGCTGTTGCTGTGCAGCGTACACATCGACCCGTCGTGACCGGTGTTCATCGCGGCGAGCAGATCGAAACATTCGGCGCCGCGAACCTCGCCCATGATGATGCGGTCGGGGCGCATACGCAGCGCGTTTTTGACGAGGTCGCCCATATGGATCGCGCCATTGCCCTCGAGGTTCGCGGGGCGCGTTTCGAGCGGCAGCCAGTGCGGCTGTTGCAGGCGAAGTTCGGCGGCGTCCTCGATCGTCAGCACGCGCTCGCCGGGGTCGATCATCTTGGAGAGCGCGTTGAGCATGGTGGTCTTGCCCGAACCCGTGCCGCCCGAAATGACGATGTTGAAGCGGCTGGCGCCCGCGATTTTCAGCGCGGTACACATTTTCTGGCTCATCGCGCCCCATTGGCAGAGCATGTCGAGCGTGATCGGCTTGGCCGAGAATTTGCGGATCGAGATGGCGGTGCCGCGAAGCGAGAGCGGCGGCACGATCACGTTGACGCGGCTGCCGTCCTTGAGGCGCGCGTCGGCGAGCGGCGTCGTCTGGTCGACGCGGCGGCCGACGAGGTTGCAGATGCGCTGCGCGATCTGGAACAGATGCTGTTCGTCGCGGAACTGGATCGGCGCTAGGACGAGCTGGCCCTTGCGCTCGACATAGGTTTGATAGGGGCCGTTGACCATGATGTCGCTGATGTCGGGATCGGCGAGCAACTCCTCGAGCGGGCCGAAGCCGAGCAGCTCGTCGACGAGCACCTTTTCGAGCGCGAATTGTTCGCGGCGATTGAGCGTGATGCGCAGTTCGGCGAGCACTTCGAGGATGATCGGACGGAACTCTTCGGTCAGCTCGTCCTTGCTGAGCGTCGCTGCGGCTTCGGGGTCGACGCGCTCCAGCAGGCGCGGCAGCACCTGTTCCTTGATCTTGTGGACGCTCGCCTCGAACCCTTGCGCCTTTTCGGGCTCCACCGCCTCGGCGGTCGAACGCTGGTTCAGCCGTTCCATCGCCTCGCCTTCGGGTGACAGGTTCGACGGCATTTGCGGAATGTCGATCGCCGGCGGCGTTTCGATCGCGGGGAACTGCGCGCCGCCGGGCACACCCGGCCCACCCTGCATCGGCTTTGCCACGCCAAAGGCGGGGCGGCCAGCGGTTCCGGGTCGGCGTCCGAATGCACTCATTCGCTTTGTCCTGTTCTTTCAATTCCAGCGGGAGCATCGCCGCAACCGGCTGACGCACCCCCATCCGACAGGGTGAATAAATCGGAAACTTTGACATTGTCCTAATGCGCGCGGGCGAATGCGACGGGCGGGTTTTGCGCCGTGCCGATGTCCGCTTTGGGGTGGGGAGCAGCCGCTATTCGCACGGGGGCTGAATGGCTGTTCGCCAACGAAAAAGCCCGCATCCGGCGGGGATGCGGGCTTTCTATCGCCGTGGACGGGCGAAAGGGATCAGCCGGCGATATGCTCGGCGAGGACGGTGAGGCCCGCCTCGTTCACTTCGGCAAAGCCGCCTTCGACTTCGATCACTTCGGGCGCGGCGCCCGCCGCCGCATAGATGGTCAGCGGGCCGTTGCGCAGCGTCGCCATGAAGGGCGCGTGACCTTCGAGCACCGAGAAATCGCCCTCGGTCCCCGGCACGGTGACCATATGGACGTCGGCGGACCGCTCGAGGCGGGCGGGGGTGACGAGTTCGAACTTCAGGGCCATTTTCTTCATCCTAAAGCCCTCTCCCCTGAAGGGGAGAGAGCCATTATTACGCCTCTTCGGCGAGCTTCGCGGCCTTGGCGACCGCTTCGTCGATGCCGCCGACCATGTAGAAGGCCGCTTCGGGCAGATGGTCATATTCGCCGTCGACGACCGCCTTGAACGACTTCACCGTTTCCTCGATCGGCACGAACTTGCCGGGAATGCCGGTGAAGACTTCGGCGACGTGGAAGGGCTGGCTGAGGAAGCGCTGGATCTTGCGCGCGCGGGCGACGACCAGCTTGTCCTCTTCCGACAGCTCGTCCATGCCGAGGATCGCGATGATGTCCTGCAGCGACTTGTATTTCTGCAGCGTTTCCTGAACGCGGCGCGCGGTTTCATAATGTTCCTGACCGACGATCGCCGGGGTGAGCACGCGGCTGGTCGAATCGAGCGGATCGACCGCGGGATAGATGCCGAGTTCCGAAATCGCGCGGCTGAGCGTCGTCGTCGCGTCCAGGTGAGCGAAGGAGGTTGCAGGCGCCGGGTCGGTCAGGTCGTCCGCGGGGACGTAAATCGCCTGCACCGAGGTGATCGAGCCCTTGGTGGTCGAGGTGATGCGTTCCTGCAGCGCGCCCATGTCGGTCGACAGCGTCGGCTGATAACCCACCGCCGAGGGAATACGGCCGAGCAGCGCCGACACTTCCGAACCCGCCTGGGTGAAGCGGAAAATGTTGTCGACGAAGAAGAGCACGTCCTGCCCTTCCTGGTCGCGGAAATATTCGGCCATGGTGAGGCCCGAGAGCGCGACGCGGGCACGCGCGCCCGGCGGTTCGTTCATCTGGCCGAACACCAGCGCGACCTTCGACCCGTCGGGGGTCGGGTTGCCGTCGGCGTCCTTGGCGATGACGCCGGCATCGAGAAACTCGTGATAAAGGTCGTTGCCTTCGCGGGTGCGTTCACCGACGCCCGCGAACACGCTGACGCCGCCGTGACCCTTGGCGATGTTGTTGATCAGTTCCTGGATGAGCACGGTCTTGCCGACGCCCGCGCCGCCGAACAGGCCGATCTTGCCACCCTTGGCATAGGGCGCGATCAGGTCGATGACCTTGATGCCGGTGACGAGGATCGACGCTTCGGTCGACTGGTCGACAAACTCAGGAGCCTTGGCGTGGATCGGCGCGGTCATGTCGCTGTTCACCGGACCGCGTTCGTCGATCGGCTCGCCGATGACGTTGAGGATGCGGCCCAATGTCTGCGGCCCGACGGGGACCGAAATCTGCGCGCCGGTGTCGCGCACCGGCTGGCCGCGGGTCAGGCCGTCGGTCGCGTCCATCGCGATGGTGCGGACGGTGTTCTCGCCGAGGTGCTGCGCGACTTCGAGGACGAGGCGGTTGCCATTGTTGTCGGTTTCGAGCGCGTTCAGGATCGCGGGCAGTTCGCCGGTGAACTGGACGTCGACGACGGCGCCGATGACCTGCGCGATGCGGCCGGTCGCGGCGCCGACGGGGGCAGCGGCCTTGGGAGCGGCGGCCTTCTTCGGCGCAGCAGCCTTGGGCGCGGCGGCCTTTTTGGCGGGAGCCTTCTTTTCGGTGGCGGGTGCGGTTGCCATGGTCTTTTCCCTTGCTTGGATAGCTTAGAGCGCTTCCGCGCCAGCAATGATTTCGATGAGTTCGGTGGTGATCGCCGCCTGGCGCGTGCGGTTGTAGATGATGGTCAGCTTGTTGATCAGCTCGCCCGCGTTGCGCGTCGCATTGTCCATCGCGGTCATCGACGCACCCTGTTCGGACGCGGCGTTTTCGAGCAGGCCCTTGAAAATCTGGATGGTGACGTTGCGCGGCAACAGGTCGGCGAGGATTTCTTCCTCTCCCGGCTCATATTCGACGGCGGCGCCGCTCGATGCAGGCGCTTCGGCGGGCGGCGGAACCGGGATCATCTGCTGCCCCGTCGCGATCTGAAGCAGCGCCGAGCGGAACTTGGAATAAAAGAGATGCGCGACATCGAAGGCGCCGGCTTCGTAAAGCTCCATCACCCTGGCCGAGATTTCGCTCGCCTGGTCGAAGCCGATGTCGCGGATGCCGGTCGTGTCATATTGCTCGATGATCTGGCCGGGAAAGAGACGCGCGATCACCGGGCGGCCCTTGCGGCCGACGAGGTAGAAGAGAACCTTCTTGCCCTGCGATTGCAGTTCGAGCGCCTTGTCGCGCGCCGCCTTGACGATGTTCGAGTTGAACGCGCCGGCAAGGCCGCGGTCGCTGTTGAGCACGACGAGCAGGTGGGTGTCGCTCTTGCCGGTGCCCGACAGCAGCTTCGGCGCCGAATCCGACGCACCGACCTTCGACGCCAGGCTCGCGACGACGCCCTCGAGCCGCTCGGCGTAAGGACGCGCGGCCTCGGCCGCCGCCTGCGCCTTGCGCAGCTTGGCGGCGGCGACCATCTTCTTGGCCTTGGTGATCTTCTGGGTCGATTTGACCGAGACGATCCGCCCTTTGAGTTCCTTCAGACTGGCCATAAGTCCCGTCTTTACCCTTTAATCTGTCATCCCGGCGAAGGCCGGGATCTCACCGTCGAGACCCCGGCTTTCGCCGGGGTGACGATTATGCGAAAATCTTGGCGAAGGCGTCGAGCGCGGCGACCAGCGCCTTCTTCGTGTCGTCGCCCAGATCCTTGCTGTCGCGGATCGCCGCCAGCACTTGCGGGTGGTCGCTGCGCAGATAGGCGAGCATCGCCGCTTCGTAGCGCGACACGTCGGTGGTCGCGACAGTGTCGAGATAGCCGTTGGTGCCCGCGAAGATCGACGCGGTCTGTTCCTCGAACGGCATCGGCTGGAACTGCGGCTGCTTCAAAAGCTGGGTCAGGCGCGCGCCGCGGCCCAGCAGTTTCTGCGTCGAGGCGTCGAGGTCCGAGCCGAACTGCGCAAAGGCTTCCATTTCGCGATATTGCGCGAGTTCGAGCTTGATCGAGCCCGACACCTTCTTCATCGCCTTGGTCTGCGCGGCCGAGCCGACGCGGCTCACCGACAGGCCGACGTTGATCGCCGGGCGGATACCGGCGTTGAACAGGTTGGTTTCGAGGAAGATCTGGCCGTCGGTGATCGAAATCACGTTGGTCGGGATGTACGCCGACACGTCGCCCGCCTGCGTTTCGATGATCGGCAGCGCGGTGAGCGAGCCCGAACCATTGTCGCTGTTCATCTTGGCCGCGCGCTCGAGCAGGCGGCTGTGCAGATAGAAAACGTCGCCCGGATAGGCTTCGCGGCCCGGCGGGCGGCGCAGCAGCAGCGACATCTGGCGATAGGCGACGGCCTGCTTCGACAGATCGTCATAGACGATCACGGCGTGCATACCGTTGTCGCGGAAGAACTCGCCCATCGTGCAGCCGGTGTAGGGCGCGAGGAACTGGAGCGGCGCGGGTTCCGACGCGGTCGCGGCGACGACGATCGAATATTCCATCGCGCCATTTTCTTCGAGCTGGCGGACGATCTGCGCGACGGTCGAACGCTTCTGGCCGACGGCGACATAGATGCAATAGAGCTTCTTCGACTCGTCATCGCCCGCGTTGGCGGCCTTCTGGTTGATGAAGGTGTCGATCGCCACGGCGGTCTTGCCGGTCTGGCGGTCGCCGATGATCAGCTCGCGCTGGCCGCGGCCGACGGGGACGAGCGCGTCCAGTGCCTTGAGGCCGGTCTGCACGGGTTCGTGGACCGAGGTGCGCGGGATGATGCCCGGCGCCTTCACCTCGACGCGCATCCGCTTGTCGGCCTTGATCGGGCCCTTGCCGTCGATCGGATTGCCGAGGCCATCGACGACGCGGCCGAGCAGCCCCTTGCCGACCGGGACGTCGACGATCGTGCCGGTGCGCTTGACCTGGTCGCCTTCCTTGATCGCGGCGTCGCTGCCGAAGATCACGATGCCGACATTGTCGGCTTCGAGGTTGAGCGCCATGCCCTTCACGCCATTGGCGAATTCGACCATTTCACCGGCCTGGACATTGTCGAGGCCGTGGACGCGGGCGATGCCGTCGCCGACCGAGAGCACCGAACCGATCTCGGTGACCGTGGCGTCGGTTCCGAAATTGGCGATCTGGTCCTTGATGACCTTGCTGATTTCAGCGGCGCGGATTTCCATTATTCAGCCTTTCATCGAACACATAGGGCGTACGGGCTTTCAGCCCTTCATCGCCTGCGCGAAGCTATTGAGACGGGTACGGATGCTGCCGTCGATCAGCTGGCTGCCCAGCTGGACGACGAGGCCGCCGAGGATGGCGGGGTCGACGGTGGCCGCGACGGTGACGTCGCGCCCGACACGGGATTTGAGGTTGGCGGTCAGCGCGGCGAGCTGATCGGCGGTGAGCGGATGCGCGCTGATGACCTTCGCGGTCACTTCGCCGCGGTGATCGGCGACGATCGCATCGAAGGCGTCGATCATCTTCGGCAGATCGGCGAGGCGGCGGTTTTCGGCGAGCACGCCGAGGAACTTTGTGGTCAGCGAATCGAGCTTCAGCGCCGTCGCCACCGCGGCGATGGCGTTCGCGGCGTCGCTGCGGCCGACGACGGGGCTGGCGATCAGCGCCGACAGGTCGGCCGATTCGGCCAGGCCGGCCCTGAGCGTCGCGAGGCTCTGCTGGACCGCGTCGATTGCATTCGATTCGCGCGCCAGATCGAACAGCGCGCTGGCATAGCGGCCCGCGAGGCCCGCCGTGATGTTGCCCTGAATGCCGCCGGAATTATCCACGCGCGAAAGTCCTTTTCTTCGATCCCGAGGGGGATGGTTGCGCGGATTCGACCGGCATCCGAAAATGCCCCCGCTGCAAAGTCGGGGCGCGCGTAGCAACGATTTTGGCGCAATGCAAGGCGGGGGTTGGGGACGCGTTTCGCGATCCCGCGCCGGTTTGCCCCCCGCCTTCGCCGGGGCAGGCTCCAGGCTTGTCGAAGGGCCGCCCTTCCTTCAAGGATTGAAAGAAAGAAGACCGCTGCTTCGACAACCCCGGATCGAGTCCGGGGACGAACCGATGAGAGGGAAATCCATGGGTGAGATGATCCGGATGACGATGGACGATGGCGCCGCCGTCGCTGTCTATCACGCGCAGCCCGTGGGAGAGCGCCGCGGCGGGCTGGTGCTGGTGCAGGAAATCTTCGGCGTCACCGACCATATCCGCGAGCTTTGCGACGAATATGCCGCCGACGGTTACGAGGCGCTCGCCCCCGCGCTCTTCGACCGCGAACATCCGGGGTTCGAAAGCGATTATTCGGGCCCGCAGTTCGAGCGCGCGGTGCAGCTGGCGCGCGAGCTGCACCCATTCGAGCAGAGTTTGAAGGATGCCCAGACGTGCATCGACGCATTGAAAGGCAAAGGGCCGGTGTTCATCACCGGCTATTGCTATGGCGGGTCGGTCGCGTGGCGGATGGCGCAGATCAGCCCCGACCTTGCGGCGGCATCCGCCTATTATGGCAGCCTCGTGCCGACGATGTTCAGCGACGAGCCGCCGCGCTGCGCGACCATCGCCCATTTCGGCCGTTTCGACGGCGGCATCCCGATGGAAGGCGTCGAGGCGCTGATCGCGAAGAACCACCCGACCGCGCAAATCTTTGTCTATGAGGCGGGGCACGGGTTCAACAGCGACCGGCGCAAGGATTATCACGAACCGAGCGCGGATCTGGCGCGCGAACGCACGCTGATGCTGTTCAGGGCATGCGGCGGGTAGTGGCGGCTGCGTCTTTCAAGGCGTCGCGGGCGACAGGACGTCATTCACCCGCCAACGCACCCTCCACCGCCGCACCCGATGCGCGCTGGCAGCGATAGACGAGGCGTTCGTTGGGCACGGGGGGCAGCGCGCCGCGGATCGCATCCTGCTGGGCGGCGAGGTTCGCCAGCGCCTCGGGATCGGCGGTGCAGCCCTTGATCGGGCTGGCAGCGCGGATGTCGCGCGCACGCGCCATGGTGGCGGCATCGAGCAGATAGCGTTCGACGCGATATTCGCGTCCCGCGGCGTCGATCGACGCGACGGTGACCGTTGCTTCCTCGTTCGGCACCAGGATGCGTTGCCAGCGGTCGTCGGCCCCCCTTGTATATTGGGTGCGGCCGTTGACGCAGCCGCCGACGCCGATGCGGATCGGCACGTCGGTCGTGGATGACACGGTGATGCGGCTCCGGTCGGGACGGATCGTGCAAAGCAGGCTGCCCTCGGCGAGTTGAGGCGCGTCGGCGGCGGAGGATTTCTTCGCTTCCCCGGCGACTTCGGCATATGCGTCGGGGCGCGTCGCGAACAGGATCGCAGCGGCGAGGATCAGCGCCGCCCCGACGCCGCCTGCAATTTTGGCGTTGCGCATATTCTTCTGCCCATAGAACATCAGCCCGGCACCGGCGGCGAGCGCGCCGATGACGAACAGCACGCCCGCGAGCGCGATGCGGTTTTCGCGCGCTTCCAGCGCCTCTTCCGCGGCGCGCGCCGCTCTGAGTTCGCGGTCGAGTTTGGCGGCGGCATTTTTCGCCGCATCGGCCTCGGCATCGGCGCGCGCCTCGGCCTCGATCGCCGCGCGTTCGCGCGCGTCGGCCTCGGCCATCGACAGGCAGGTCGTGCCGACGCTGCCATATTGCTGCCCCGCATCGGCGAGAAATCGCGTGAGTTCGCGCCCGGCGATGGCAAAGGCAAAGGGCGAATCGCCGTCGTCGGCCCGCGTGATCGCGGTGTTGATCCCGACGATGCGCCCGCACTGGTCGACGAGCGGCCCGCCCGAATTGCCGCGCGAGATTTTCGCGGTGTGGATCAGCATCGCCACGCCATCGACCGTCTGCATGTTCGAAAAATTGCCCTCGCTGCGCGTCGGCGTGCGGGGGGTGATATAATCGTTGGCGCTGCGCGCGGTCGCAAGGTCGACATTGCCCGGATAGCCGAGCGCGACGACATCGGCGCCTGCATCGAGCGGCCCGGTATAGATGGCGGCGGCGGGCAGGCGCCCCTCGGTAATCTCGACGAGCGCGAGGTCGCGCGCCGTGTCGATCGCGATCAGTCTGCCCGCGAAGCTCTTCTGCCCCTCCGACGGCACGACGCCCAGCGCGACATTGCCCGGATAGCGCGCCGCCGATTCGACGACATGCGCGTTGGTGACGATGCGCGTCGGCGAAATGGCGATACCGCTGCCATGGCCGAAACCGACCACCTCTCCTTCAACCATCGCGACAGTGACGACGCGCACGACGCTGCGCGACGCGGCGCTGATGTCGTCGGCGGCGCGCGCGGGGAGCGCGAGGGGGAGAAGGGCGAGCAGCAGCGCGAGGAAGCGGGTCATGGCGCGGCAGACTAGTCGAGCGAGTTTTGAACGCAAGCATCGGGACGCGCCTGGTCCGCCGCGCTGGCATCAACGGCGCAACGAACGAAAGGATGATATGATGACCTACAAGATCAGCGGGCTCTCCCCCGACCTCTTTGTCCCCCTGTTCGCGATGGACGATGCCGAACTGGCGGCCAACAAGGCGCGGCGGATCACCGCGACCGCCGATCGCGGCTGGCCGTGCCGGATCAGTCTGGAGGATGCAAAGGCGGGCGAAGAGCTGATCCTGCTTCACCATGTCAGCCACGATGTCGAAACCCCGTTCCGCAGCGCCTATGCCATCTATGTGCGCCAGGGCGTCGAAACGGCGACCTTTTGCGACGCGCTGCCCCCGGCGTTCGCCGGGCGGACGATGGCCTTTCGCGGGTTCGGCGACGACGGCATGTTGGTTGCGGCCAAGCTGGTTCCTGGCGAAGATGGCGACGCTGCAATCCGTTCCCTGTTCGCCGACCCTGCGATTGCCTATATCCACGCACAATATGCGACGAACGGCTGTTTCGCCGCGCGGATCGAAAGGGACGAGCCATGAGCCGCCACCTGCTGATGACCGACGACGAATGCTGGCGGGCGGTTCAGGCGCGTGACAAGGCGTTCGACGGGCGTTTCGTCACCGGCGTGCTGACGACCGGCATCTATTGCCGGCCGAGCTGCGCCGCGCGGCATCCGCGGCGCGAGAATGTGCGCTTTTTTGCCGATGGCGCCGCGGCGCGCAGGGCGGGCTTGCGTCCGTGCAAGCGCTGCCTGCCCGACGATGTCGCGCGCGACGAAAGCGCGGTGATCAAGGCGATCGCCGCGATCAAGCAGAGCGAGGAACCGCTCGCGCTCGCCGACCTCGCCGCGCGCACCGGCTATTCGCCGACGCATTTCCAGCGCGTCTTTACCCGCCACACCGGCCTGTCGCCCGCCGCTTACGCCCGCGCGCTTCGCGACGAACGCGCGCGGCGGGCGCTGAGCGAGGGGGCGCGGGTGACCGACGCGATTTACGACGCGGGCTTTTCGGGGCCGTCGCGTTTTTATGACAATATGGAGGGACGCATGGGGATGACGGCATCGGCCTGGGTGAACGGCGGCAGGGGCGTGACGATCCATTGGGCGGTCGTGCCGACCAGCCTTGGCGACATGCTGGTCGCGGCAACCGACAAGGGCGTGTGCCGACTGAGCTTTGCCGAGGGGCGCGAGGCGCTCGAGGAACGCTTCCCCGCCGCAACGCTGGTCGAGGGCGGCGAAGATTTCGCCGCGCTTCTGTCGCAGGTAGTTGCCGCGGTCGAGGCGCCGACGCACGGTTTCGACCATATCCCGATCGACGTGAAAGGGACTGCGTTTCAGGAGGCGGTGTGGCGTGAATTGCGCAGGATCCCGGCGGGCGAGACGCGCAGCTATGCCGACATCGCCGCCGCGGTCGGCAAGCCCAAGGCGGTGCGTGCGGCGGGAAGCGCGAACGGTGCGAACAATGTCGCGGTGCTCATCCCGTGCCACCGCGTGGTGCGCAGCGACGGCTCGCTCGGCGGCTATGCCTATGGCCTGCCGATCAAGGAAGAATTGCTCAAAAGGGAAGTGAAATGACCGACGACAAAATTGCCCGTTTCCGTGCGCTGCACGTCCCCGGCGACCCGCTGATTCTCGTCAACATCTGGGATGCGGGGAGCGCGAAGGCGGTTGCCGCGGCGGGTGCGAAGGCGATCGCGACGGGCAGCTTCGGCGTCGCGGGCGCGCAGGGACGCGCCGACGGCGAGGATTTCCCGCTCGAAGACGTGTTCGAAAATCTGGATCGCATCCTGTCGGTCACCGACCTGCCGGTCACGATCGACATGGAATCGGGCTATGGCGCCGATCCGGCGGCGGTTGGCGCCTCGGTCGGCCGCGCCAGGCACGCGGGCGCGGCGGGGATCAACATGGAGGACCGGCTGCCCGGCCGGTCCGACCTCCTGCCCGTCGCCGAAGCGGTCGCGCGCTACCGCGCCGCCGCCGACACCGGCATTTTCGTCAACGCACGCTGCGACACGTTTCGCGGGCAGGACGTCGCGAAGGACGGCGATGCGCTCGTCGCCGCGACGCTCGAACGCGCGCGCGCCTATGCTGATGCGGGCGCGGGGTCGCTGTTCGTGCCCTTCCTGCTCGACCCCAAATGCATCGGCGCGATCTGCGACGCCTCGCCGCTGCCGGTGAACATATTGCGCGGCAAGGGCGGCCCGACGCACAGGGAACTCGCCGACCTCGGCGTCGCGCGGATCAGCCACGGACACCAGCCCTGGGCCGCCGCGATGGCGTGGCTGGGCGCGCAGGCGGCACAGGTTCTGGGCGGCGGCGAACCCGATTATTGATCGGCGTCGGCGGGTGCGACCGGGGCGGCGGCGCCTTTTCCGGTGCCGCCACTCCTTTCGCGCATTGATTCGATCTGTGCCAGAATCCTCTCGCCCTGTCCGTCGTCGTGCGGGTCGAACGCAACGACCTTCGCCAGCCGGGTCGCGCGATCGAGGTCCCCGTCGTGCGCGAGGGCAAGCGCATAGGCGATGCGCGCGTCGGCGCTTTCGGGACCGAGCGCAAATGCGCGCTCCAGCCCGGTGACCGCAATCTTCGGCGGCGTGATGCCCTGCCGTAAAAAGCTGTCATAATAGGCGTAGAGCGGGACAGGGTCGTCGGGATCGGTGTTGTTGGCAAGGATGATCGGCTGACGTGCCGCCACCCAGTCCGCGTTGGAAACCGTGTCGCGATGGCCAAGGTCGTGGATCATCATTTCGCCCAATAATATATTGGCGCGAACGTGCTTCGGCTCGATCGCCAGCGCCTTGTCGACCGCGGCCCGCGCTGCCGCGGCGTCGCGCTTCTCGTCTCCCAGATCCCATTCGGCGCGTGCCAGTTCGTACCAGATGCCGGCGCTGTCGCCATATTCGGCGGTGAGTTTCCGCAGCTCGTCACGCACCTCGGCCAGCCGTTCACCGCCTCGCGCGCTTCGCCGCTCGAGGCGCCATTGCAGCAGCGCATCCTCGGCATTGGGGAGCACCGTCACCGTGACCGTTCCGGGGACGGGGATGGGCTCCGCCGATGTCATGAAGGTCAGTGGGCGTCCAAGATAGCGCTGAAGGTCGCGATCGAGCGCGACGAGGTCGCCGAAGGCCGCGACCGCCGCTTTCTCTCCGTCTTCGCCGCGATTGATCGCGTCGATATAGGCGGTCAGCTGACCGGCGCGATCGGGATGGTAATAAAGCATGTGCGTGAGCAGCCATGCACGGCCGTAGTAAACGTCCATCTGGCCCGACGACCGCATTTCGCGCGGTTTTTTCAGCAACAGATCCGCCACCGGAATGCGGGGCATGTTGATCAGCCCGTGCGCCCGGAAATAGGCGGGACGACCCACCTGATACTGACCCTTGCCGGTGAAATCGGCGGTCGAGTAGAATTCGGCGAAACCCTCGATGAACCAGGCGGGAAAGGCCGCAGCGAAATAGCGCTTCATGAAATGATGCGTATATTCGTGAAACAGCGTCTGCTGCGCCGCCGATGTGCCCTTGAACTCGATTACCTCGCGATGCGAGACCGCAAAGCTGCCGTCGAGGTCGGCGCTGTAGAATCCCGCGATCGACGATCCGGACTCGCCGGTCGCGAGCCGCCCCGCGTCGGCGGCGCGGGGCACCAGATAGATGGTCAGCCGATTGGGCTCCTTCCCGCCCGGAATCCGGAGCCGGACGCGCAAGGTTGCGTCGAAACGCTGCAGCTTTTCGGCAAAGCTGCGCAGCGACCGCTCGCTGCTTTCGCTATAGATGATGAAATTGTCGGTGTCGGCGCGCAGCCACTTGGCCTCTGCACCCGTCGTCGTCATCGCTGCAATCAGCGCCATGACGGCGATCGTGGCTTTCCGCATCTTCGGTTCCCCCGGCCCTGATGGTCCCCACCAAGCTTTTGACGCCGCTCCGGAGCGATGTAAATAGCGGCGTTCAAACGAAACTATAGGGATCGACGTCGATCGCGAGCCGCGCCTTTGCGGGCCAGTCGATGCTGTCCACCCACGCGCGGATCGTCCCTTGCAGGTCAAAGCTGCGCGGGGCGTGGAGGAGCAGGCGGAAGCGGTGGCGGCCGCGCAGCATTGCGAGGGGGGCCGGGGCGGGGCCATAGACGGCGAGGCCGTCGGCGACGGGCGCCTTTGCCCCCAATCGCTGCGCGACGCCGCGCGCGACCTCGATGTCCTCCGACGAAATGACCAGCGCTGCGAAGCGGCCATAGGGCGGCGCGCCCGCCGCGCGCCGCGCCGCGGCCTCGGCGGCGTAGAAGCCGTCGCGGTCGCCCGCGACGAGCGCGGCCATCACCGGCGCGTCGGGCACCCGCGTCTGGATCAGCACCTCGCCGGGCTTGACCCCGCGCCCGGCGCGCCCCGCGACCTGCGCGATCTGCTGGAAGGTGCGTTCCGACGCACGCAGGTCGCCGCCGTCGAGGCCGAGGTCGGCATCGACGACGCCCACGAGCGTGAGGTTCGGGAAATGATAGCCCTTGGTGACGAGCTGGGTGCCGATGATGATGTCGACCAGCCCCTGCTCGACATTGGCCACGAACTCGGCGGCCCTGGCGGGCGACCAGAGCGTGTCGGAGGTGACGATGGCGGTGCGCGCCTCCGGGAAACGCAGCGCGACTTCGTCGGCGACGCGCTCGACGCCGGGGCCACAGGCGACGAGGCTGTCCTCGTCCTCGCATTCGGGGCAGAGGCGCGGCGGCGGCATGACATGGCCGCAATGATGGCAGGCGAGGCGGTGGACGAGCCGGTGCTCGACCATCCACGCGGTGCAATTGGGGCACTGGATGCGGTGGCCGCAGGTACGGCAGAGCGTCAGCGGCGCAAAGCCGCGGCGATTGAGGAACAGCAGGCTCTGCTCGCCCTTTTCGAGCCGGTCGGCGAGTGCGTCGACGAGCGGCGGCGCCAGCCAGCGGCCGCGGTCGGGTGGATCCTGCCGCATGTCGATCGCGGCGAGATCGGGCAGCGTGGCGCCGCCGAAACGCGCGGGCAGCTGGATATGGCGATAGCGCCCGGCCTCGACCTGTGCGAGGCTTTCGAGCGCCGGGGTGGCGCTCGCGAGGATCACCGGCAGGCCCTCGAAATACCCGCGCATCACCGCGACGTCGCGCGCGTGATAATGGACGCCATCCTCCTGCTTGAAGCTCGTCTCATGCGCCTCGTCGACGACGATGACGCCGAGCCGCGCATAGGGCAGGAACAGCGCCGAGCGCGCCCCGACGACGATCCGTGCCTCGCCGCTGGCAATCGCATGCCAGGCGCGGCGGCGCTCGGTGGAGCGCAGGCCCGAATGCCACGCGACCGGTTCACAACCGAAACGCGCGGCAAAGCGCGTCAACATCGGTTCGGTGAGCGCGATTTCGGGGAGCAGCACCAGCGCCTGCCGCCCCGCGTCCACCGCGGCAGCGATCGCCTCCATATAAACTTCGGTCTTGCCCGATCCGGTGACGCCGTCGAGCAGCAATGTTTCGAACCTCGCGGCGGCAACCGCTGCGCGCAACTGCGCCGCCGCCGCCGTCTGTTCCGCCGACAGGTCCGGCGGCGCAAAGGCGGGATCGGGTTCGGGACAGGGCTGGTCGGCCGAAGCGCTCACCGCTTCGAGTGCGCCGACATGGACGAGGCCGCGGATCACCGCCTCGCTGACGTCGGCGAGCTTCGCCAGCTCGCGCACCGTCCCCTGGCGCGCGCCGATCTTCCCCAGCGCGACTGTCCGCTGCGGCGTCATCCGCGCGGGCAGTTCGCCCGTCGCGCGATATTCGACGATCGGGCGCCGCGCATCGGCGAAGGCGACGCCGGGCAACAACATGCGCAGCACCGAGCCGGGGGGGCTTAGATAATAGTCGCTCGTCCATTCGACGAGGCGGCGGAGCGGCGCGGCGATCGGCGGGACGGGGACGATTTCGTAAAGGTTGCGAAGCCGGTTGTCGCCGACGGGGTCGGGCGCGCCGAAGCTTTCATCCTCCCACACCACGCCGCCAATCCGTCGCGGGCCGAGCGGCGCGATGACGACGCTGCCGAGGGGCGCTTCGCTGCCCTGCGGCACGCGATAGTCGAGCGGGCCGAGTGCGGCGGTGAGCAAGAGGACGCGGGCGCGGGTCATGGGTCGGGCAAGGATATAGGCGCGCGGGGAAAATAGGAAAGCACCGAGGGCGGCGATGGCGGCTAACGGTCGATTCTGCTGGAAAGGACCGCATTTGGCAGAAGCGGAGGGAGCGCGACGGCGCGTGCGAGTGCGGTTGCGCGCGCTTCAAGCCACGGCGGGTTGCGGCGTGGGGATGATCTTGGCCATCTTTCGGAGCTTCTGGGCTGCGTCAGCCCCCGCGCAACCGCGCGGCTTGAGCGCGCAAGCACCGTAATCGAGCTTGCTGGCGCGGTCGTGATGGAAGCGGTCGGCAGAAGGACGGTCGCGCTTCGGGGAAGCGCTGCGACGGGCGCGTCGCCGGATACCCATCGACCGCCCGATCGTCAGAAGCTCAGCTCGTCGTAGATTCGGGAGAGGTCGTGGCCCCACGCATCCTCGTAGCGGTCGAGCAGGTCGTGCGCGGGGGATCTGCCGCTTTTCGCGATGCGGCGCAGCGGTTCGAGGAAACCGACTTCATTGTCGCCCATCGAATTGACCTCGCCGCGCGCGGCGAGGCCCGCGGCGGCGATGTCGAGCACGCGGTGCGCCAATTGCCCCACCGTGCCGCCGCCGGGCGCGGGCGCGTCGAGCCCTTCGCGCGGCACTGCGTCGCGCAGCGCCTGTTGCTCGGCGATGCTCCACCCCTTGACGAGATCCCAGGCGGCGTCGAGTGCGTCCTGGTCGTAGAGGAGGCCGACCCACAGCGCCGGAAGCGCGCAGATGCGGTTCCACGGGCCGCCGTCGGCGCCGCGCATTTCGAGGAAGCTTTTGAGCCGCACTTCGGGAAAGGCGGTCGAGAGATGGTCGGTCCAGTCGGACAGGCGCGGCAGTTCGCCGGGGAGCGCCGGCAGCTCGCCCTTCAGAAAGTCGCGGAAGCTCTGGCCGGCGGCGTCGATATATTGGCCGTCGCGGAAGACGAAATACATCGGCACGTCGAGCATATAGTCGACATAGCGGTCGTAGCCGAAACCATCCTCGAAGACGAAGGGCAGCATTCCGGTGCGCGCGGGGTCGGTGTCGGTCCAGATATGGCTGCGGTACGACAGATAGCCGTTGGGCCGACCCTCGGTGAAGGGCGACGAGGCGAAGAGCGCGGTCGCGAGCGGCTGGAGCGCGAGCGACACGCGGAACTTCTGCACCATGTCGGCTTCGCTCGCATAGTCGAGGTTGGTCTGGATTGTGCAGGTGCGCAGCATCATGTCGAGGCCGAGGCTGCCGACGCGCGGCATATGATCGAGCATGATCCGGTAGCGCCCCTTGGGCATGATCGGCAGCTCGTCGCGCCTCTTGTCGGGCCACATGCCGAGCCCAAGGAAGCCGAGCCCGAGTTCGGCGCCGACTTCCTTCACCTGCTTCAGATGGCGGCCGGTTTCGGCGCAGGTCTGGTGCAGATTTTCGAGCGGGGCGCCCGAGAGTTCGAGTTGCCCCGCGGGTTCGAGGCTGACGGTGCCGTCGCTGCCCGCCAGCGCGATGACCTTGCCGCCCTCGATCACCGGCTCCCAGCCGAAGCGGGTGAGCGCCATCAGGAGGTCGTGGATGCCGCCGGGTTCGTCATAGGAGGGCGCGCGGTGATCGCTCACACGGTAGACGAACTTTTCATGCTCGGTGCCGATGCGCCAGCGCTCCTTGGGCTTTTCGCCGTCGGCCATGGGGGCCGCAAGCTGGTCGCGATGTTCGATGACGGGATCGTGGCGGTCCGAAGCGGTGCGCGTGCTCATTTCGCGCATTTAGACTATCCGGTATAGAATGCAATCGGGGCCGTGCGATCAGTCGATCGTGACGGTGAAAGCGATCGCCATCGCGCCGCCGGGGGCGAGTGTGGCTGTGCTCGCGGCGATCGCGCTGCCCGCGAACGAGGCGCCGAAAGGGTCGCTTTCGTCGCCGCCGCTGGCGTTGTCGTCCTCGACCGTCGTCGCGGCGGCGCAGCTCGTGCCGCTGCGCAGCGAGCCGGGAACGAAGGTCGTGCGCGCGGGCAGCGCGTCGGCGATATTGATCGCGGTCGCGGTGCCGCTGCCATTGTTGGTGACGAGAATGCAGTAACGCATCGTCGCGCCGGGAATCGCCTTTGGATTGGTGGCGCCGCCCACCGGATCGCTGACGATGCTGCTCGTCTTGGCGACCGTGAGATTGGCGGTCGGACGGCAGAAGATGATGTCGTGGAGCGCCATGCCCTGCTGCCCCGGATTGGCGGGGGCAAGGGCGTGGCTGCCATAGTCGATGACGATCGTGTCGACCGGCGCGGCGAAGGTGACGGTGATATTGCCGTTGCCGCTGGCGTCGGTCGACAGCACGTCGCCATAGGCGCTGTTGCCGATGACATAATTGGCGGTGCCGTTAGTGAGGATGGGCGTCACGGGCGCGCCATTATAGCTGCCCGTGACGGTGACACGGTCGGCGAACTGGCCCGCGGCATAATCGACGTCAAAGAGGCGGAACTGCGCGCCGGGCACCGCGGTCGGCAGGCTGATCGTCGTGGCGACGCTGCCCGCCTGGCTGGTGAAATCGACGAGCTGGAAGATCGAGTATTGCGCCGGGGACAGCCCGCCGGTGACGATATTCTGCCGCGTCGGCGACTGGCCGCCATAGGTGGCGTTGCTGAGGAAGACGCCGCCGCTGACCGCGATGCCGATGCTGGCGGTACCGATCGCGGTGAGCGGCGGGCTGGCGCTCGTCGTGCCCGCGTTCCAGGCGATCGTGTCCCAGTCGAGCGCCGTCGTGCCGACCGGGCAGACGAGCGTGGGCGGCGTGCCCGCGACGCGCGTGCCCGACACGGTGAAACTGGCGCTGTCGCCATCGTCCTCGCCCGCCGCGCCATTGCCGGGGGTCGAATCGGGGTCGAAGGCGGAGGAGGCGGCGATTTCGGCGCTGTTGGTCACGCTCGCGCCCGCGCTCGCGGCGACGGTGCCGCTGATCGTCAGGGTGCGTGTCACGCCCGGCGGCACGCTGCCGACGGTCCAGACGCCGGTGGTGCTGTTGTAACTGCCGAAACCCGACGCGCCGGTGAAGGCGAAGCCCGCGGGGAGCGTGTCCTGCACCGTCACGCCCGTCGCGGTCAGCGTCGATGCGCCGGCATTGGTGACGCTCAGCACATAATTGATGATCGCGCCCGATGCCGGGGCGGCATTGCTCACCGTCTTGGCGAGCGACAGGTCGGCATAGGGCGAAAGCGGCACGGTGGTGAGCGTGAGGTCGGCGCGGGTGAACGTGCCGGCATCGCCGTTCAGCGAATCGCAGATGGAAAGCTGCCACGTCCCGCCCGACGCCTGGCCGTTGAATGCGGCAAGCGAGCCTTGTGGGGCGAAGGTCCGCTGATAGGGCGGGGCGGTTGCGGTCGAATCATTTGCGTTGTGCGTGGTGATGCTCGCCGCCGCACCGTCGTCGAACAGGACATTGAGATTGTCCGCCGAGGCGCCGACATTGGTGATGAGGTCGACCACGGTGCCCGCGGGCGAGGTCAGCGTCGCGCGAATGTCGCCGCGGTACGTGTGCGCGAACTGGACGCCGATGTTGACGTCGCTGACCTGGGCATTTGCTGCGACGGTGAAGCTGCGCAGCATCGGCGCGGAGCATGGCGTCGCGCTTTCGCTGATCGTGCCGGTGGTGGTTGTGCTGTAGCTGGTGGTCGTCTGTGCGGTGACGGGATTGCTGGCAAACGTCAACGCCAGCCAGACGAGCATGATACAGGCTCGCACAGACTGCAAACACTGGCCCCCACGCCAGCGGTATCGGCTCTGGTCCCGCCGTTGCATGGCGTCGCTATGGCCGCAGGATGGCTAATATCGGGTTAAGGCAAGGAGTCTGGAGCCATTTTCGTGCGAGGGCGGGACAGTCTGGCCACGTCCGCCTATGCTTCGTCCGTCCAGTCGCCGTGCTGCGCCATCCACAGGGAGGTGGCCGCGATGGCGGCGGTTTCGGCGCGGAGGATGCGGGGGCCAAGGGCGAGGCGGTGGACCGCGGGATGCGCGGCCAGCAGCGCGCGCTCGCGGTCGGTGAAGCCGCCTTCGGGGCCGGTGAGGATCGCGGCGGGGGCGGGAGCGGCGAGGCGCGCCATCGGCACGCCGCCCGCTTCGTCGGCGAAGAGCAGCGCGCGCTCCGCCGGCCAGGCCTTCAGCAGCTGCGGCAGCTTGACGGGCTCGGCAAGCGCGGGGAGCGCGGTGCGGCCGCATTGTTCGCACGCCTCGATGATCTGCGCCTCCAGCCGCTCGCGCCTGACGCGCTCGACGATCGTGCGTTCGGTCATCACGGGCTGGAGGCGGCGGACGCCGAGCTCGGTCGCCTTTTCGATGATCCAGTCGAGCCGCGCCTTTTTCACCGGCGCGAAGCAGAGCCAGAGGTCGGGCACCGCCTCGATGTCGCGCATGTGGCGTTCGATGCGCAGCGTAACCGAGCGTTTGGCGGCGTCGGCGACGACCGCAAGCCATTCCCCGCTGCGGTTGTCGAAGAGCAGCACCGGATCGCCCGCCTTCAGCCGCATGACGCCGAGCAGATAATGGGCCGCGGCGCCGTCGATCACGGGCGCACTGCCGGCGCCGAGCGGCTGGTCGATGAACAGGCGGGGCGTGCTGGCGGGCGGCCAGGCGGGAGTCGCGGGCATGGCGGGCGCGATAGCAGAGCGCGATCATGTGTGCATCTTTTGCCGCGACGCGCGGCGATCTGTCCCGATCCGGGTCAAAAGCCCGGATTCTGGGGGGTTGGCGCGCCGCTGATTAGCATTTTGGTAAGCAGTCACCCCCTAGGTGCGAGTTTACCAGCGGCACATCGGTTGGGGAGTGTCGCGGGCCGAAGAGGGGTTAGACCATGCGAGGGACCTGGATCAGCCGGCTGTGCGCCGGCACCAAATCGCTCATAAGCGACCAGCGCGGCAACGCCTTCATGCTGACCGCCGCGGCGATCATCCCGGTGATCGGCTTTGTCGGTTCGGCGGTCGACATCGGCCGCGCCTATATGACGCAATTGCGTTTGCAGCAGGCCTGCGATGCCGGCGTGCTCGCCGGGCGCCGCGCGATGGGCGGCGCCAGCTATGACGAAGCGGCGCAGGCCGAAGCGAACAAGATGTTCAACTTCAACTTCCCCGAAGCCAAATATGGCGCGACGGGCATTCTCTTTTCGTCGCGTGCGCTCAATGCCTCCGACGTCGAGGGACAGGCCTCGGCGGTGCTGCCGACCGAGCTGATGTTCATGTTCGGCAAGGAGGAGTTCCGCCTGTCGGCCGATTGCACCGCAAAGCTCGAAATCTCGAACGTCGATGTCATGCTGGTGCTCGACGTCACCGGGTCGATGGCGCAGACCAACGCGGGCGACTCGGTCAACCGCATCACCGCGCTCAAAGACGCGACGATGGACTTTTTCGACACGCTGACCAACGCCGATGTCGGCGACGGGCGGCTGCGCTTTGGCGTCGTGCCCTATAGTTCGACCGCGAATGTCGGCCAGATTCTTCTCGCGAAAAATCCGGCGTGGTTGGCCGATACGGTCACGCTGCCGTCGCGGACGCCCATTTTCCGCGAAGTTTATACCGAGACGGGAACCGAGACGAGCGACGACTATACCGACAGTCCGACGACCTATTCGTCAAACTGGACCAATGACGGCACCGTACCGGCAAGCAACAGCGCGGCCTGCGCGGCGCTGACGCCGCCGGCAAACACCACGCCGTCTCCGAGCGGATCGCCGGACTATAACCAGACGGGCCAATATGTCGACGGCGACACGCGCGTCACGACCTATGACACCGTTCAAACCTACACCTTCCGTACCTATCGTTACGTCTGGTCCAGCAACCGGTGCCGCAGGCAGTATCGCAACGGCAATTTCACGCGCACCTATACCACGACGGTCACCGAAACGAAGACCGACGTTTTCGACAATAAATACACCTATGAGGACCGCGTTTTCGACGTCAGCGGGGTGAAGAGCGGTTCGGCGATCGTCACCGACACCGGCGATTCGGGAGTCAGCATCAGCCATAACTGGGGCGGGTGCCTGATCGAACGGGCAACGACCCCGTTCGACGCCGACGACACCGCGCCGTCGGACGCGCTAGACATGGATATCGACCTGGTGCCCGACGCCGATGCCGATACGCAATGGCGGATCCTGATCCCCGAGATCGCCTTTCCGCGCGCGCGCCACCCCCAATATGCGCCGTCCAGCAGCGATCCGATGACGGTCAACGTGTTCAACAGCGATGGCACCCGGAACATCACGTCGGACACGAGTTCAAACGGTCGCTGGCAGCGTTATTCCAAATATTGGGGCAGTGGCTGGGGCGTCTGCCCGGCGGCAGCGATGAAGCTGACGACGATGACGGCCAGCGACCGCGCAACCTTCAACACCTATGTCCAGTCGCTGCAACCGCTGGGCGGCACCTATCACGACGCCGGCATGGTCTGGGGCGCGCGGCTGTTGTCGCCGACCGGGCTGTTCGCCGACGAAAATGCGACGGCGCCGAACGATCGCCCGATCAGCCGCCATATCGTCTTCATGACCGACGGCGCCATGGCGCCGAACATGGGTAATCTGACCTTCCAGGGCTATGAGTTTCTGATGCACCGCGTCGGCGGGACGAGCGACAGCGATCTGCGCGACCGCCACAATAACCGCTTCACGCAATTGTGCCGGGCGGCGCGGCAGCGCGGGATCACCATCTGGGTCGTGTCCTTCGGGGTCGGCAGCAACGACAGCCTGAACAACTGCGCGTCGTCGGGCCAGGCGTTCGAGGCCGACAATGCCGCCGAACTCAACGAACAGTTCCAGGCGATCGCGCGGCAGATTTCCAAGCTGAGGCTGGCGCAATGAGCCGCGCGCACGCGCCCTTGCGCCGTCTGGTCCGCCGCCTGCGGACGAGCGAGCGCGGCACCGCCTTCATCGAATTCGCCTTTACCGCGCCGGTGTTTCTGCTCGTCCTGCTCGGCATCTTCGATTATTGCTGGCAGATGTACGCGCAGCAGGTGTTGCAGGGGGTGGTGGCCAAGGCCGGCCGCGATGCGACGCTTGAGGGCTTCGCCGCCGACCAGAGCGCGCTCGACGCGCGGGTCGAGGCGCAGGTGCAAAAGGTGTTCGCGAGCGCCACCGTGACCTTCAATCGCCGTGTTTTTGACGATTACAGCGATATCAGGCCGCTGCGCTGGGTCGATTCGAACGGCAATGGCATCCAGGACCCATCGCCCGATGATTGCTGGGAAGACGGCGGCCGCCAGGGCAATGGCGGCGCCGACGACGTCGTCCAATATACGGTGTCGATGCGCTTCGACCGCGTGCTGCCCGTGTGGCGAATGCTGGGGCAGCCGCAACATACGACGCTGAGTTCGACGACGTTGCTGCGCAACCAGCCCTTTGCCGCGGGCGGCGAGGTCGAGCCGGAGATATGCGGATGACCGGCCCGATCGCTTTCGTCCGCCGGTTGCGCGGCGCCGCGCGGCGGCTGACCCAAAGCACGCGCGCCGCGGTGATGCTCGAAATGGCGTTCGCCATTCCCTTCCTGATCCTCGTCGGCTTTGGCGGGCTGGAGATCGCCAATCTGACGCTGGCGCACACGCGCGTCAGCCAGCTGGGGCTCAACACCGCGGACAACGCCGCGCGTATCGCCGCCGGCAGCAACCTGACCCAGCCGGAAATCCGCGAGGTCGACATCAACGAGGTGTTCGCCGGCGCCGCGCGGCAGGTGGCGGGGATGGGATTCGAGAACAATGGCCGCATCATCCTGTCCAGCCTCCAGCGCAACAACGACGGCGGGCAGACGATCAAATGGCAGCGCTGTTTCGGCAATCTGGAGGTCGCCTCGGCCTATGGCGTCGAGGGCACCGGCGCGACGGGGACCGATTTTCCCGGCATGGGGCCGGCGGGCCGCGAAGTGACGGCGGCGGCGGGCACCGCGATCATGTTCGTCGAAGTCACCTATGAATATCAGCCGCTGCTGTTCGGCGCCTGGCTGGGGCCGCAGACCATCCGGTCGACCGCCGCCTATAATATCCGCGAGGCGCGCGACCTGTCGGGCGTCAAAGCACCGGGCACGCCCGCCGCCTGCGATTGATCGGCCATTTATTCGCGGGCGCGCGCCTGCTATCGCGCGCGAAACGATGACCGCCACCCATCCTCCCGACAGCCAGCTTCGCGGCCTCGTCGCATGGCTTCCCGCCGCGGCGCGGCCCTATGCACTGCTCGCGCGTTTCGACCGGCCGATCGGCTGGTGGCTGCTGTACTGGCCGTGCGCGTTCGGCGTCGCGCTCGGCGGCGGCGCGGTCAGCCACTGGCCGCTGTTGCTGTGGTTCCTGCTTGGCGCGATTGCGATGCGCGGGGCGGGGTGCGTCTATAACGACATCGTCGACCGCGATTTCGACGCGAAGGTCGCGCGCACTGCATCGCGGCCGGTGGCGAGCGGGGCGGTGTCGGTGCGGAATGCCCTTTTGTGGGCGGTGCTGCTCTCGCTCGTCGGGCTGCTCGTACTCGTCCAGCTGCCGCGCCCGGCGCAGATCGTCGCATTGGCGAGCCTGATCCTCGTCGCCGCCTACCCCTTCATGAAGCGGATCACCTGGTGGCCGCAGGCGTGGCTGGGGCTGGTGTTCAGCTGGGGCGCGCTCGTCGCCTGGGTCGCGGTGGGCGGGGTGCAGGGAATGGCGCTGCCTTTGCTTTATGCCGGCTGCATCGCCTGGGTGATCGGCTATGATACCATCTATGCGCTTCAGGACATCGAGGACGACATGCTCGTCGGCGTCAAATCGAGCGCGCGCGCGATGGGCGGGCAGGTGAAGGCCGGGGTCGCGCTCTGCTATGCTGCGGCGCTTGGGCTCTGGGGCGGCGCGCTGTGGACGGTGCGCCCCGACCCGCTGGTGCTCGTCGCGCTGATTCCGGCGGCGTTGCAACTGACGGGACAGGTTGTGACGCTCGACGTTGCCAAGGGCGAGGATGCGCTGGCAAAGTTCCGCAGCAACCGCTTCGCCGGATTGCTGGTGTTTGCGGCGATGCTGGTGGTGGGGACGGCGCCCTGATTCGCTCCTCCCTGTGGCGAAGCCATGGGGAGGTAGCGCACGAAGTGCTGACGGAGGGGCCGTGGCGCGACGTTGCCGCCCCTCCACCACCGCTTCACGGCCGGTCCCGCTGGCGCTGCGCGCCGTCTGCGACTCCCCCATGGCCTTCGGCCACAGGGCGGATTATTCCGCCGCGAGCAGTTCCTCGGCGCCGCCGAGGTCCACCGACACCAGGCGGCTGACGCCGCGTTCGATCATCGTCACGCCGAACAGGCGGTGCATCCGCGCCATCGTCACCGCATTGTGGGTGACGATCAGGTAGCGGGTGTTGGTTTCGCGCGCCATGCGGTCGAGCAGGTCGCAGAAGCGCTCGATATTCGCGTCGTCGAGCGGCGCGTCGACCTCGTCGAGGACGCAGATCGGCGCGGGATTGGTGAGGAAGAGGCCGAAGATCAGCGCGATTGCGGTCAGCGCCTGCTCGCCGCCCGACAAGAGGGTGAGCGTGCCGAGGCGCTTGCCCGGCGGCTGCGCCATGATTTCGAGCCCGGCTTCGAGCGGATCGTCCGAATCGACGAGTTCGAGATGCGCCTGCCCGCCGTTGAACAGCGTCGAAAACAGCCGCTGGAAATGGGTGTTCACCGTCTCGAACGCCGCGAGCAGGCGGACGCGGCCCTCGCGGTTGAGATTGCCGATCGAACCGCGGAGGCGATGCACCGCCTGCGTCAGTTCCTCGATCTCGGCGGCGTTTTTTTCGCGCTCGGCATCGAGTTCGGCGAGTTCGTCGGCGGCGACGAGGTTGACCGGGCCGAGCCGCTCGCGGTCGGCGACCAGCCGGTCGTGCGCCGCCGATTCGGCCTGGGGATCGCCGATGCTCTCGCTCTCGAACCCCGCCTTTTGCGGCAGCAGTGGCGGTGGGCATTCGAAGCGTTCGCCCGACAGGCGGCCCATTTCGACGCGGCGCAGCTCGGCATTTTCGGAGCGCGCGGCGGCGCCGGCGCGGGTTTCGCGCGCCGCGGCGACGCGCTCGCGGATCGCGTTCAGCGCGGTTTCGGCTTCGCGCAGCGCGGCTTCGGCGGCGCGCTCCTGCGCTTCGGCGGCGGCGACTTTTTCGCGCAGGCTTGCCTGCTCGGCCTCGGCGGCGGCGCGCTGTTCGGCGAGGCGCGCGGGGGCGTCGGCGAGCTTCGCGGCCTCGGCGGCGAGCGCATCGGCGCGCTTGTCCATTTCGGTGACGCGGCGCGCGGCCTCGCCCGCGCGGGCTTTCCAGCTCTTGATCTCGGCGCTGACGACCGCCTGGCGTTCGCTCAGCGCGGCGAGCGTGCGGTCGTGCGCGGCGAGCGCGTCGCGCGCGCTATTGGCGTTGGCGCGTGCACGGTCGGCGGCCTGTTCGCCGGCGGCGAGCGCGGCGCGCCCGATCGCTTCGTCGGGGAGCGCGGCGAGCGCGGCCTCCTGTGCCGCGAGTTGCGCGTCGGCGTCTTTCGCGGTTTCGGCGACCTCGGCAAGGCGGCGCGCGAGGAGCGCTGCGGCATCGCGGTGCCGGTCGAGCGCGGCCTGCGCCTGGTCGGCGGCGCGCAGCGCGGTGCGGCGCGCCGCGTCGGCGTCGGCGAGCGCCTTGCGCGCGGCGGCGGCGGCTTCGGTCAGCGCGGCCGCCTTGGTCGCGGCGGCTTCGCGGCGGTCGCGAAGTTCCTGCACGCCAAGTTCGACCGCAGGGCGCTGCGCCGCCAGTTCGTCGAGGCGGTTGCGGCGTTGCAGCCGCTCGGTCGCGGTGGCGCCGTCGCCGCGGGTGACGAAGCCGTCCCAGCGGCGCATGACGCCGCTCAAGGTGACAAGCCGCTGGCCGACCGCGAGCGGCTGTCCCCCGTCGGTTTCGGCGACCGCGACCTGCGCGAGGCGGCGCGCGAGCGCGGCGGGCGCCTGCACATGCGCGGCGAGCGGCGTCGTTCCAGCGGGAAGTGCGGGGTCGTCCCTGGCCGCGGCGGCGCCGGTCCAGCTGCGCGCGGCGGCGGGGTCGGTCCCGGCGTCGAGATCGTCGCCGAGCGCCGCGGCGAGCGCGGCTTCGTAACCGGGCTGGGCGCGGAGCCGGTCGAGGATGCGGTCGTCGTCGCTCTGCGCCGCGGCGAGCGCGCGTTCGAGCGTCGTCGCCTCTCCGTCGAGCGCGGCGAGCGCGGCGCGCGCCTCGGCGAGCGCCGCCTCGACGCGCGCGAGTTCGGTCGCGGTCGCCTCGCGCTCGGCCTCGGCGTCGTACAGCGCCTGTTCGGCGGTCGCGATGGCGGCCTCCGCAGCTTCGGCGGCCGCCAGGCTTTCGGCATGGGTGGCGGCGAGCGCGGCGCTGTCGCCGAGCGCGGCGATTTCGGCCTCGATGCGCGCCTTGTCGGCGGCGATGCGGCGCACTGCGGCTTCGGCGCTATCGCGCGCCGACGCGGCAATGCGGCGGTCGGCGGCCTCGCTCGCGGCCTTGGCGCGCGCCTGCGCGAGCGCGACCTCGGCATCGCGAAGGCGCGCCTGCGCGGCGAAATTGGCGTCGGCGAGCGCGGCCTTGCTTGCATCATGCCCGGCGATGTCCTGCGCCAGCGATTTGGTTTCGGCGTCGAGCGCGGTCAGCGCGGCATGGGCTTCGCGCGCGAGTTCGCCTTCGTGCGCGCGGTCGGCCTCGATGCGCCGCTGCTGCGCCGCGAGATCGTCGAGACGTTGCAGCGCGGCGCGTTCCTCGCTCTGCAGGCGCAGCTGCGTCGCGGTCGCTTCGGCGAGCGCATCGCGCCGCGCCTGCGCATCGCTGCGTGCGGCCGCGACGCGGGCGGCGACCTCGGCCTGCGCCTTGGCGATGGTTTCCAGCTCGTCCTGCGCAGCTTTTACCGCGGCCTCGGCGGCGTCGGCGTCGCGGCGCGCCTGATCGGCGGCGGCCGCCGCGTCGCGCCAGCGTGCATAGATGAGCCGCGCCTCGGCGATGCGGATGTCGTCCGAGAGTTTCTTGTATTTCTCCGCCGCGCGTGCCTGCCGCCGCAGCGTAGCCGCGCGCACCTCCATGTCGGCGACGATTTCGGAGAGACGCGTGAGGTTGGTTTCGGTGGCGCGCAATTTCTGTTCGGCGTCCTTGCGGCGGACGTGCAGCCCGGCGATGCCCGCCGCTTCCTCCAGCATCGCGCGGCGGTCGGTCGGCTTGGCGGCGATGACATTGGCGATCTTGCCCTGGCTGACGAGCGCGGGGCTGTGCGCGCCGGTCGCGGCGTCGGCGAAGATCAGCGCGACGTCCTTGGCGCGCACGTCGCGGCCGTTGGCGCGATAGGCGCTGCCCGCGCCGCGCTCGATGCGGCGGATGATTTCGAGGTCGTCGCCATCGCCGCCGTCGGACAGACCCGCGACGAGCGCGCCTTCGGTATCGCAATGGAGCGCGACTTCGGCAAAGTCGCGCGCGGGCCGCGACGAGGTGCCCGCGAAGATGACATCCTCCATGCCGCCGCCACGCATCGATTTGGGCGAGGACTCACCCATCACCCAGCGGATCGCTTCGAGGAGGTTCGACTTGCCGCAGCCATTGGGGCCGACGACGCCGGTCAAGCCGGGCTCGATGCGCAGTTCGGTAGGTTCGACGAAAGATTTGAAACCGGTGAGGCGCAGCCGCTTTATCTGCACGGGGAGGCCCCGTGCAGATCATCGAATCGGAGCTGGTGCAACCTGAGCGTCACATATCCCCCATGGAGCTGTCATGCCGCGCGGTGGGGGGGTGTGCAAGCCCATAAGCCCCTCCCCTGAAGGGGAGGGCGAAGGAGGATCAGCGCGCGCCCATCGTGCGCAGGCGGTCGCGCAGCGGGCCCCAGGCGGCAATGCCTTCGGCGACCTGACCGTTGATCACAAAGGTGGGCGTGCCGGTGATCTGATATTTCTCGATTCCCGCATTGGTGCCCTTTTCGACCGCCTCGACATTTTCGACCTTGCCGAGACATTGCTGGATCGTCGTCGCGGGCACGCCGCGCTGCTGATAGAATTGGTCGATCCCCCATGTTTTCGCGAGCGCGATGAAGCGCTGCGCGGGCGGCAACTGCATCGCCGCCTCGATTCCCGGCTGCGGCTTCGACGCGCCTGCGATGAAGGCGTCATGTTCGAGGAAGGTCGCGTCGGCGAGCGGGAAGAAGCGGTCGGGACCGGTGCATTTGACGATCGCGCCGGCGATCGCGTCGATCGGGTGGAGCATGAAGGGCGTCAGCTTGTACGACACGCGGCCGGTGTCGACGAAATCGCGTTTCAGTTCCTCGTGCGAATCCTTGGCAAACTGGGCGCAGTGCCCGCAAGTGAAGGCGCCGAACTCCTCGAGCTTGATCGGCGCTTCGGGGTTGCCCATCACGACGCCGTCGCCATCGACGCGGACGACCTGCGACCAGCTCTTGCCCGCAGGCGGCGCGACCTTGGCGATCACCTCCTGCTCCTTGGCGGAATCGGCGCCGCCGCCGCAGCCGGCCAGCGCGAGCGCGCCGAGCGAAGCGAGAAGGGCGATGCGAAGCGATGCGGTCATATATTCATCTCCACGGGTTCGGGAATGCGGGGTTTCTACGCAGCCTTGAGCGCGGCGTCGAGTTTCGATTTGAGCGCGGGCCAGGCGACGACATCGGCGCGCTGGCCATTGATGAAAAAGCTGGGCGTGCCGGTGACGCGGTCGGCGGCGCGGCCAATGTTGGTCATGCCGACAAGCTCGGCCTGCGCGACTTCGCTGTCGAGGGCGGCGGTGAGCTGCGCCTCCGAATAGCCGCGCGCGCGCATCAGCGCGGCGAGGCCGGTGTCGGCCGCAATCCGGCGCGCGCGCTGCGCCACGCTGCCCTCGAACCAGCTGGACTTTTGCGCGTCGGTGGCTTTCTGAACCCTGGCGATGAAGGTCGGGAAGGCGGCAAAGATCGCCTGATGATTGTCCGTGAAGGCGCTGGGGCCGCCGACGCGCGCGAGCAGCGCCGCGGTCATGTCGACGGGATCGCGCACGAGGTTGCGATATTCGAAGCGGACAAGTCCAGGGTCGATATATTGCGTCCTGAGCGGGAGTGACGCCGCCTTCGCGAAATCGGCGCAGACGTGGCAGGTGTAGCTGAAATACTCGACCAGCCGCAGCTTTGCCGCGGGATTGCCGACGATATAGGCGCCGATCGGGCTGGTCGTCACCGTTCGCGACCAGGTCGTTCTGGCGGGCGTGGCGGCCATCAGCGTCAGCGCGGCGCCCGAAAGCGCAAGCACCGCGGTGCGGCGGTCGAGAAGCGGATCGTCGAAAGCGGACATGCTGTTGGCCCTAGCTGATCTTGGGGAGCCGCGGCGGCGCCGCGAGGCCCGCGGCCATGCGTTCGAGCACGGTGCGCAGCTCCGGGTCGCCAATGTCGCGCAGGCTGTCCCCCAGTTCGGCGGGTACGGGTTTCAGCATGGCTGGCGGCTGAACGGGGGCGGCGGGAGTGACCTGTCCATGCGTCATGCGGACGGTGGCGATCGCGGCATAGCCGAAGAAGCGGTTGACCGCGGCGACGATGTCGGGCGCGACATGCTGGAGCATCGGCGCGTGTGCGCCGCTGATCGTCAGGTGCAGCGTCCCGCCCGCCTTTTGCCCCACGGGGAAGCGGATCATCGCGGGCTGCGTCACGTCGGCGAGGCGGTCGCCGACGATCTCGCGCCAGCGGCTGACCACCGACGACTGGACGAAGCCGAACTTGCGAAAGGCGGTGCGGCCGATTTCGGGGACGAGATCGGATATCGCGCGCGCCTCGCCGCCGCGCGGGCGCTCGTAGCGGCGCGCGGGCGCCTTCGCGGGTTTTGCGCCGACTTTGGCGCCGCCCTTCGTCTTCGCCTTTTTGGCGGGTGCGTCGTCTCCCGTGGGTTTCGTCATACCCGACGCCATGCCATAGGCGGGGGGTGAGCGTCCAGACTATCGGCATGGAATCGCCCCTCCCCTTCAGGGGAGGGGTTGGGGTGGGGGCCATCGGCCTTGCGCAAGGCCGATGGCCCCCACCCGCTGCAACCAGGCAGCAAGCTGCCAAGTGTCGCTGCCCTCCCCTGAAGGGGAGGGGTTTATGAGTTTTTCTGCGCGGCTGCTCGGCTGGTACGATCGGTCGGCGCGCGTGCTGCCGTGGCGGATCGCGCCGGGGCGCGCGGAGGTGCCCGACCCCTATCGCGTCTGGCTGGCCGAAGTCATGCTCCAGCAGACGACGGTCGCTGCGGTGGCGGGTTATTTCGCGCACTTCACGGAGCGTTGGCCGACGGTCGCCGATCTGGCCGCGGCCGGCGATGCCGAGGTCATGGCGGCGTGGGCAGGGCTTGGCTATTACGCCCGTGCGCGCAACCTGCTGGCCTGCGCGCGCGCCGTCGTCGCCGAGCATGGCGGATGCTTTCCGGACAGTGAGGCGGGGCTGCGCGCGCTGCCGGGGATCGGCGCCTATACCGCCGCGGCGGTGGCGGCGATCGCCTTTGGCCGCCCGGCGGTCGTCGTCGACGCCAATATCGAGCGGGTGATCGCGCGCCACCGGTGCATCGAAACGCCGCTCCCCGCCGCGAAGCGCGCGATTCGCGACGCGCTGGCGCCGCTGGTTCCGGGGGATCGGCCGGGCGATTTCGCGCAGGCGCTGATGGACCTCGGCGCGACCCTTTGCACGCCGCGCGCGCCCGTGTGCGCGCGCTGCCCGATCGCCGCCGACTGCCGCGCGCGCGGGCGCGCCGACATCGAGCGGCTGCCGGTCAAGCCGCCGAAGAAGGCCAGGCCGCGCCGCCACGGCGTTGCCCACTGGATCGAGCGAGACGGCGCGATCTGGCTGGTGCAGCGGCCGGGCAAGGGGATGCTCGGCGGGATGCGCGCGCTGCCCGGCGGCGAATGGTCGGACGAGCCGCCCGGCGAATCGGGAATCGTCCGCGTCGACCATGGTTTCACCCATTTCGACCTGACGCTGGTTCTCGTCCGCCGCGAAACGGCCGATGCCGCAGCGGAAGGCATCTGGTGGCCGATCTCGGACCTTGACGCCGCGGGGCTGCCGACGCTCTATCGCAAGCTGGTGGTCAAGATGCTGGAGAGAGACGCATGAACATGATGGTGACGCGCCGCGCGTTGATGGGCGGCATGGCGCTCGGTGGCGCCGCGGCGCTGCTGCCGCGCGCCGCCTGGGCGTGGCGCGCCGAGGGCGAGGCGCTTTATCCTGCGACGAGCGCCTTCATCCGGAGCTTCGTCGAGCGCCGCGAACTCACCGGGACGCTCGCCGCGATCGGCAAGGGGCAGGAAGCGCCAGTTTTCATCGGCGCGGGGATTCAGTCGAACGGCACGCCGACGCCGGTCGGCCCCGACACGATCTGGCGCCTCTATTCGATGACCAAGCCGGTGACGGGCATCGCCGCGATGCTGCTGATCGAGGATGGCAAGATGCGGCTCGACCAGCCGATCGCCGATTTCCTGCCCGCCTTTGCCAATATGAAGGTGCAGAACACCCCGGATGGATCGCTCACCGACGTGCGCCCCGCCAAAGGCCCGATCACGGTGCGCCAATTGCTGACCCACACCGCGGGGCTGGGCTATAACATCATCCAGAAGGGGCCGATCAAAAAGGCCTATGACGATGCGGGCATCGTCGGCGGGCAGGCGAGCCGCCTGCCGATCCCCGGCCTGGCGCCCGTAACCCCCGCGCCCAGCCTGGCGGCGATGGCCGACCGGCTGGCCGAGCTGCCGCTCGTCTATGAGCCGGGGACCAAGTGGAGCTATTCGATCAGCCTCGACCTGATGGGGCGGTTGATCGAGGTCGTGTCGGGGCAGGCGTTCGATGCCTTTCTGAAGGCGCGGCTGTTCGACCCGCTCGGCATGACGAGCACGGGGTTCATGGTCGCGGCGAAGGACGTGCCGCGCTTCACGAGCAATTACGCGCCGTTCGGCGGCGCGCTCATCCCCTTCGATCCCGCGCCCAGTTCGATCTATCTCGACCCGCCGCCCTATCCGTTCGGCGGCGGCGGGCTGGTGTCGAGCGCGCGCGACTATGACCGATTCCTCGCGATGCTGCTGGGCGAGGGCGAAACCGGCGGGGTGCGCGTGATGGCGGCGGACACCGCGCGGCTCGCCATGTCGAACCTGCTCGACGACAGCGTCGATCGCAAGGGGACGTTCATCGACGGGCAGGGCTTTGGCGCGGGCGGGCGCGTGTCGCTGCCGTCCTCGCCGGGAGGCGAGGGGATTTTCGGCTGGGCGGGCGCGGCGGGGACGATCGGCTTCGTCCACCGGCGGCTCGGTTATCGCGCCGCCGGCTATACGCAGATCATGCCACCCGATGCAGTGCCCTTTCAGGCGAAGTTCGGCGAGACTTTCTTTCGCGACGTGACCGCCTGATGCCGCTGCCGCTCGGCTTCACCGGCGCGCGGCTCGACCGCGCCGACCAGCTTCGCACCAATGAAGCCGCCTTTGCCGCGGCGCTCGCCGATCCGCGCGCGACCTGCCTCGCGCTCGACGGGATCGACTTTGTTCCGGGCGAGGGTGGCGGATTGCGGTGGCAGCCGCTCGACCCCGCCGACGAGCGCGCGCCGATACTGCTGGGCATCGACGAGGCGGGCGCGCCGCGCTTCGTGCGCGAGGCGGCGGCGGGGGTGCGCGTCGATGCGCGCTCGCGCACGGTGATGCGGCTGCTGCCGCTGCTCTCCACCGAGGAAGCGGCGCTGTATGGCGGCGCGCGCAGTCTGGTCGACTGGCACGCGCGGCATCGTTACTGCGCGGTGTGCGGATCGCCGACGGTGCTGATTCGCGGCGGCTGGGGGCGGCGCTGCGGCAACTGCAACGCCGAACATTTCCCGCGCGTCGACCCGGTGGTGATCATGCTCGCCGAATATGGGGACCGCGTACTCGTCGGGCGCCAGCCGGGCTTTCCGCCGCGCTTTTTCTCGGCGCTCGCGGGCTTCGTCGAGCCCGGCGAATCGCTGGAGGAAGCGGTCGCGCGCGAATTGTTCGAGGAGGCAGGCATCCATGTGTCCGAGGTCACCTATGTGGCGAGCCAGCCCTGGCCCTTTCCTTCCTCGCTGATGATCGGGTGCCGCGCGGTCGCGACTGGCGCGGCGCTGACGCTCGATACGACCGAGATCGAGGCGGCGATGTGGGTCGACCGCGCCGAGGTGCACGCCGCGCTGGCGGGCGACATGGGCGCGCCGTTCATGGCGCCGCCGCCGCTGGCGATTGCGCGCTATTTGCTGGAGGATTGGGTGGGGTAGCGGGGAAGGTTCGACGCTTAGGCGGTTTGGGTTGGTGCGTGGTCGTTCCAATCGACCGTCGCCCCCGCGAAGGCGGGGGCCGTCCTCGGCCTTGTCCCGCGTCGCTGCTTAATCCGACAGCGGCCCCCGCCTGTGCGGGGCGACGGCTAGGTTCGGTCGTTAGCGGCCATAGCGGCCAACGGTCATTATGAAGGCAGGTGCCTAACCCCGCTTGCCTGTAATCCGGCTGATTTCCTTCGCCACCATTGCCTCGACCAGCGCGGGCAGATTGGCGTCGAGCCATTCTTTCAGCATCGGGCGGAGCGCGTCGAGCACGACCTCTTCCATCGTGCGGCCCGCCGCGGCCGGCGCGGGGGCGGTCGCCGCGGCAACCGCGGGCGCGACCACGGCGGTCAGCGCCTCGAGCGACTGGCGCGCGGCGTCGGCGCTCGCTTCGGAGACAAGATCGTCGTCAGCGGCGGGCGCGTCCCCGGAAACGGACGCGGCCCCGGAAACGGACGCGGCGCGTTCGTCGCGATCCTGAAGGTCGAGAATATCGTCGGCTTCGGGGACGCGAATCTCGCGCGCGGCGCCGGGCGCCTCGTCGCGGGCGATCACGCGCCGAATCGACGACAAGATGTCTTCCATCGACGGTTCCCGCGACATATCGCCCATACAAGCCCCCTAAACCATCGCGATTACCGGATGGTTAACCCTTGTCTTAAAGATTCCGGGCGACCTTTGCCAAGCTTTATTGTGGCGTGGGCGCGGGCGGCCCTTCGGGGATGGCGGCGTCGGCGGGCGGGACGGCGCGCGTGTCGGTTGCGACCTGTTGCGGCGCCGGATCGTCTGCCCAGTCCCACAGCTGCCCCTTCACGCGGCGGTAATTGACCTCGGGGTCGTAGAGCGCGCCGCCCTCGATCCCCAGATCGCGCGCCTCGGCCTTGCCCATCGCGGCGAGGAGCGAGAAAGCGGCGACGTAGCTGTTGCGCTGCGCCGAAACAAGCTGGACCTGCGTGTTCAGATATTCCTGCTCGGCGTTCAATATGTCGAGGATTGAGCGCGTGCCGACGCTGTTTTCGGCGCGCACCCCCTCGAGCGAAAGCGCGTTCGCGCCGACCGCCTGCCGCGTCGCGGCGATGATGCGCTCGTTCGCCTGCCATGCGGCATAGGCGCCGCGCGTCTGGGCGATCACGCCGCGTTCGACCTCGACATATTGTTCGATCGCCTGGCTGCTGCGCGATTGCGCCTGCCGGACCTGCGCCGAACGGCGGCCGGCGGTGAAGATCGGCAGCGTGACCTCGACCCCCGCCGCGGCGCTCGACGTTTCCTGCGTCACGCTGACGCCGGGAACGCCGCTGTTCAGCGAACCGAGGAAATTATTGTAACCGCCGCTGAGGATCGCCGACACCCTGGGCGCGCGGCTCGACTTGGCGGTGCCGATGTCGGCGCGCGACGCCTTGACCTGCTGGTCCGCGGCCTCGATGTCGGGGTTGTTGTCCAGCGCGATCGCGACAGCTTCCTCGGCGGTGGCGGGCAGGTTGGGCAGCGGCGGCGGCGGCTCGAGATCGACCGGCGCTTCGCCGACGAGCCGGATATAGGCTTCGCGGCTGGCGATCAGATTGGCTTCGGCGGTCCTGAGGTCGCCCTCGGCGAGCGCGAGGCGCGCCTCCGACTGGGCGACGTCGGTGCGGGTGAGGTCGCCGATTTCGAAGCGGTCGCTCGTCGCCTGTAAATTGGTGCGCAGCACCGCGACATTTTTCTGGTTGAGCTGGACGATCGCCTGGTCGCGGATGACGTCCATATAGGCGCCGACCACCTGCGAAAAGATGCTCGCCTCGGTCGCGCGCAGATTGGCCTGCCCCGCCTCGACGCGATATTTCGCCGCGCGCACCGCGTTGCGCACCGCGCCGCCCTGATAGATCGGAACGGTCAGCCGCGCGCCTGCCGTCAATGATCGCGCGGGCGAGTTGAACGCATTGCCGGGGATGATCAGATTTTCTTCATAACTCGCCTGCGTGCCGACTTCGGGCAGGCCGCGGCTTTTTTCGATCGGCACATTTTCGTCGGCGGCGCGCTGGCCCGCGCGCGCGCCGGTCAGCGTCGGATTGTTTTCATAGGCCTTGGCGAGTGCCCCCTGGAGGGTTTCGGCCTCGGCCGCCATCGGCAGCATCAGCGCGCTGGCGGCGAGGCCGGCAAGCCAGCGGGCACGACGAGGGCACGGTTTCTTGTCGCTATCGGTCATCGTGGTGTCAGCCTGAAACAAGGAGGGGGAGGGACAGCTCAGAAACGGAAGCCGGTCGGGGCGGCGAAACCGGGCAGCGGCGCAACGTCCATGTCGGCAAAGCTGCGTAGCGCGACCGCACCGCCCGCCTTCACCCCCTGGACGAGCCGCGAGACCGCGCCTTCGCGCCGCGCGGCGACGATGCGGCCGCCCTCGGCGAGCTGCGCGGCAAGCGCGTCGGGCAGCACTTCGATCGCGCCGTCGATGATGATCCGGTCATAGGGGGCGGCATCGGGCGCGCCGGCGGCGAGCGGCCCCTCGATCCAGCGGATGTTGGCGTCGGCGGTCGCCGACCTGGCGATGGCGAGCAGCGCGGGCGCTTCCTCGACCGCGTGGACTTGCGCACCCAGGGCCGCGAGCAGCGCGGCGGTGTAGCCGGTCGCGCCGCCGACGAGCAGGACGCGCATCCCCGGACGGATGGCGGCGGCGACGAGCATCCGGCCGGTGACGAGCGGAGGATTGAGCATCCGTCCCTCGCCCAGTGCGATCGCGCGGTCCATATAGGCGACGCCGGCAAGCGCGGCGGGGACATGCGCCTCGCGCGGCACCGCGCCCATCGCCGCGACGACCGCGGGGTCGGTGACGTCGTTCGTCCTCAATTGGCTGTCGATCATGGCGGCGCGCATTTCCGCCGCCGTATATTCGCTAAACCTCGTCGCCATCAGCCTTGTTCCGATTCCCTGGAGCCTTGATCCTTTGCGACCGCTCTAGCCGAAGCGATGCTGTATTGCAATAGTAATACAGCCCGGCGGTCCGCTGCCGCGCGCATAGCCCGGCGGAACAGATGCGCCAACCCCGCATCGCGCCGCGTCGGGCGCGAATGGAACAGGTGGCATCGTGACAAATTGCGAAATGAACGGATTGCATTGCGAAACGAGCGCGGCTAGGGGCGCTGAAACCACGCAAATCTGCGCTGAGGCCCGATGGCGGAGTGGTGACGCAGCGGACTGCAAATCCGTATACGCCGGTTCGATTCCGGCTCGGGCCTCCATAATTTCTTTGGCGCAACGTCGCGGCGATCGGAAGATTCGGTCATGGCCCGCGGCATCGCGCGCATCGGCAAAGGATCATTATCGCACCGCGATCGCGGTCGGCGGCCATGCGCTGAACGGCGACGTGGGGACGGGGCTCGGCCGAACCCGCGCGGCGCTGGACTTTTTGCGACGGCTAAATTATATACCAGTCGTTATGGAAGTTGACACCGCCACCAACGCCGGGTCGCAATCCGCGGCGCAGGGCGGATCGCACAAGGGGCGTCCGCGCGAATTCTGCGTCGATGCGGCGCTCGCCGCGGCGCTGCGCGTCTTCTGGTCGAAGGGCTATGAAGGCGCGTCGATGGCCGACCTCACCGAAGCGATGGGGATCACCAAGCCCAGCCTCTATGCCGCCTTCGGCAACAAGGAGGCTCTCTTCAACAAGGCGCTCGACCTTTATGAGCGTGAAAAGCTCGACTATATACAGGCCGCGCTCGCCGCGCCGACCGCGCGCGGCGTGGCCGAACGGCTGATGCGCGGCGCGCTCGACATGTACACCTGTCCCGAAAATCCGAACGGCTGCCTGGGCGTGATCGCCTCGGTCGCGTGCGGGGCGGAGGCCGAGTGCATCCGCCAGGCGGTGCTCGAACGCAGCGCCGCGGCAAAACGCGCGATACTCGACCGGCTGACGCGCGCCAAGGATGAGGGCGATTTTCCCGAAGACACCGACCCCGAAGGACTCGCCGCCTTCCTGATGGCGGTAAACCAGGGCATGTCGGTGCAGGCGGGTGCGGGCGCGACGCGCGCCGAACTCGAACGGCTGGTCGAAACGAGCCTGAAATTGTGGCCGGGGCGCTGAACGGGGCATTTTATCGTCGGATCCGGCACCCGTGGTTCGGGTAACGGTCCTAAAAAGATTATTTTTACTGGTCGGTACAAAATGCGCTTGACGCCGCGCAGCGCAATTTATATACCAATCAGTATACAAAGATAGGGCTCTCCCCCCGGAGCGTCCGCCGTGCGACCAGCGCGCGGCGGACATCCCTCCATCGACGCCGAGCGGAGCTTTGCCGGGATGACGAAGCTATGCTTCGGCGCACCCATCACACCATCGTTTACGCGGCTTTTACCAGTCCCGGCGCATAGGATTGACCGATATTCGTGGCTGGGGATAAATGATGGACAGCATGCGCGGGCTGCTTGCGGGCAGCCACGGTCAGGACGACGAGGCGATCGACGCGCCTGCGGCTGTCGGCGTCGACGAACGGCGGATGCAGGTGCGGGCCTATAATTACTGGGCCTCGCTGCTCGCCGACCGCGCCTATCCCTCGGTCGAGGATCTCGACCTCGACCGCGCGGATTTCGGTCCGCACGCGGTCCTGCTCGATTTCACGCAGGGCATCGACAACCCCGGCATCGCCTTCCTTGGCGAGCGGCTCCGCGACGAGTCGCAGATCGACGAGAATGTCCATTATATCAGCCAGATACCGGGCCGCTCGCTGCTGTCGCGGCTGACCGACCATTATCTGCAGATCATCGCCAATCGCGCGCCGATCGGCTTCGAGGCCGAGTTCGAGAGCGATCGCGGGGTGACGATCATGTATCGCGGCATATTGCTGCCCCTGTCGTCCGACGACGACACGATCGATTTCATCATGGGCGTGATCAACTGGAAGGAAGCGGTTCCCGCCGAGCAGGAAGAGGAATTGCAGCTCTCGGTCGAACAGGCGCTGCGCAGCGCCGCGCCGCTGACCGCGCCCGTTCCGGTGTGGGCCGATGGCCCCGATTCGCTGCATCTCGATGCGGATTTGGGCGCCGATGTCGCGCCGGGTTTTGCTGCGCTGGACGCAAGCGCCGAGCTGTTCGGCGATGCCGAAGGCACAGGCGACGCCGATGACGAGGGGGGTGTCGCCGCCGATCCGGGGGCCGATGCCGAGCTGGCCGACTGGCTGGCGCTGGCGCGCGCAACCGCCGAACGCGCGATCGCCGCCGACTGCCGCAGCCGCAGCGCGCTCTATCAGGCGGTCGGCAAGGCGTGGGATTTCGCGCTCGCCGCCGAGGAGCAGCCCGAAGCCTTTGCCGCGCTGCTCGACGATGCGGGACTGACCGCGCAGGCGCGCGCACCGATGACCCCGGTGGTCAAGCTGGTCTTCGGCGCCGCCTATGACAAGACGCGGCTGGCCGAATATGCCTGCGCGCTGGCCCACGCGAAGGAAGAGGGTATCGCGCGCGGCGCGCTAGCCACCTATCTCGATCGTTATCCGGGCGGGCTCAAGGGGCTGGTCAAGGATGCCCGCGCGCGGCGCAAACCGACGGCGGCAGCTGACCCGTCCGACACGCGGCTCGACGCGCTGCGCCGCGCGCAGCCCGCGGTGATACTGGAGCATGACGCGGGCGACGCCGAATTCGTCGTGCTGATCGCACGCGCGATGCCGGGCGGGCATGTCGGGATCGTCGCCAAGGCGGCCGACGATCCGGCGCTGGTCGCGAAGCTCGCGAAAAAGGCGGTTGCGATCACGTCTGGCGGTTGACGCAGCCCGTGTAACAGACGACCCCAAAGTTGAAATAATTTTACGCGAACGCGCGAACGAGGCCTTGAGCCGCGCGCGCCGGAGGCGCATAGGGGGCGGCAGCGAACGGACCCCCGCCGATCGTCGGCAGGGATCCCCCTCTTTGGTTCGGGATGCTGCACTTTATGCCCAAGACTCTGTCCGACACACCGGAAACGGACACGCCGACCACCCCCGTCAAAATCCCTGCAAAAATCGCCGCTGCCTATCTGAGCGCGCTCGAGGGCAGCGCGCTCCCCGGCGAGGGCGACGACCTGGACCGCGCCGCGCTTGCCGAGGCGAGCCGGTTCGCCGCGCGCGCGGCGCTCGAGCGGGCCGCCGGGAGGCCGTCGCTGCTGCTCGAACCGATCGCCGCCGAAGGGCCCGACCGCCGGATGCGGCTGGTCATCATCAACGACGACATGCCTTTCCTTGTCGATTCGACATCGCAGGTCGTCGCGGCGCAGGGACTGGTTGTCCACCGTATCCTCCACCCCGTCATCGCGGTGAAGCGCGACGCCGAGGGGCATTTGCAGGAAGCCGGCACGGGCGACATCCGCGAATCGGTCATCTATATCGAACTCGAACGCGGCGACGCGCGCGCCCGCCGCCGGTTGCTCGACGCGATCGAGGCGGCGCTGCGCGATGTGCGCGCGGCGGTGCGCGACTGGCGCGCGATGCGCGCCGCGATGCTGGCCGATGCCGCGATGCGCCTCGAGGGCGAGGGCGCCGAACTGTTGCGCTGGTTCGAGAGCGGATTCATGACTCAGCTCGGTCACGAATGGCGCACGCGCGACGGCCGGATGCACGAACCGCTGGGGATCAGCGAGAGTGCGGATAGCGAGCTGCTGTCGCCCGCCGCGCTCGCTGCCGCCTTTGACTGGTTCGACGGGCAGGTGCAATCGGGGAGCGCACCCGCGCCGTTGCTCATCAAATCGAACCGCCTGTCGGCGGTGCATCGCCGCGTGCTGCTCGACCTCATCATCGTCCCCGAAATCAAGGGCAAGACGGTCGAGCGCCTGTCGATCCACGCGGGGCTGTGGACGAGCCAGGCGCTGTCGACGCCGCCCGCCAAGGTGCCCGTGCTGCGCGCGCAGCTCGATGCGCTGATGACCAAATTCGGTTTCGATCCCGCGGGCCATGCCGGCAAGGCGCTCGCGCACGCGCTGACTGCGCTGCCGCACGATTTGCTGATCGCGTTCGACGCCGCATCGCTCGAGGAGCTGGTGCTCACCTCGATGTCGATCACCGACCGGCCGCGGCCGAAGCTGGTGATGGTGCGCAGCGCGCTCGGCCGCCATTTGTTCGCCTTTGTCTGGCTGCCGCGCGACGAGGTTTCGACGGGGCGCCGCATCGCGGTCGAGGCGATGCTGGTGCGCGAGGCGAAAGCGGGCGTGATCGGCTGGACGATGGTGCTCGAGGACGGCGGCGCGGCGCTGCTGCGCTACACGCTCGATTTGCGCAGCGGCGGGGTCGTTCCCGATACCGGGGCGCTCAACGCACAGCTCGAACAGATGGTGCGCGGCTGGCAGCCCGAGGTCGAAGCGGCGCTGGCGCGGCGCGGCGATCCGGGGCGTGCCGCGGCGCTCGCGGCGCGTTTTGCGCCTGCTTTTCCGCCCAATTACCGCAATCTTTACAACCCCGAAGAGGCGGCGCGCGACATTCTGCGGCTGCGCGATCTCGATGCGGCGAACCCGCGCAGCGTCCGGCTGGCGAAGAAAAGCCTCGATGGCGACGACCGGCTGCGGCTCAAGGTCTATAGCGCGGTCGGCCCGCTCGCGCTGTCCGACGTCGTCCCGGCGCTCGAACATTTCGGCTTCGAGGTGCTCGAGGAAATCCCGACCGCGCTCGGCCCGACGCGCTCGCCGGGCGGCGAGGGTGACGATGACAGGCCGATCGTGATTCACGATTTCACGCTGCGCCTGCCCGTCAATGTCGACGAAATGGCGCTGACGCCCTTTACCGCGACGATCGAGAAGGCGATTGCTGCAGTGCTCGACGGGCGCGCCGAAAATGATGCGTTCAACCAGCTCGTGCTCACCAACCAGACCGATCCGGGCGCGATCGTCTGGCTGCGCGCCTGGTTCCGTTACCTGCGGCAGGGCGGATCGGCATACGGCATGGACACGGTGGTGAGCGCGCTGCGCCACGCGCCGACGCTGACCGCGGCGCTGATCGAGCGGTTCCGGGCGCTGCACGACCCGAAGGTGCATGACGCGGCGCGCGCCGAAGCGCTCGATGCCGAGATTCAGGCAGGTTTCGCAGGCATCAAGTCGATCGACGAGGACCGCATCCTGCGCCTTTTCCATGCGGTGATCGGCGCGACGCTGCGCACCAACGCCTTTGCCCCCGCGGCGGCCGAGGCGCTGGCGTTCAAGATCGACAGCGCGCAAATCCCCGGCCTGCCCAAGCCGCTGCCGTGGCGCGAGGTCTGGGTCTATTCGCCCCGCGTCGAGGGGGTTCACCTGCGCGCCGGGCCGGTCGCGCGCGGCGGGCTGCGCTGGTCCGACCGCCGCGACGATTTCCGCACCGAGATATTGGGGCTGATGAAGGCGCAGCGCGTGAAGAATGCCGTCATCGTGCCGACCGGCGCCAAGGGCGGCTTCTATCCCAAGGCGCTGCCCGACGTGTCGCTCGACCGCGACGCCTGGTTCGCCGAGGGCACCGAATGCTACCGAATCTTCATTCGCTCGCTGCTGTCGATCACCGACAACCTCGTCGGCGGCAAGGTGGTGCATCCGGCTGAGGTCGTGATCCGCGACGGCGCCGATCCCTATTTCGTCGTCGCCGCCGACAAGGGCACGGCGACCTTTTCCGACGTCGCCAATGGTCTCGCGATGGAGCGCGGCTTCTGGCTCGGCGATGCCTTTGCGAGCGGCGGGTCGAAGGGATATGACCACAAGGCGATGGGGATCACCGCCAAAGGCGCGTGGATTTCGGTGCAGCGCCACTTCGCCGAAATGGGCATCGACGTGCAGAGCGACACGATCCGCGTCGTCGGTTGCGGCGACATGTCGGGCGACGTGTTCGGCAACGGGATGCTGCTCAGCAAGGCGATCAAGCTTTGCGCCGCCTTCGACCACCGCCACATCTTCCTCGACCCCGATCCCGATCCGGCGAAGAGCTGGAAGGAGCGCGAGCGGATGTTCGGGCTCCCGCGTTCGAGCTGGGACGATTATGACAAGAAGCTGATCTCGAAGGGTGGCGGGGTCTTTCCGCGCAGCCAGAAGAGCATCCCCCTCTCCCCCGAGGTGCAGGCATTGCTTGGCCTGTCGGTGAGTGAAATCGATCCAAGCTCGCTGATTTCGGCGATCCTGACGGCGCCGGTCGACCTCTTGTGGTTCGGCGGCATCGGCACCTATGTAAAGGCGGCAAGCCAGAATAATGCCGAGGTCGGCGACCCCGCGAACGACGTGCTGCGCGTCGATGCCGAGGATTTGCGGGTGAAAGCGGTCGGCGAGGGCGCGAACCTGGGCGTCACGCAGGCGGCGCGCATCGCCTTTTCGGCGAAGGGTGGGCGGATCAACACCGACTTCATCGACAATAGCGCGGGCGTCGATTGTTCGGATAACGAGGTCAATATCAAGATCGCATTGAACCGCGAGATGGCCGAAGGGCGGCTGTCGCAGGACGATCGCGACGCGCTTTTGCTCCGCATGACCGACGATGTCTCGGCGCTGGTGCTCGAAGACAATCGCCTGCAGGCGCTCGCGCTGTCGATCGCCGAAAAGGGTGGATCGGCGGCGGTGCCGTCGCTGGTGCGGATCATGGAGACGTTCGAGGGGTCGGGGCGCCTCGACCGCAAGGTCGAAGGGCTCGCCGCGAACGACGAACTGCTCCGCTGCGCCGCCGAAGGGCGCGGGCTGACGCGCCCCGAACTGGCGGTGCTGCTGTCGACCGCAAAGCTGGCCTTGCAGGATGCGATCGAGGCGAGCGACCTGCCCGACGATCCCGCGCTGGCGCGCGACCTGGCCGCGGCCTTCCCCCCGGAGATGCAGCGCGATTTCGCGGGCGCGATCGCCGACCACCAGCTGCGCCGCGAAATCATCGCGACCAAGGTGGCGAACCGCATCGTCAACCGCATGGGCATCGTCCACCCGTTCGAACTGGTCGAAGAGGAAGGCTGCGCGCTCGGTGATGTGGCGGCGGCCTTCGTCGCGGTCGAACGGCTGCTGGGAATGCCCGCGATCTGGAGCGAACTCGACGCGGCGAAGATCGACGAGGGCATCCGCCTGTCGCTCTTTTCGCAGGCCGCGGCGGCGATGGCGTCGCAGATGGCCGACCTGCTCCGCGTGACGCAATCGCTCTCGCGCCCCGGCCCGGTCGTCGCGCGGCTCGAACCCGGCGTCGACCGTCTCAACGCCAGCGTCGACGGACTGCTCAGCCCCTCGGTGCGGCGCCAGTGGGAAATGCTGACGCAGCAATTGCTCGACGCCGGCGCGCCCGAGGCGCTGACCGCGGCGGTCGTGCGATTGTTCAAGACCGACGGCGCGATCGGCATCGTCGATCTGGCCGAGCGCCGCGGCGATGACGAGGTTGCGGTGACGCACGCCTTCACCCATCTGGGCGAGGCACTGGGGCTCGACTGGGCGCAGACGCTCGCGGCGCATATGAGCCCCGCCGACCCGTGGGAGCGGCTGCTCGTCAACAGCCTGGCGCGCGATTTCCAGCAGATGCGGCTGGCCTTCCTTGGCGGATTGCCCAAGGGCGACCTCGACGCGGCGGTGACCAAATGGCTGGCCGACCATGCGCCGCGCGTCGAACAGTTCCGCGCCACCGTCGACCGCGCGCGGATGATCCCGAATCCCAACGGCGCGATGCTGTCGCATATTGCGGGGCAGGCGCGCGGATTGCTGGCGCGGTAGCTTGAGCCCTCTCCCCTTCAGGGGAGAGGGTTGGGAGAGGTGAAGTTCCCAGACCCCTCTCCAACTCCGGCTAGCGAACAGGTTCGCAAGCCTCCATATCCTCTCCCCTGAAGGGGAGAGGGCATCGCGAGATCCACCCATGCCTTATCAGCCCCGCGTCGCGATCCTTGTCCCGGCGCCCGACTATGAGGAAAAATGGCAGCCGGCCTTTGCGCGCAAGGCGGCGGCGCTGACCGCGGCCGGGCTGATCGTCGAGCAGCGCGTGTGGACCGATCCGGGCGACCTCGCGGGGCATGATCTGGTGCTGCCGCTTTTCGCCTGGGGGTATCAGCGCAACGTCGCGGCCTGGTATGGCCTGCTCGACCGGCTGGGGGACGAGGGGCTGCCGGTGGTCAATCCGGTGCCGGTGCTGCGATGGAACAGCGACAAGGCCTATCTTGCCGATCTGGCGGCCAAGGGCGTCGCGGTGGTGCCGACGGTCGACGTGGCGGCGCTCGATGCCGCGGCGCTGGCCGATGCGTGCGCGAGGCTGGGCACCGAAGAGGTCGTGATAAAGCCCGCGATTTCGGGCGGCGCCGACGGCACGCACCGGATCGCGCCCGGCGCCGCGATTCCCGCCGACGCGCTGGGACAGCGCCGCCTCGTCCAGCCCTTGATGCCCGGCATCCTGACCGAGGGCGAAGTCTCGCTCTTCTTCTTCGGTGGCCGCTTCAGCCACGCGATCGTCAAGCGCCCCGCGGCGGGCGATTTTCGCGTGCAGGAACAGTTCGGCGGACGCGAGACGGCATGGGAAGCAAAGGATGCGGCGCGCACACTCGCGGCGATGGCGCTGGCCGCGGCGCCGCTTCCCCCGGCCTATGCGCGTGTCGACATGGTCGGCGATGCGGCGGGACGCCTGCATCTGATGGAGCTTGAACTGATCGAGCCGTCGCTGTTCCTTCACCATGCGCCCGACAAGGGGGCGGCGTTTGCCCAGGCGGTTTACGCCGCGGTCTGATCGCTGCGGCGATGCCACAGCCATTGGCGGATCGCCGAAGTGAGGTTCGGCGGATCGTCCGCCTCCATCCGCTCGACATCGATGCGCGCGACGAGCGCGTTGACGGGGAGCGCCAGCCGCGTCGCTTCGGCCTCGAGCGCCTCCCAGAAAACGGGTTCGAGGCTGATCGAGGTGGGGTGGCCGGCAATGGTCACCGAGCGTTTGACGGGCGGGTGGAGGGGTTGGTCCGTCATGCCTCTGCTTAGCCGTTCGCATCGAGCGAAGTCGAGATGCCGACGAAGCCGGCGCCGGGGGTGGGAGCGGCGGCAAAGCCGCCGCTTGCCGTCAGACGGGTTCGGCGACTTTCGGATCGCCGCCCGCTGGCCGTGCCGGGCCGTGGCTGCGCCCTCGGCCCGTCAATACATATGCTGACCCCCATTGATCGACATCGTCGATCCGGTGATGAAGCCCGCATCCTCGCTGCACAGGAAGGCGACGCCGCGCGCGATTTCGTGCGCCTGGCCCAGGCGCCCGACGGGAATCTTCGCGACGATCTTTTCGAGCACCTGTGGCGGCACCGCGGCGACCATGTCGGTGTCGATATAGCCGGGCGCGATCGCGTTGACCGTCACGCCCTTTTTGGCGCCTTCCTGCGCCAGCGCCTTGGTGAAACCGTGGATGCCCGACTTGGCGGCGGCATAATTGACCTGGCCGTACTGGCCCGCCTGTCCGTTGATCGAGCCGATGTTGACGATGCGGCCCCAGCCGCGTTCGACCATGCCGGGAAAACAGGCCTTTGCCATGTTGAAGCAGCCGCCGAGATTGACGCGCATCACATCGTCCCAATCTTCATAGCTCATGCGCGCGAGGGTGCCGTCGCGGGTGATGCCGGCGTTGTTGACGACGATGTCGATCGGACCCACCTCGGCCGCCACCCGTGCGCAGCCGTCGAGGCACGCCTGATGGTCGCCGACGTCCCATTTATAGGTTTTGATCCCGGTGCGTTCGGTAAAGGCGCGCGCCTTTTCGTCGTTGCCGGCATAGTTGGCGACGACCGTGGCGCCCTGTTCCTGAAGCTTCAGCGAAATGGCTTCCCCGATCCCGCGGCTGCCGCCGGTGACGATTGCAATGCGTGCCATCGATTCATCTCTCCCACAGATTTGAATCGATGATTAGGGCGCGGCGGCATGGCCCGCAAGTTGACCGGAACGTCAATCGCAAAACTGTTCAGCGAACCAGTCGCGCCCGCGCTTTGGCAAAGTCGCCGATCGCGAGGTCGGCACTGGCAATCGTGACAAGCAGCGTCTGATCGTCACCGAAGCGTCGGCTCATCAATCCGCTCGTCGGCAGCGCGAGCAGGACGGGATCGCCGTCGCATTCGCCGCCCGTGCTCGCCATTTCGCGTGTCGCGAGGCCCTGCCACAGCGGCTCGAAATGCGCGCGCGCGGGCGCCGAGAGATTGGCGGGATCGGCGCACCATGCGTGCTTCGCGCGGTCGAAGAGCATCATCCGATAATCGCGCACCCAGAGGTCGGCGTCGGCGCGGTGCGTCGTCAGCGGCAGCGTCACAAGCTCGAAGGCCTCACTGCCATCGGGGTTTGTCGTGCCGATGAACCGCGCCCACGGAATCGCATGGAGCGCCGCCATCACCGCAGCCGCATCGCCGGGCGAAAAGGGATCGCGCACCGCGCTGTCGTGGATGATGCCGATGATCTCCGCAGCGCGCTCGCGCGCTTCGCGGTTGATCGCGATGCAGCGTTCGATCGCGTCCGCCGGGGCGGTACCGCCGACGGGTTCGCTCACCAGCCGGTCGAGGCGCGATTCGAGGATCGCCGCCATCGCGGTCAGGCTGCCCCAGTCGAAGGGGTGGAAGGCGGGGTCGGCGATGTCGTAGCCGCGGGTGTCGAGATCGTCAGGATCGCTTCGGCGCGGGTCGGCATCGACGGTGTCCGCGGCGACAAGATCGACCGGCCATTGCGGAAAGGCGCGCACGGCAAAGGACAGGAGATCGCCGCCGGCGAGGGCGCCGTGCGGGCTGAACCAACCTTCGGCGTCATTGAGCGCATAGGGCGGAGCGAGTGGCGGCCCCGGTTCGCCGACGTGGACCACACGCACGTCGGGCCGGTGGCGATGGATGAAAAAGGCGAGCGCGCCGCGCCGCGGCCCGCGTCCGCCCCACAACTCGCGGGGCAGGTCGGCGCAGCCGAGCTGCGCAAGGAAATCGGCGGGCTGGTCGTCGATCCGCGGCCAGGCCATGCCCGTCGCCAGCCGCGGGCGCCCGCCAAGCCAGCTGTGCGTCGAAATGGCATCGCGCAGCGGGATCTGCGGAACGAGGTGCAGCGTGAGCGGCGCGGCGCGCGTCTCGCCGATCGCTTCGCTGGCGGATGCTTCGACTTCGGTTGCCACTGTTTCGATAGCCGCTTTGGCCACGACATCGACCGGAATGTCGGGTTCATGCGCATCGTCGATGGTCAGATCGCGCGGCGGTTCGAGCGGCGCTTTGCCGCTCACCCGCGCAAGCCGCGACGGCGCGATCTCGACGTCGGCGATTTCGGGCGCCTTGCGCGACAATTGAGACAAGCGGCGCTCGCGGGGCGCCCTTGGTGCGCGTGGCACGACCGGCGACGATGTGACGGGGCGGCGCGCCCGCCAGATCGCAAAGGCGACCAATAGGCCCAGCAGCAGCATCGCTGCGAGCATCAAGGCGGCCGATTCGACCTCGTTCATTGCATCACTCCAACGGGCGACGCCGCGCCGGATCGGCGCCACGATGGAGTAATTTAGCGCATCGACCTAAACAGTTGGTAAGCGACGGCGCGTCAGATCCAGCCCGCCAGCTCGCGGCGGACGAGCGCCTCGATCATCGCCATGCCGGGAGCGTCGGCGTTGAGGCAGGGGAGGTAGGCGAATTGCTTGCCCCCCGCCGCCATGAACTGTTCCTTGCCGCGCATCGCCAGCTCCTCGAGCGTTTCGAGGCAGTCGGCGGCAAAGCCCGGCGCAAAGACCGCAACGCTCTTGCCCGCCGCGCCCAGCGCTTCGAGCCGCGTATCGGTCGCGGGTTCGAGCCATTTGGCGCGGCCGAAGCGCGACTGGAAGGCGACCTCGACGGGGCGACCGAGCATGTCCGAAAGCAGGCGCGCGGTCTTTTGGCACTGGCAATGATAGGGATCGCCGAGATGGAGCGTGCGCTCGGGCATCCCGTGAAAGCTCGCGAGCAGCACGTCGGGGATGAAATCGAGCGTCGCAAGCCCCGCTTCGACCGAGGCCTTCAGCGCCGCCAGATAGGCGGGATCGTCGTGGTAAGGCGGCAGGAAACGCAGCGCGGGCTGCCAGCGCAGCGTCTTCAGATGGTCGGCGGCGGCATCGACGACGGTCGCGGTCGTCGCCGCGCAATATTGCGGATAGAGCGGCGCGACGAGGATGCGGCGGCACCCCGCGGCAGTCAGCGCGTCGATCGCGCGGCCGATCGCCGGTTCGCCGTAACGCATCGCATAAGCGACCGCGACGCCTTCGCCGAGCGCGCCTTGCAGCGCCGCCGCCTGTGCGCGGGTGATCGCGGCGAGCGGCGAACCGTCCCCGGTCCACACCTGCGCATAGGCGTGCGCCGATTTTTTCGGCCGTGTCGTCAGGATGATGCCGCGCAGGATCGGCTGCCACAGGATTGGCGGGATTTCGACGACACGCCGGTCGGACAGAAATTGTCTGAGATAGCGGCGCACCGACGGCGGATCGGGCGCGTCGGGGGTGCCGAGGTTGACGAGCAGCACGGCGACGCGGGGCGGCCGAACGGGAGGATGATCGGGGGGCAGGGTCATAGCGGGTGCCCCGACAGCGGGATGCGGCGAATGCGGCGGCCCGTCGCGGCGAACATTGCGTTGGCGATCGCGGGGGCGACGACGGGCACGCCGATTTCGCCAAGCCCGCCGGGCTCGCGGTCGCTGTCGACAAACTCGACGAGGATTTCGGGCGTCTGAGACAGGCGCGGCAGGCCGAGCTGGCCGAGCTTGCGCGCGGTGGCAAGCCCGCCCTGATAATCGGTCGTCGCGCCGACCGCGGCGGCGAGGCCAAAGATCAGCCCCCCCTCGACCTGTTGACGCGCGATCGCCGGATTGACGAGGCGGCCCGCGTCGACGACCGCGACCAGTTGTTCGACCTGCAAACCCCGGTCGCTTGGCCGCGCGGTCGCCATCAGCGCGATGTGGCTGCCGCGCATCGAGTGGCAGGCCAGCCCCTGCGCGCTGCCCGCCAGCCCGCCCTCCCAGCCACCGAGGCTGGTGGCGGTGAGCAGGCAGCGCGCGAGCAGCGGCGCCTCGCCGAGCATCGCCATGCGATAGGAAAGCGGGTCCGACCCGGCGCGCACCGCCATTTCGTCGACGAAACATTCGGTAAAGAAAGCGGTATAGCTGTCGGCATTGCCGCGCCAGCGCCCCGTCGGCAGGCCGATGTCCGCCGGGCAATGATCGACCGCCCGGTTGGGGATGGCATAATGCTTCGCGGCGCCCTCGACCGCCGCCGCATCGGCGCGGCCGGCGGCGGCGCGCTGCGCGACGTCGGCGGGGCTATTGTCGAACAGTCGCGCGCGCACCTCATGGTTGGTCGAGGGGACGGCGATCCGCGCCACCAGCGCGTCGATCCCGCCCGCGGCGTTGAGCGTTGCGGTAAGTTTCGCCCGCGCGGGCGCGCGCGGCGGCAGGCGCATGATTTCCTCGGCCCGCGACCAGGCGAGCTGGACCGGGCGTTTGATTTCAAGCGCGATGATTGCCGCCTGTACCGCGACGCTGTGATCGAGGCAGGCGTCGAACGAGCCGCCCGCCATCATCGGGAACAGCGTGACGTCGGCGGCGGGCAAGCCCGTGGCCCGCGCAACCGCGTCGCGGCACTGCGTCGGCGCCTGCGTCGCGACCCAGAGCCGCAGCCCGCGGCCATCGGGCGCGGCGGTCGCGCTGCGCGTTTCGATGGGGGCGTGGAGTGCGGGCGCGACGGCATATTCGGCGGCGATGCGCGTACGCCCCTCCATCGCTTCGCCGACGTCGCCTTCGCTGACGATGCGAAAGCCGTCGGCCTTCAGCGCGGCCTTGAGGGCACGGTCGATACGATCGGTCGAGATCGGCGTGCCCCGGGTTTCGAACACCGGCGCAAAGCGGTCGAGCGCGCGGTTCGCCGCCCACCAGTTGCGCGCAACGGCGGCAACCCAGCGTTCGTGCGTCACGACATGGAGCAGGCCGGGCGAAGCGAGTCCCGCCGTGCGGTCGATGCCCGTCAGTCGCGTCGCGCCGAGCGGTCCCTGGCGGATGGCGGCGAACACCATGTCGGGCAGGCGGATGTCGGCGGCATAATTGGCCGACCCGTCGACCTTTGCGGGCAGGTCGAGCCGCGTCAGCTCCTTGCCATAGAGCGGGTCCGGCGCAGACGCGCGGTACATGGGTTCGGCGGGCGGTTCGAAGGTCGCCGCCGCAGCCGCGACCTCGGCAAAGCGCAGACGCTTGCGCCCGTGGATGACAAAGCCGTCCTGCGTGTCGCACTCCTGCCAGTCGGCGTCCCAGCGATCGGCGGCGGCCATCATCAGCAGTGCGCGCGCCTGCGCCGCGGCGGCGCGGCACGGTTCCTCGAACATCCGCACCGACGAGGAATTGGCGGTCAGCATCACGGCGTTCCGCACGGCCCACTCGCGGCGCACCCAGCGGCGCACGTCGGACACGAAATCGGGGACGAGCGCGCGCGGCGTAAAGACCGCGCTGTCCTCGTCGACCAGCAGCGTGTTGGTATAAAGGGGACTGATCGGCGCGCTTTCGACCGCGATGGTGCGCCAGTCGGCGCCCAGTTCGTCGGCCATGATCTGTGGCAGCAGCGTGGTGACGCCCTGACCCATTTCGCACTGCGGGACGATCGCGCTGATCCGCCCGTCGTCGCCGATTTTCAGAAAGGCGTTGAAGACATGCTCGCCCGGTGCGGCGGTGAGATTCGGCTGGTAGTCGCGCGGCCACAGGCCCCATGCGATCGCGAGGCCGCCCGCCGCGGTCGCGCCGACGAGCATCTGGCGGCGGCTGACGTGCGGCAGCCGCGATTTGCGCTTTCCAACCCTGTCGCGAATGCCCGCCATCGCCGACGCTGATAAGCGGGGCGAGTTGCGAGAGCAAAGGCTTTCGGAATGCAAACCCTCTCGCTTCCGGGAAAGCGGGATGGTTAGCGCAACAAGCCGAGGCGCGGAATCTCGACCTTGGGGCAACGGTCCATCACGACCATGAGGCCGGCGGCGTCGGCGCGCTTTGCCGCGGCCTCGTTGACGACGCCGATCTGCATCCACACCGCCTTTGCGCCATGGACGATCGCGTCATCGACCGCGGCGCCCGCGGCGTCGCTGTTGCGGAAGATGTCGACGATTTCGGCGGGCGGCTCGACATCGGCGAGCGTCGCGACGACGGGCGCGCCATGGATCGTCTTGCCCGCGTGGCCGGGGTTGACCGCGATCACATTGTGCCCCTGCGCGATCAGGAAGGCGAGCACGCCGTTCGAGGGACGCGCGGGGTTGGGCGAGGCGCCGACCACCGCGATGCGGCGCGGCGCCCCAAGCAGTTCGCGGATTTCGCCCTCGTCGTTGATCGCCATCATTTGCCCTTTCGTGCATCCAGCCATTCGGCGACCTTCGCCGCTATTGCGTGGAATGGCTCGCCCGCCGGATCGGTTCCGGCCGCGGGAGGGACGCCGCCGTCGCTTGCGAGGCGGATAGCCATCGCCAGCGGCACGCGACCGAGGAAATCGAGCCCCATCACCTTCGCCGCCGCCTCGGCGCCGCCGCTGCCGAACGGGTCGCTGACCTCGCCGCAATGCGGGCAGGCATAGCCCGCCATATTTTCGACCAGCCCGATGATCGGCACGTCGGCCTGCTGGAACAGGTTGATCGCGCGCGTCGCGTCCATCAGCGCCAGATCCTGCGGCGTCGAGACGATCACCGCGCCCGCGGGCTTGTGCTTCTGGATCATCGTCAGCTGGACGTCGCCGGTGCCGGGGGGCAGGTCGACGACGAGCGTGTCGATGTCGCCCCAGCTCGCATCGACCAGCTGTTCGAGCGCCTTGCCCGCCATCGGCCCACGCCACGCGATCGCCTGCCCCGGCTGGGCGATCTGCCCGGTCGAGAGCATCGGCACGCCATAGGCATTGGGCACGGGCGCGAGTTTCGAGCCGCGCGCTTCGGGTTTGACGTCTTCGCTGGCCATCAGGCGCGGCTGCGACGGCCCATAGATGTCGGCGTCGACGAGTCCGACCTTGACGCCGATCCGCCGAAGCGCGACCGCGAGGTTGGCGGCGAGCGTCGATTTGCCGACGCCGCCCTTGCCGCTGCCGACCGCGATGATCGTCATCGTCTTTTTCTCGGCGGTCATTGCGACGCGCACCTCGCGCACGCCCGGCTGTTCGAGCAGGCCGGCGCGCAGCCGGTCCTCCAGCGGTTTGCGGTCGTCGGCGGCAAGTCCCGTGACGTCGAGGACGATGGCGAGCGTGCCCCGGTCGTCGAGGAAGCGCAGGCCCGAGGTGCGACCGCCGCTGAGGTCGGCGGCGATGCTGGCGAGGGGAGCGGGGTCGGTCATGTCTGCGCCGAAATAGGGCCGCCGACGCGCTTTGCCAGCCATTTTCGCGCGCACCCCCTGTTAATCGCGCCCGCCGCCCCTATAAAAGCAATATGAGCGACCAGATTGAAGGCAGCATGGGACGCCGCACCCTCCGGGGATTGCGGCAATTTTTCGATTCGATCAGCCAGATGGCCAACAGCCCGTGGGGCAATGGCCCGGGCAAGGGCGAGGATGACGACGGCAAGGGCGGCGACGGCAAGCGGCCGGGGCCGCGCAACCCCTGGGTCACGCCCGACCCGGCCGACCAGCGCCGCGGGGCAAAACCGCGCGGCCCGTCGGCGCTCGACGAACTGCTGCGCAAGGGACGTGGCGGTTTCGGCGGCGGCGGTTCGGGCGGCGGCGGGTTCGACTTCGCCGATTCGGGACGAATATGGAAATGGGGGATCGTCGCGGTTCTCGCGGTCTGGCTCTTCTTCTCCTCCTTCCACATCGTGCCGCCCGAAAAGGAGGGCGTGGTCACCCGGCTCGGCAGCTATGCGCGCACCGTCGGTCCCGGCGTCAAATTGACCTGGCCGGCGCCGATCGAGCGCATCCGCATGGAGGACGTCCGCGCGATCCGTACGATGGCGATCGGATCGCCCAAAGCGACCGACGAGAACTTCGTGCTGACGCGCGACCAGAGCATCGTCGATCTGGCCTATGAGGTCCGCTGGTCGGTGCGCGCGCCCGAGCTGTTCTTTTTCCAGATCGCCAATCCCGAGGACACGATCCGCGAGGTCGCCGAAAGCGCGATGCGCGCGACGGTCGCCAATTTCGACCTTGTGCAGGCGATCGGCCCCGGCCGCGTCGAGATCGAGGCGCAGGTACAGAGCCGGATGCAGGCGCTGCTCGACGAATATCGCGCCGGCGTGACGATTCAGGGCATCGCGATCCGTCAGGCGGACCCGCCAAGCCAGGTCGACGAGGCGTTCAAGGAAGTCACCGCAGCGCGGCAGGAACGCGAAGCGGCGATCAACCTGGCCCGCGCCTATCAGCAGCAGGTGCTCGAACGCGCGCGCGGCGATACGTCCGCGTTCGACCAGATTTACGAACAATATCGGCTGGCGCCGGAGGTGACCCGCCAGCGGCTTTATTATGAAACGATGGAGGCCGTGTTGTCGAACGTCGACAAGACGATTGTCGAAGCGCGCGGGGTGACCCCCTATCTGCCGCTCAACGAGGTCCAGAGACGACTGCGCGCGCCCGAAGCCGTGACAAAGGGAGGCGAATGATGTTCGCGCCGCTTTTCCGCAATCCCGTGCGCCTGCTGGTCGGCATCGTCGCCCTGCTGGTGCTGTTGTCGATGACGGTGTCGATCGTGCCGGAGGACCGGCAGGCGGTCGTGCTGCGCGTCGGTGAGGTTTATGGCACCAAAAACGCCTATAAGCCGGGCGAACAATTCGGCCGTTCGGGCGCCGGACTGCTCTTCACCATGCCCTTCGCCGATTCGGTGCAGCTGATCGACAAGCGCATCCTGGGCATCAACATGGAGCGCCAGCAGGTGCTCTCGACCGATCAGCAGCGATTGCAGGTCGACGCCTTTGCGCGCTTCCGCATCACCAATCCGGTGCGTATGTATACCGCGATCCGCACCGAGGAGCGCTTGCAGCAGCAGCTCGCGACGATCCTCGGTTCGTCGCTGCGCAACGAACTGGGCAAGCGGACCTTTGCCACCTTGCTGTCGGCCGAACGCGGCGCCGTGATGGACAATATCCAGGTGGCCTTGAACCGCGAGGCGCAGAAATATGGCGCCGCGATCATCGACGTCAGGATCAAGCGCGCCGACCTGCCCGAAGGCGCGACGCTGGAAGCCGCCTACAACCGGATGCGCACCGCGCGGCAGCAGGAAGCGATCTCGATCCGCGCCGAAGGGCAGAAGGAAGCGCAGATCATCCGCGGCAGCGCCGACGGCGAAGCGGCGCGCATCTATGCCGCCAGCTTTGGCAAGGATCCCGAATTTTACGATTTCTACCGCGCGATGCAGAGCTATCGGCAGACCTTCCTCGGCGAGAACAACGAGGGCGGAACGTCGATCATCCTGTCGCCTGACAATGAATATCTGAAACGGTTCAGCGGCGGATAGTCGCGCCCATCGCGCCGATGAACGGAACGTCTCGCGCTTGTTCATGTTCAATCGGCGTTCAGCCGCCCCGCCGCAGAGACCGGCGGCCGGGGTTTGAAGTTTACCTAGACGAAGAGGATTTCCGATCGTGCGTTACGTATATGGCATCACTTCGGCCTTGCTGGCGGGTGGCACCGCGCTGGCGCTGGTCACCCAGTCGCCCGTCGGCGCGCAGGTCGCGCAGAACGAACAGAGCGAAATGGCACGCGTCGTCCCGCGCGCGGGCGCGCCGGACAGCTTTGCCGACCTCGTCGAACAATTGCAGCCTGCGGTCGTCAATATCTCGACCAAGCAGGAAGTGACGCTCGGCGTACGCCTCAACCCCTTTGCCGGCACGCGCGAGCCGATCACGCAGGAGCAGCAGGGCGGCGGATCGGGTTTCCTCATTTCGTCGGACGGCTATATCGTCACCAACAACCACGTCATTTCGGGCGGACCGCGCGGCGAAGCCGTGAACGAGGTTACTGTCACGCTGACCAACCAGCGCGAATATAAGGCGAAGATCGTCGGTCGCGATGTGGCGTCGGACCTTGCGCTGCTCAAGATCGACGCCACCGGCCTGCCCTTCGTCAAATTCGCGCAAGGCAGCCCGGCGCGCGTCGGCGACTGGGTGGTCGCGATCGGCAACCCGCTCGGGCTCGGCTCGACAGTGACCGCGGGGATCATTTCGGCGGTGCAGCGCAACATCGGGCAGGGCGGCGCCTATGACCGCTATATCCAGACCGATACCGCGATCAACCGCGGCAATTCGGGCGGTCCGCTGTTCGACCTGCAGGGCAATGTCGTCGGCATCAACAATATGCTGATCTCTCCCGTCGGCGCGAACATCGGCGTCAATTTCGCGATCCCCGCCGAAGCGGCGATCCCGGTGATCGAGGCGCTGCGCGCGGGCGAGCGACCGCAGCGCGGCTATCTGGGCATCGGCATCGTTCCGGTGACCGAAGACATTGCGGCGGCGCTCGGCCTGCCCAAGGACCGCGGCGAGTTCGTCCAGCGCGTCGAACCCGGCGAAGCGGGCGAAAAGGCCGGGCTGAAGCGCGGCGACGTGGTGCTGAAAGTCAATGGCCGCGATGTCACGCCGCAGCAGACTTTGTCCTACATCGTCGCCAACACCAAGCCCGGCACGCGCATCCCGCTCGAAATCGTGCGCGACGGGCGGACAATGACGCTGAATGCCGTCGTTGGCACGCGCCCGCCCGAAGAGCAGCTCGCCGGGGACAATTTCGACCCCGAAGAGGAACAGACGATGCCCGAGGATCCATCGGGCGCGGCCGACGAGACGATCCAGAACAGCCTGGGCATGGCGGTGCAGCCGTTGACCCCGGCGATCGCGCGCGCCGTCGGCATCGACCCCGACAGCAAGGGGCTCGTCATCGCCGCGGTCGCGGGCAGCAGCGACGCGGGCCGCAAGGGGCTGCGCCGCGGCGACGCGATCCTGAGCGCCAATCGCACGCCGGTCACCTCGGCGGAGGCGCTGGCGAAGGTCATCACCGACGCCAAAAAGGCGGGGCGCGACGCGGTGCTGCTGGAAATCCTGCGGCGCGGCGGCCCGTCGGCCTTCATTGCGATCCGCCTCAAATAAACGGCGACGGACACGGTCGACGCGATCGGGGGCGCTGCGATTGCAGCGCCCCTTTTTCTTGCGGCGGGCATCGGGCTGACCGGGCTCTTCGACGCCGATTCGGCGAGCGTCGGCCGCGGCCTGATGGCGGGGTTCGCGACAGATTTCGCGGCCGCACGCCGCTCCAGCAGGTCATCGGCTCTAAAGCAGGTCGAGACTGCCGAGGTCGAGCGCCTGGCGCGCGGGGCGTTCGGCCATCAGCGCGAACATTTCGTCGCCGCGCGGCGTGCGCTCGACGCTCATCGAGGCGAAGACCGCCATGAAATAGCCGCTGAGCGCGCCGACGCGATAATCGGTCCATAACGCATCAGGATCGGGCGCTATGCCGCGCGCCCGAAGCGCGGCGATCCACTGGTCGAACGCCGGCCGGTCGGCGGCGGCGCGCTCGGCCGGATCGGCGATGCTGGTGCCGACGAGATAGGCCAGGTCGGCGGCGCCGCTGCCGCGCCCCAGCGTCTGCCAGTCGACGAGCCAGCAGGCCTGGCCGTCCGGCGCGAACAGGATATTGTCGATGCGCAGGTCGCCGTGGACGATCGTGCGCGCGGCGGGTTCGCGCGCGAGATAGCAGTCGAGCCGCTGGACGATTCCGGCGCCGAGGTCCAGCACCTCGGACGCGAGCCGCGCCGCATAGCGTTCGCGAAACCCGGCATAGAGCTGCGGGAACAGCGCGCGCACCACATCGCCATTGTCGCGCGCGAGCCAGGGCAGCGTGCCCAGCCGCGGGTCGTTCCAGAGCAGGGCGTGCAGCGCCGCCGCCGCGTCGATGCAGGGGACGAGCCAGGCGGCGTCGATACCCGCGAGCTGATCGCCCTGCCGGGCGGGCGCGAGATCGGCGAGGATGAGGATGAAATCGACACCATCGCCCGCAATTTCGGCATGATGGCACTGCGGCGCCGCGACACCGCTGTCCGCCGCGAGTTCGCGATACCAGCTGACTTCCTTGACATAGGTGCCGGTCAGCCGCGCGATATGGCGGCTCGCTTCGTCGTGGCTCGGACATTTGGCGATTACGCTCGTCGGGCCGCGCACATCGTCCGCCCAGTCGAGCGTCAGGCGGAAGCTGTCGCACATCTGCCCCGTGCCGACCTTGGCCGCGGTAAAGCCCCGGAGCTGGCCGGGATGCCCCAGCACCGCGCCGAGCCAGTCGGGCGTCATCGCGCCGGGCGCGGTCGGAAAACTCAAGGCGCGGGGTCCATCAGCCCCGACAGGCCGGTCGGCGCGTGCGGCCCGACGAACAATTGTTCGAGCACGCCGACGCCGCGGTGGAGCGTGCCGCCATCGGAAAGGTCGGCGGTGACGAGCGCCTGGATGTGCATCGCGAGCGGATTGGCCCAGCGGCGCTCCTCGGCAGTGAGCGCGTCGTGCGCCACCGCCAGGTCCGGCCCATGGTCGAGCCCGTGCCCCCAGACGGGGTGGGTATAGCCGAGCCCGCTCATCGCAACGACGGGGCCGGTCGGGGTCAAGGTCAGCCGCCGGTCGCTGCCGAGGTCGGCGGACAGGTCGGCGATGCGCCGCGTTCCGGGCTGCCAGCTGATTGCAAAGCGCGCGGCGTCGAAATGCGTCTCGGTCCCCTTGTCGGTCACGATGACGGCGCGGCGGTTCCACGGCGCGCCAGCGGCATCGTCGTTGCTGTGAAAGAAGAGCGAGCGGTCGGCGAAATTGCACGGCGTCCACAGCCAGAAGAATTGCGCGAAATTGCCCCCCGGTGGTGGCTGCGGCTCGCTTGCGCCGACCGGGCGGATGCCCCAGCTGCGGTCGCGTGTGCCCGTCCAGCCATCGGCGACATCGACGCGCTGGCCGCCGACCGACAACCAGCCCGACCAGCGGCCGTTCTGCGTCATGCGCGTATAGTCCATGAACAGCCGCGTGCCGTTGCGGCGCGTGAAGCGCGGTTCCTCGATCGGGAAATGGCGCCCGGCGAAGCGCAGCTCGCCTGCGAGCAGCCCGTCGTTCGGCGCGATGCGCAGCGTCACCGTTTCAAGCGGCGCGTCGATTGTAATTGCGACCGGCCCGACCGACAGGTCGAGCCGTTCGCCGTCCGACCGGCGGCTGGCGTGCAGGATATGCTGGACATCATCGACGATGACCGAAAAGCTGGCGTCGACAATGCCGAGCTGCGGATAAAAGCCCATCGCCGCGGCGAAAAAGACCGACCCGTCGGGCGCATAGCCGTTGAAGAAATAGCGGTCGTAAAAATTGCGGTCGGCGCCCGCGAACGCGATCGGCTCGGCGCGCTGGTGCAGCGGGTAATCGTCGCCCTTGGTCAGCATCGTCCCTCATCCCGTTTTTTGTTGCAACCTAACGGGATGGACGCGCGCGTCAATGCACCGGCGGATCGACGGGCGGGACGGCGTGGACGGGCGCGACGGGTTCGCCGGGATCGCGCGGCGGCAGCGCGTCGGCCGGGATGTCGGTAATCTGCATGTCGGGGGTCGGCACGTCGGCCAGATTGCGCACGCGCACCGACAGCGCGCGGCCCCTGACCAGCAGGTCGTTGAAGCTGGGCGGGGTCGAACGGATGCGCTGCGACAGCGTCCCGGCGCCGATCATGCGGATCGGCCCGCCCGCGGTCTGTTTCACCAGGTCGAAAGCATCATGGACGTGGCCGGTCAGCACCGCCGCGACGCCGCGCTTTGCCAAGGCCGCCAGCGCGCGCTCGCCGCCGCGGGTCAGCGCGCGGCCTTTCGTGCCCGCCTCGACCAGCGGATGATGCGCGGTGACGAGTGGCATGGCGCCGGGGGGCAGCGCGTCGATCGCGGCGAGCGTGCGGGCGAGCGCCTTGTCGGTCACCCATCCTTTCGACCAGTCGAGCCGCCACTGCGCGCGCGCGGTGGTCTTGAGCGACACGATCGCCAGGCCGGGCAGGTCGATTTCGCGCTCGACGAGCCGTTCGATGCGGCGGATACGGCGATAGGGATGAAAGAAGCGCGCGACCGGATTGAAATAGGGCAGGTCGTGGTTGCCGACCTCGACCGTCACGGGCACGTCGAGCGTTTCGATCCAGTCGCACGCTGCGGCAAACTCATGCGCGCGCGCGCGCATCGTGAGGTCGCCGGTGATGAGGACCGCGTCGGGGCGCTCGGCGCGGACGCAGTCGGTAAACCAGTCGAGCGCCGCCGGGTCTTCGAGCCCGAAATGCAGGTCGCTGATATGAAAGAGCCGTGTCATGCCGTCGCGATGAAATCGACCGTGCTCGTGCCGAGCGCGAAGCGCGCGGGCGATTCCGTTTCCTTGAGTTCGCCGTCATATTCGAGGCTGATCGGCGCGTCGCTTTCGAGGATGATCGTGTCGCCGGTCGCGACGTGCTCGCTCGGCCCGTCGCGAAAATCGCCGCCGAGCCAGGCGAGGCCGTGGCGGAGCACATCGGCGGAGCCTTCGGCGACGATGCCGTCGGCGCGGATGCCGTGCGGGGTGGGGGTCAGGATGATCGCGGGCCAGTCGCGGTCCTGACCCGCGACGCGCACGCCGGGCGCGTTCATCATCGCGTCGAGCGCCTCGGGCGCCGCGCGGCTCGCCTCGATCAGCCCGTCCTGCCGCATCGTTTCGCGCACTTCGGCCCAGCGCGTCGCGGGGCCGGCGACGATGGTGATGAAGGCATCGCCGTCTTTTGAACGGAGCATCGGCACCGGGCGTCGGTGGCCTTTGCCCCGCAGCACGTCCGCCAATATGTCGGGCGCGTCGCGGTCGCCGTGGAGCGCCTTCGACAGGAGGTTGAGCGTGCCGCCGGGCAGCGGCAGGATCGCGCCGTCCCACCCCGCCGCACCGCCTGCCGCCGCGTTGATCGTGCCGTCGCCGGTCCAGACGATCAGGAGGTCGATCTGCTGCCGGGCCAGTTCGGCGGCGTCGGGAATCGCGTCATCGGGCAGCGCAAAGGTCGCGGCGAGCGGCGCGCCCTGTTCGCGGCAGACCGCCCCGATCGCTTCGAGGACGGCCTCGTCGTGGCTGCCGCTGTGGCTGTTGCAGACAAGGGCGGGGCGGGAAAAGGGGCAGGTCATCGCCTTCTTCTACGCGCGAGCGGACAAAAGGTCGCGCGCCGCGCCAATGTTACGCGCTTGTGACGCGCCGCGCGGCGCTGTAGGGCGCGGCGGGATGGCGGCGCGGCTTTGCAAGGGACGGCGATTGATCAAGATCCTCTTCGTGCTGCTGCTGCTCGTGCTGCTGTTCGGCGGCGGCGCCAGGATGATCGCCGCGGGCGGCGCGAAATCGCTCAACCTGGCCGACCGGCTGCTGGGGCAGGGCGATGGCGCGCGGCTGCTGATCGCCGACCAGCCCTATGGCCGCGGGCCGCGCCAGTCGCTCGACATCTGGGTGCCGGGCAGCCTGCGCGAAGGCGACCGGCTGCCCGTCGTGGTCTTTTTCTATGGCGGCGGCTGGAACAGCGGCGAGCGCGGCCATTATGGTTTCGCGGGACGCGCGCTCGCGCGGCAGGGCTTTGTCGTCGTGATCCCCGATTACCGGCTGGTGCCGAAGGCGCATTGGCCCGATTTTCTGGAAGACAGCGCCGCGGCGGTCGCGTGGACGCATGAGCATATCGCGAAGCTCGGCGGCGATCCCGACCGGATCGCGCTGATGGGGCATTCGGCGGGCGCCTATAATGCCGCGATGCTCGCGCTCGACCCGCAATGGTTGCGCGCCGCGAAAAGCGATCCGTCGATCGTCCGCGGCGTCGCGGGCCTTGCCGGGCCTTATGACTTCCTGCCGCTCGAAAAGGGCGGCCGCGCCGACAAGGCGATGGGCAAGGTTCGGCCGATCGAGCGGACGCAGCCGATCCATTTCGCGCGCGGCGACGCGCCGCCGCTTTGGCTTGCGAGCGGCGACGAGGATGATGTGGTGCGCCCGCGCAACAGCCAGAACCTCGCCGCCGCGATCGAGCGCGCGGGCGGGTCGGCGACGCTGCGCATCTATCCCGGCGTCGGCCACACCGGGATCGTCATGGCGCTCGCCGCGCCCTTTCGCAACCGCGGGCCGGTGCTCGACGAAGCGAGCGATTTCCTTCGCGGTGTCACCGCGCGCCGCATCGCGCCGGTGGACGCAGAGCGATGACCGGCCCGATAGCGGCGATCGTCCTCGCGGGCAGCCGTCCCGGCGCCGACCCGCTGCTGGCGGGCAGCGGGGTGCCCACCAAGGCGCTGCTCCCCGTCGCGGGGCAGCCGATGCTGATCCATGTCGTGACCGCGCTGCGCGCCGCGCCAGAGGTAGGGGCGATCACCATATTGGCGCAGGACAGCGCAGCGCTCGCCGCCGAACCGGGCCTTGCGGGCATCGCCGACCTGCATTTTGCCACATCGGGGGAGGGGATCAGCAGCTCGCTCGCCGCCGCATTGCCGCCGGGCGACGATCCGCTGCTCGTGACCACCGCCGACAATGTGCTGCTCACCCCGGCGATGATCGCCGAGTTCCTGCGCGGCGCGGTGGACAGCGACGTCGCAGTCGCGATGGTCGAGCGTGACGTGCTGCTGGCGCACTATCCCGAATCGCGGCGGACCTGGCTGAAGTTCCGGGGCGGCTGGTGGTCGGGGGCGAACCTGTTTCGGCTGCGCGGGCAGCGCGTCCTGCCATTGCTCGATTTCTGGGGGCGGATCGAGCGTGACCGCAAAAAGGGGCTGAAGATTATCGCGGCTTTCGGCCCGTGGCTGCTCATCGGCGCGCTGCTGCGCCTGTTCACCATCCAGCAAGGGGTGGCGCGCGCGGGGCGGCGCTTTGGCCTTGCGGCGAAAGTGGTGCCGATGAGCGACCCCGTGGCGTGCATCGACGCCGACAAGCCCGCCGACATCGCGCTGATCGAAGCGATATTTGCCGCGCGGGGCGAAGCGGCTATAGGGCGGCGCCTATGACCATTTCCAAAGCCATCATCCTGTCGGCCGGACAGGGATCGCGTCTGTTGCCGTTGACGCGCGACATTCCCAAATGTCTGATCGAACTGGGGGGCCGCAGCCTCATCAGCTGGCAGGTCGCGGCGCTCGTCGCGAACGGGATCAGGGACATCGTCGTCGTCACGGGGTTCCGCACCGAACGCGTCGAGGATCATGCGCTGCAACTCTATCGCGACACGGGCGCGCGCATCCGCACGCTGTTCAATCCCTTCTTTCAGGTCGCCGACAATCTGGGCACCTGCTGGATCGCGCGCGAGGAAATGGACCGCGATTTCATCATTTTGAACGGCGACACCATCGTTTCGGACGAGATCGTCGCGCGACTGATCGACGGGGTGAAGGAGCCGATCACCGTCACCGTCGATGTCAAAGCCGATTATGACGACGACGATATGAAGGTGAACCGCGACGCCGAGGGGCGGCTCCACCAGATCGGCAAGCGGCTGCTGCCCCCCGATACCAATGCCGAATCGATCGGGATGCTCGCCTTCACCGGCGACGGCCCGTCGATCTTCCGCAACCAGGTCGACCAGATGATGCGCACCCCCGACGGGGTCGAGCGCTGGTATCTGCGCGCGATCGACGTCATCGCCAAGGGCAACCGCGTCGGCACCGTGTCGATCGAGGGGCTCGAATGGCAGGAAGTCGACTTTCCGCAGGATGTCGAGGCCGCCGAGGCGCTCACCGCCAAATGGGTGGCCGAAGGCCGCTACGCGAAATAGGGTTTGAGCCAGCCGGTGAGCGCGGCGATCTGGCTTTCGTCGAGCTTTACCGCCTGCCCCAGATCGGGCTGCCCCGGCCAGCCGGCATCGGCGACCGTTATCCCGGCGCCGCTGCGCTCGCCATCATAGCGCGGCAGGACGTGGAAATGGACGTGGGGGTCGACCATCATCAGCATCAGATAATTGATCTTGGCATAGCCGACGGCCTGCCTCAGCGCCGCCTCGATGGCGGCGGTGACGGTCTTGAGCTCGGCGTGAGCCGCGGCGGGCAGGTCGCCGAACGCCGTGGCGTCCGATTTCGCCGCGAGCACCAGCGCGCCGAGCGTCGGCTGCGCGGGGCGAAGCAGCACGACCCAATGCGCATAGTCGGCGATCAGCGTCGCCGGGTGGCCGAACTTTGCGATGGTTTCGTTCATGCTTCCTCCATCCAGCTGACAATAGGGCGCCCAGCGCGCCGCTCTGCATAGGCTTGCACCAACTGCACCGCATGGACGACCAGCGAGATGACCGTCCACCACGCCACCGCGATCAGCCCGATGTCGGGGCGTCCGGCGAGCGTCGCGAAGAACAGGATTGCGAAATTGGGATTGCGCCGCGCGGTGATCAGGCGGAACTGGCTGTCGAACCGGCGCCAGACATGGATGTCCATGCCGAAATCCTTGATGAACAACCCCTCGATCACGCGCTGGAGCACATAGCCCGCGACCACAGCAATCATCACCAGCAGGAAGGTCTGATCGGGCAGCGCGAGACCCCAGGCGCCGAGCCCGACGCCCCAGAAATACCACCAGAAGGGCGGGTGAATGAGGTCGACGCCATGGTCGGCGACATTGCCCCATTTCGACGAAGTGATCGTGCAGCGCGCGAGCTTTCCATCGACGGTGTCGAGCACCATGAAGATGAAGCCCGCGAGCATCCCCTCCCAATACTGGCCCTGCGCAAAGAGCCAGGTCGCATAGATGCACAGCGCCGCGCCGATCGCCGTCACCATGTTCGGCGTCATGCCGATGCTCGCCGCACCGCGCGTCAGCCATAGCGCAAGTTCGGGCCAGAGATATTTGGTCAGCGCGTCGGTCACGCCCTTATAGGCGCCGAAATAGCTCTTCCGCTCGATCGCGCGCCGCGTTTCGCGGGTCAGCGGCTGAATGAAGGGGCAGTCGAGCTTGCGCAGCTGGCGGTTATAGATTTGCGGATTGCCCTGATAGTCGATGATCGACAGCGTGCTGCGGTTGGCCGCAATATCGTCCGGCGTCATGCCGCCGACCAGATGCGCCATCACCAGCGCATCGCCGTCCATCACCACCGTGCCGGGCAGCGCGACGACGTGGCGCAACCACACGGGATCGAAGACATAGGCCAGATTGACGTAAAGCCGCGCGCCCGATGCGCCCGGCGTGTCGGGCAGTCCCTCGGCGCGCGCCAGCCGCCGCAGGCGCTCGGCGTTGGTCATGCCCCAGATGAGGGTGGGATTGTCGCCGATCGGCGTCAGCGCGGGGAGGGGTTTGGCGTCGGTCATCCGCCGCTCTTATCCTGCCCGGCGTCCTTTGCAAGAAAGTGCAGGATCGCCTCGGCGCCGCGCGCCGCCGCGCCTGCGGGATCGCCGCCGATCGATTCGGCGAGGCGCGCGCGCTGGGCATCGGCATAGAGCGGATGGCGGCCGGGGGCGGCGTCGAGCGCGGCGGGCAGGTCGGCGAGGTCATCGACGACATCGCCAAGCGTCCAGAAGAGATAGTCGGGATCGCCGACCCAGTCGACCCGATGCGCGTTGAGGAAGACACACGGTCGAGGCTTCGCCAGAAACTCATACACCTGGCTGCTGACATCGCCGAGATAGAGGTCGGCGCCGCTGGTATAACTCATGTCGAACAGGCGTTCGGAGCCCAGGTCGACAAGGATTTTGCCCGGAATGGCGCGGCGTTCGACTTCGGCCCGTTCGGCGTCGCTCGCTTCGGCGAACAGGCGGACGTGCGGAGCGACGATCAGGTTGTAGCGGTCCTGCGCCGCGACCCAGTCGATGATTCCGCGCCCGAACCGGTCCCACGACGACAGGTCGCGCCGGAAATGCGGGGCATAGAGGATCGTCGGTCGGTCATTGTCGAAAATCGGCGCGCGCGACTTTTGCAGGCGGCGCATCAGGTCGAGCTTCACATAGCCGGTGACCGCATAATGGCCGGGGCGGATCGTCCCGGCCTCGATCATCCGTGCCTCGCTCTTTTCGCCCGCGACGAGTGCGAAATCGAAACGGCGGTCGCGCGCGTCGAAGGTGATCGCACGGTCGCCCGCGCCGTGCGGCGTGAAGATGAGGCGCGTCCGGCGCGGCAGGAAATGACGGATGCTGGTCGTCGTCCGTTCGGGGACGACGATCGCGTCGAACCGGCGGAGGAAGGGCAGCGCGTCGAGCAGGATCGGCAGGCGCGGATTGCGGAACAGGCCGCGCGCGCGCAGCCAGCGCGCGAGGCCCTTTTGCCCGAGCAGCGTGATTTGCGGCGCAAAGCCCGGATAGGCGAGCATGACCTGCTGCGCGACGGGCAGATGATCGGCGCTTGCCACCGCGACCTCGACGGGCTGACCCTTCGCGGCCATTTCGGCGGCGATGGGCAGCGCGTGGAACAGGTGGTGCGGCTCGCCGATGAAGAGGAAGAGGATGCGCATCAACGAACCTCCGTTGACGCCCCTGCGGCGGCATCCTCGAAATCGGCGACCTGCCAGCCATGTTGGGCGGCAAGCCGCACAACCTTGGCGCTACGCCCGACGAGCCACGCCTCGCGCGCCAGCGCAAAGGTCGGCGCGTCGCTGACATGATCCGAATAGGCGCGGATATGCGCGTTCCCGGCGCCGTTGGCGGCGAGCCATTCGGCGACGCGCCGCGCCTTTTCGGCGCCATAGCAATTGGAGCCGTCGAGCGCCGGCAGCCAGTTGCCGTCCGCGTCGCGGCGATGGCGCGAGGCGACAATGGCATCGAAACCGAGCGCGTCGGCGATTGCGCCCGCGTAAAACTCGGGCGCCGCGGTCGCCATCAGCAGCCGGAAGCCTTCGGCGCGGTCGCGCGCGATGCAGGCGGCGGCGCCCGGCGGCACGTCGCGCGGCACGCGCCACGCGGCGAACCGCACGGCGAGCCGCCGGGCGCGCGTCGGCGCGATGCTGGCGCCGAGCATCAGCCGGATCGCCGCGGGCTTGAACCGGTCGCGGCCATAGAGGCCGAGCGCATGGCCGATCATCAGCGCCGCCAGCGCCGGGAGCAGCAGCAGCCGCCACGGTGCGTCGCGCCACGCCGCCCACAGCAGGAACAGCGTGAAGGTCGGGGTGCGCAGCACGGTGCGGTCGAGGTCATAGACGGCGACGCGGGGCGGGGTGTCGGTCATCGGTCGGCGGGTCCGATCAGGCGGAGGCGGCGCGCCGTCTTGCCGAGCGAGGCGCGATCGGCGAGCGGCAGCGCAAAGCGCAGCGCCAGCCAGATCGCCGCCGCGGCGATGATGAGCAGCAAGGGCAGCGCGACCGGGTCGGGGAGCAGGTCGGCGAGCATCGCGGCAAGCCCGGCGACGATCGTGACGCCGATCCCGCGCAGCGCGACCGCGGGGAATTGCGCATCGAAGGGATGGAGCCGCTCGACCACGGCGAGTTGCAGCGTCGGGATTGCGGCCATCACGACCAGCCCGATCGCCGTCGCCAGCGTCACGCCGGTCAGCGGATCGATATGGCCGACCATCAGCCATCCGGCGGCGACGGCGACGGCAACCCCGATGATGCTGGCGGTGAGCTGGTGGCGAAAGGCGGCGACGACCTGCAACACCGGCGCGGAGATGCCGAGCACCGCCTCGACCGCGCGCGCGAAAAGCAGGATGACCAGCGCCGCCTGCGCCGCCTGCGCCTGATCGCCGAACAGGCTGAGCAGCGAGGCGCTGCCGGCGGCGAGCACGGCGGCGAGCGGCAGCGCGATCGCCGCGATCAGCCGCGTCGCATAGGCATAGATGTCGGCAACCTGTCGCCGGTCGCGACGCTCGGCGCTCGCGGCGAGTGGCGCCATGACATAGGTGAAGGCGATGCGCACAAGCTGCACCACGCTCGACAGCTTGCGCGCAATGGTGAAGAGGCCCGCCGCCGCGGCCCCCGCCGCGCCGGGGAGCAGCATGTTGAGGACCAGCGCGGGCGCGTCGCCGAACAGCCGCGTGATGACATTCGAGGGAAGGATCGACAGCCCCGCCCAGAAAGTGTCGCGCGACGTCTGACCGTCCCACGGACCGCGCCAAAGATCGGCAAAGCTATATTGCCGCGCAAGCAGGCGGACCGACAGCGCGGCGGTGATCGCCAGCGAGCAGAGATGCGCGATGAACAGGCCCTTGAGGCCGAAGCCGCCCGCAAAGAACAGGCCCGCGAAGACGAGGCGCAGCAATTGCTCCCACACGATCCGCAGCCGGATTTCGGCGCCGAACACCATCCGCGCGCGCAGCGCCGAGGTCGCGATTTCGACGAACGCCCAGAGCGGCAGCGCCCAGACGAAAATCCGGATCGCCGGGATGACGAGCGGGCGGTCCTTTGCCGCGACGTTGAGAAGCGGCCCCAGCTCGGCGGCGAACAGGGTAATCAGCGCAGCGACAAGGATGCAGGGGCCGACGCCGAAGATCATCGCGGTGCGCAGCGCCGCCGCCGCCTCGACATCGCTTGCCGATTGCGGGACGGTGCGCTGCATCGCGCTGGTCATGCCGAGGTCGAAGATATTTTCGATGAGGTTCACCGCCGCCCACAGCACGGCGTAAAGGCCGTAACCCGCAAGCCCGAACATCAGCACATAGAGCGGCTGCGCGACGATCTCGACCACCGCGCCGAGGCGCGCGAGGACCGTCGTGCCGAGCCCGCGCGCGACGCTGCGGCTGGTGACGGCAGAATGGTCGGCGTCGTCGCTCATCGTTGCCGCCCCTAGCGGCTCGTCAGCCGCGCCGCCAGCGGCTTTCGCGAATTGCCGGCGCATCACCCCCCTTGTCGCCGCCGCCAATCGGGTCTAGTCGGACCCGCGACTGCATCATGGGAGCCCGACATGGCCGAATTCCGCCTGCCCAAGAACAGCCGCCCGCAAAAGGGCGGCAAGGTCCACAAGGCCGAAGGCGCGACCCACGTCAAACGGTTCAAAGTCTATCGCTACGATCCCGACAAGGGGCAGAACCCGCATTTCGACACGTTCGAGATCGACACCGAGAAATGTGGCCCGATGGTGCTCGACGCGCTCATCAAGATGAAGAGCGAGCAGGATTCGACGCTGACCTTCCGCCGTTCGTGCCGCGAAGGCATCTGCGGCAGCTGTTCGATGAACATGAACGGCAAGAACGGCCTCGCCTGCACGACCGCGATCGAGGATCTGAAGGGCGACATCACGATCACCCCGCTGCCGGCGATGGACGTCATCAAGGATCTGGTCCCCGACTTTACCCATTTCTACGCCCAATATGCGTCGATCGAGCCGTGGCTGAAGACCAAGACGACGACGCCGAGCGGCAAGGAGCGGCTGCAATCGCCCGCCGAGCGCGAAAAACTCGACGGGCTGTACGAGTGTATCCTGTGCGCCTGCTGCTCGACCAGCTGCCCGAGCTATTGGTGGAACAGCGACAAGTTCCTCGGCCCCGCGATCCTGCTCCAGGCCTATCGCTGGCTTGCCGACAGCCGCGACGAGATGACCGGCGAGCGGCTCGACGAACTCGAAGACCCGTTCCGCCTCTATCGCTGCCACACGATCATGAACTGCGCCAATGCGTGCCCGAAGGGGCTGAGCCCCGCGCGCGCGATCGCGGAGATCAAGAAGCTGGAGGCCGAGCGGCAGGTGTGAACGACGGGATCGAGGAACCGAAGCGCCGCGATCATTTCAGCGCCGCGGAGCTGGACGGCGGCTGGATCAGCTGGGATCTGAAAGACGCGACGCGCTTCAACGCCTTCATCGAGCCGCTGACGGTGCGCCTCGAATCGCCGACGCCCGATGGCCGTCCGCGCGCGCGGGTGCGCATGGTCCCCGAACGCAAGCACAGCAATTTGGGCGACAATGTCCATGGCGCGGTGACACTGGCGCTCGTCGATATCGCGCTGTTCGCGGCGTCGCACCAATTCGGCTCGCTCAACGCCGGTCATTCGGTGACGCTCGACCTGTCGACGCAGTTCGTCGGCGCCGGCCGCGTCGGTGAGCCGCTCGACGCGGTGGTCGAACTGGTACGCGAAACGGGGCGGCTGATCTTCCTGCGTGGGCTGGTCGTGCAGGGCGCCGATGACAGCCATATCGTGCTGAGTTTTGCCGGAACGATCCGCAAGGCCAGCACCGGGTGACCAGCGTTCTTGCTGCTTACGACGCGCTCGTCGCCGCGGGCGAGCTGCGCCCCGACCCGGAGCAGCGCGCCGCCGCGGTCAGGCTGAACCAGTTGCAGGAGGAATTGCAGGCGGTGCCGAAGCGCGGCAGCCTGCTGTGGCGCCTCGCGGGCCGCAAGCCCGAGGCGCTGCGCGGCGTCTATCTGTGGGGCGCGGTCGGGCGCGGCAAGTCGATGCTGATGGACCTCTTCTACGACCAGCTTTCGATCGAGCGGAAGCGGCGCGTCCATTTCCACGCCTTCATGCTCGATGTTCATGCGCGGATGCGCGAAGTCCGCAAAAGCGAGAGCGGCGATCCCATCCCGCTCGTCGCCGAGGCGCTGGCCGAGAATGTCCGCTGCCTCGCCTTCGACGAAATGGTCGTGAACAACAGCGCCGACGCGATGATCCTCTCGCGCCTGTTCACCGCGCTCATCGACCGCGGCGTAACCATGGTCGCGACGTCGAACCGGCCGCCGAAGGATCTCTACAAGGACGGGCTCAATCGCGAGCATTTCCTGCCCTTCATCGCGCTGGTCGAGGAACGGCTGGAGGTGATGGGGCTGAACGGCCCGACCGATTACCGCCGCGACCGGCTGGGGGACGGTGCGCGCTGGTTCGTGCCCGCCGATGAGGAGGCGAGCGCCGCGCTCTCGGCCGCTTTTTTCCGCCTCACCGACTATCCGCCCGAGGACCGCGCGCACGTCCCTTCGCTCGACCTCGATGTCGGGGGCGGGCGGACGCTGCATGTGCCGAAGGCGCTGAAGGGCGTGGCGGTATTTTCGTTCAAGCGACTCTGTGCGGAGGCGCGCGGGGCGTCGGACTATCTGGCGGTCGCGCGGCACTTTCACACGGTGATCATCGTCGGCATCCCGCGCATGGGACCGGAGAATCGCAACGAGGCCGCGCGCTTCGTGACGCTGATCGACGCGCTTTACGAATATAAGGTCAAGCTGCTCGCGAGCGCTGCGGCGATGCCCGACCAGCTTTATGTCGCGGGCGACGGCGCGTTCGAGTTCGAGCGCACGGCGAGCCGCCTCGCGGAGATGCAGTCGGACGACTACCTCGCCCTAGGCCATGGCCAGGAGGATTCCCCCGGCAATCTTCCCCCAGCGTGAGGTGTTGGCGGTGACATAGGCGAGGCTGCGGACGTAACGCACCTCGTGGGCGAGGTGCCCAACGGCCTGTTCTGCGGTGCGGCGCAACGTGCGGAGCGGACGCGGTTCGGGCAGTCGGATGGCGCCCGGCTGCGCGGGGGGCGGGGGCAGGTCGGCGAAGCCGCCGCTGGTCACGCGGGGATCGGCGGCGACCGCCGCGCACAATGCCTCCATGCGTGCGATCGCCAGCCGGTTGGCGACGGCGCGATCGCGGCTCAACAGCTCGAAACTGTGGCTGAAGGCCGAGAACTGGATCGCGCCGCTGGCCGCCGCATGAGCCAACGCATCGCGCATTTCCTCTTCGGACATGGCGCACAGCTGCGCGGGGCGAAAGCTGTCGGCGCGGTCCATGAGGCCGCTGACCGGTACTTCGCACACGCCATGGTGCATTCGCATCCCGATATTGGTGCGGTCGAGTGCGATGTCGCAACCATGGCCGAGATAGGCGCCGTTGAAGCTGCTGTCATAGGCGAAACCCAGCGCCGCGAGCGCGCGCAGCGTATCGTCGTTGGCGCCGAAATTGCCGGCGCGAAAGGCGACCGGGTCGGGCGCGCCGGCGCGCACCAGCATGTCCGCCGCCAGCCCGATCAGCTTTTTCTGCGCGGCGAGCGGGAAATCGCCGATATTGCGCCCGGTGAGCCGCCCGACGGGATTGAAGCGCGCGAAGGCGAGCCATTCGGTGTGGATGTGAAGCTGCACCTCGTGCCCGCGCGCGACGATGGGCGCGACGATGTCGCGGACGATCGACGGCCCGTGGACGAGCGCGGGCATCGGATCGACGAAGAACACGCCCTGGAGGCCGTATCTTTCGAGCATGTCCATCTGGAAGATGATGCCGAAATCGCCCTCGCGGCAGCGGCCGAGGATCGAGCTTTCGAAATTGGCGCGCGCGCCCTCGCCCCGTTGATAGAGGCCCGCCGACAATTCGGTGTCGAAGCTGATGATCGCGCGCGTCACCGCTCGCGCGTAACAAAACGGGGATAAGGGAGGGTTAATCTGCCGCTGCGGCAAAGCTCAGGCGCAACGGGCGATCGCGATCGCCGGACTGCGGGCTCATTGACAAAAGATATTGCGAACTAATAGCAAAAAAAGGCTGAAAATCCCGCTTTTCCCGGTTGTTTCGTTAACGGAATCGGCGTAGGGGCGTCGCCAGTCTTGGGACCGGCAGCGGAGCTTTGGCCCGTGCTCCCGCCGGTCTGTGAACCAATGCCGGGCTTGCCAGGAAGGGAGTGCCGCGCGCCATGGGACGCAAGAAGATCGCATTGATCGGAGCCGGGAATATCGGCGGAACGCTGGCGCTGCTCGCCGCGCAGAAGGAACTCGGCGATGTCGTCCTGTTCGACGTCGTCGAAGGCGTGCCGCAGGGCAAGGCGCTCGACCTGTCGCAGGTCGGCCCGATCGCGGGCTTTGACGCAAAGATCAGCGGCTCGAACGATTATGCCGACATCGCGGGTGCCGACGTCATCATCGTCACTGCGGGTGTCGCTCGCAAGCCGGGGATGAGCCGCGACGATCTGCTCGGCATCAACCTGAAGGTCATGAAGGCCGTGGGCGAGGGCATCAAGGCCAACGCCCCCGACGCCTTTGTCATTTGCATCACCAATCCGCTGGACGCGATGGTTTGGGCTCTCCGTGAGTTCTCGGGGCTGCCGCACAGCAAGGTCGTCGGCATGGCCGGCGTGCTCGATTCGGCGCGCTTCAGCCACTTCATCGCCGACGAATTCGACGTGTCGGTGAAGGATGTGAACACCTTCGTGCTCGGCGGTCATGGCGACACGATGGTTCCCGTCGTGCGTTATTCGACCGTCAACGGCATCCCCGTTCCCGACCTCGTCAAGATGGGCCTGTCGAGCCAGGACAAGATCGACGCGATCGTCAAGCGCACGCGCGGCGGCGGCGGCGAAATCGTCGCGCTGCTCGGCACCGGCTCGGCCTTCTATGCGCCCGCCGCCAGCGGCATCGCGATGGCCGAAGCCTATCTGGGCGACCAGAAGCGCATCCTGCCCTGCGCCGCCTATGTCGATGGTCAGTATGGTGTTGACGGCCTCTATGTCGGCGTGCCGGTGATGATCGGTGCGGGCGGGGTCGAGAAGATCGTCGAGATCGAACTCGACGACGCCGACAAGGCGGGGCTTCAGGTTTCGGTCGACGCGGTCAAGGAACTGTTGGAAGCTTGCAAGAAGCTCGATCCCAGCCTCGCGTAAACAGCTTGCGCCCCTGCGAAGGCAGGGCCCGTCGCCCGCGCTCGACAGGTCGGACGGGCCGGTGAATCAAATATCTGGAGATGGGCCCCTGCCTTCGCAGGGGCACGAGAAACGGAACGAAATCCATGAGCATTCTCATCGACAAGAATACCAAGGTCATCACGCAAGGGATGACCGGTGCCACCGGCACCTTCCACACCGAACAGGCGCTCGCCTATGGCACGAAGATGGTCGGCGGCGTGACGCCGGGCAAGGGCGGCACGACACACATCGGCCTGCCGATGTTCAATACCGTCGAAGAAGCGAAACATGCGACCGGCGCGACCGCGTCGGTCATCTATGTGCCGCCGCCGTTCGCGGCCGATTCGATCCTCGAGGCGATCGACGCCGAGGTCGAGCTGATCGTCTGCATCACCGAGGGCATTCCGGTGCTCGACATGGTCAAGGTGAAGCGCGCGCTGTCGGGCTCGAAATCGCGGCTGATCGGCCCGAACTGCCCCGGCGTGCTGACGCCGGAAGAGTGCAAGATCGGCATCATGCCCGGCAACATCTTCAAAAAGGGCAGCGTCGGCGTCGTCTCGCGCTCGGGCACGCTGACCTATGAAGCGGTGTTCCAGACCTCGAACGTCGGGCTGGGCCAGACGACCGCGGTCGGCATCGGCGGCGACCCGGTCAACGGCACCAACTTCATCGACGTGCTCGAACTCTTCCTCGCCGATGACGCGACGAAGAGCATCATCATGATCGGCGAAATCGGCGGTGATGCCGAGGAGCAGGCGGCGCAGTTCCTGATCGACGAAGCCAAGCGCGGCCGCAAGAAGCCGATGGCCGGCTTCATCGCGGGCCGCACCGCACCGCCGGGCCGCCGCATGGGCCATGCCGGCGCGATCGTGTCGGGCGGCAAGGGCGACGCCGAAAGCAAGATTGCGGCGATGGAAGCCGCGGGCATCAAGGTGTCGGCGAGCCCGTCGGAACTCGGCACGACGCTCGCCGAAGTGCTGAAGGAACGCGTCTGAACTGACGGCCCGCCGACGCCCTTTGTCGGCGGGTCTCCGCTCCCCATATAAAATCCACTCCTTACCCCCCCCCCCCGTGGAAAAACAAATGAACCTCGAACGACAAAGCTTCGACCTCGACGAGCCGCAGGCCGGCCCGAGCTGGGCGCCGAAGAACTGGCCGCTGATCGACAGCGACGATCTGACCGCCGCGCTCGACCCGCAGCAGATGCAGGTTGCGGTCAAGGCCGCGGCGGCAAAGGCGGGCGCGCCGTTGTCGAATGCCGAGGTCGAGCGCGCGGCGAATGATTCGATCCGCGCCATGATGCTGATCCGCACCTATCGCGTGCGCGGGCATCTCGCCGCCAGGCTCGATCCGCTCGGGCTCAGCGAGCGCGAACTGCCCGCCGACCTGACTCCCGAATATCACGGCTTCGTCGGTGCCGACCTCGACCGGCCGATCTGGCTGGGCGGCGCGCTGGGGCTCGAAAAGGGGACGGTGCGTGAGATCGTCGCGATTTTGCAGGCCAATTATTGCGGCCATGTCGGCCTGGAATATATGCATATTTCCGACGTCGAGGAACGGCGTTTCCTGCAAGACCGCATGGAGGGCGCCGACAAGAGCGTCGAGTTCAGCCAGCGTGGCAAGCAGGCCATTCTCAGCAAGGTGATCGAGGCCGAGGAATGGGAGAAGTTCCTCGCGCGCAAATATGTCGGCACCAAGCGCTTCGGGCTCGACGGCGGCGAGGCGATGATCCCCGCGATGGAAGCCATCATCAAATATGGCGGCCAATATGGCGTGAAGGAAATCGTCTATGGCATGGCACACCGCGGGCGGCTCAACATGCTCGCGAATGTCATGGCGAAGCCCTATCAGGTCATCTTCCACGAATTTGCCGGCGGCAGCGCCAATCCCGACGACATCGGCGGGTCGGGCGACGTCAAATATCACCTCGGCACCTCGACCGACCGCGAGTTCGACGGGATTTCGGTGCATATGTCGCTCGTGCCCAACCCCTCGCACCTCGAGGCGGTCGATCCGGTCGTGCTCGGCAAGGTGCGCGCGCAGCAGGTTGTGCGCGACGACCTCGTCAAGCATGAGCAGGTGCTGCCGGTGCTCATCCACGGCGACGCCGCCTTCGCAGGGCAGGGGATCGTCTGGGAATGCCTCGGTTTTTCGGGGATTCGCGGTTATAATACCGGCGGCTGTATCCATTTCATCGTCAATAACCAGATCGGTTTCACGACAAGTCCGCAATTCGCCAGATCGTCCCCCTATCCGTCCGACGTGGCAAAGGGTGTGCAGGCGCCGATTCTGCACGTCAACGGCGACGATCCCGAGGCGGTGACCTTTGCGTGCAAGCTCGCGATCGATTTCCGCCAGCAGTTCAAGCGCGACGTCGTGATCGACATGTGGTGCTATCGCCGCTTCGGCCATAATGAGGGCGACGAACCCTCGTTCACCCAGCCGCTGATGTACGAACGCATCCGCAAGCACCCGCCGGTGTCGCAGCTGTGCGCCGCGAAGCTGGAGGCCGAAGGCGTGATCGAGCCGGGCTGGGCCGACGCGCGCCGCGCCGAACTGGTCGCGCGGCTGGAAAGCGATTTCGAGGCGGCCAAAAGCTACAAGCCGAACAAGGCCGACTGGTTCGCCGGGCGCTGGTCGGGGCTCTATGCGCCGACCGACCCCGAAAATGCGCGCCGCAACATCGCGACGGGCGTGACCGAAAAGCTGTTCGATTCGATCGGCCGCACGCTGACCACGATCCCCGCCGATGTCGAGGTTCACAAGACGCTGCGCCGCGTCATCGACGCGCGCGCCGCGATGTTCGCTGACAAGGATGATGGCGAGGTGTTCGACTGGGCGACCGCCGAAAGCCTTGCTTTCGGCACCCTGCTCAGCGAGGGCTATCAGGTGCGCCTGTCGGGCCAGGATTCGGGCCGCGGCACCTTCAGCCAGCGTCACGCGGTCTGGGTCGACCAGAAGACCGAGGAAAAATATATCCCGCTGACCAGCGTGCCGCACGGTCGGTTCGAGGTGCTCGACAGTCCCTTGAGCGAATATGGCGTGCTCGGTTTCGAATATGGCTATGCGATGGCCGACCCGAAATCGCTTGTGTTGTGGGAAGCGCAGTTCGGTGACTTTGCCAACGGCGCGCAGATCATGATCGACCAGTTCATCGCGGCGGGCGAAGCCAAGTGGCTGCGCGCCAACGGGCTCGTGATGCTGCTCCCCCACGGCTATGAAGGGCAGGGCCCCGAACATAGCTCGGCGCGCCTCGAACGCTTCCTGCAATTATGCGCGGGTGACAATATCCAGGTGTGCAATATCTCGACGCCGTCGAACTATTTTCATGTCCTGCGTCGCCAGATGCTGCGCTCGTTCCGCAAGCCGCTCATCATCATGACGCCCAAGTCGCTGCTGCGGCACAAGCTTGCGGTGTCGCGGCGCAGCGACTTCATCGGCGACGCGCATTTCCGCCGCATCATGTCCGACCGCACGCCGCCCGCCGATGCCGACATCAAGCGTGTCGTGCTCTGTTCGGGCAAGGTCGGGTACGACCTGATGGAGGCGCGCGATGCCGCCGACCTCACCGATACGACGGTGATCCGCATCGAGCAGCTCTATCCCTTTCCCGGCGAGGCGCTCGCGGTGCGGCTGAGGCGGATGCCGAAGCTGGAGGATGTCGTGTGGGCGCAGGAAGAGCCGCGCAACAACGGCGCCTGGTTCTTCGTGGGCGAACTGATCGAGGAAGCGCTGGCCGAAGCGGGCAAGAAGGGCATGCGCCCGCGCTATGCCGGCCGCGCCTCCGCAGCATCGCCCGCGACCGGCCTGATGAGCCGCCACCAGACCGAACAGTCGGCGCTGGTCGCCGATGCGCTCGGCCTGTCGGTTCGCGCCGAAATCCGCCGCACCAAGAACAAAGCCTGATCCCCCTAAGGAACTGCATCTATGAGCACCGAAGTCAAAGTCCCCACGCTGGGCGAAAGCGTCACCGAAGCGACGATCGGCGAATGGCTGAAAAAGCCCGGCGAAGCGGTCGCGCTCGACGAGCCCATCGCCAGCCTTGAAACCGACAAGGTCGCGGTCGAGGTGCCCTCGCCCGTCGCGGGGGTGATGGGGCAGCAGCTCGCTGCGGTCGGCGACACGGTCAATGTCGGTGCGGTGATCGCGACGGTTGAAGCGGGCGATGCGGCGGCGGCGCCCGCCCCCGCGAAGGCCGAGACGACGGCGCCCGCCCCCGCCGCGACCGCCCCCGCCGCGGGTGCAGGCATCGACACCGTTGCAACCATGTCGCCGGCGGTGCGCCGTCTCGTCCTCGAACACGGGCTCGATCCGACGAAGATCAAGGGGACGGGGAAGGACGGTCGGCTGACCAAGGAAGATGTGCTCGCGGCGGCGAATGCGGCGCCCGAAACCCCGCCTGCTTCGGCTCCCGCGCCGGCGGCAGCGCCCGCCGAGCCGGGCCGTCAGGAAGAGCGCGTCAAGATGACCCGCCTGCGCCAGACGATCGCCAAGCGGCTGAAAGCGGCGCAGGACACGGCGGCGATGCTGACGACCTTCAACGACGTCGACATGTCGGCGGTGATCGAAGCGCGCGCGCGCTACAAGGATCTGTTCGAAAAGAAGCATGGCGTGCGGCTGGGCTTCATGGGCTTCTTCACCAAGGCGGCGTGCCTCGCGCTCAAGGACATTCCCGCGGTCAACGGCCGCATCGACGGCGACGAGATCGTCTATAATGGTTATATGGACATTTCGGTCGCGGTGAGCGGGCCGAGCGGGCTTGTCGTGCCGGTGATCCGCAATGCCGAGACGCTGAGCTTCGCCGACATCGAAAAGACGATCGGTGATTTCGGCAAGCGCGCCAAGGAGGGCACGCTGACCATGGACGACATGGCGGGCGGCACCTTTACCATTTCGAACGGCGGCGTGTTCGGGTCGCTGATGTCGACCCCGATCATCAACCCGCCGCAGTCGGCGGTGCTCGGCCTCCACCGCATCGAGGACCGTCCGGTCGCGATCAATGGTCAGGTCGTGATCCGTCCGATGATGTATCTGGCGCTCAGCTATGACCACCGCCTGATCGACGGCCGCGAGGCGGTGACCTTCCTCAAGACGATCAAGGAAGCGATCGAAGATCCGACGCGGTTGCTGATCGATTTGTAAGGCCAAGTGAACTGCTGCGCACGCAGGAGATATTCGAGCTGTTCTCCTGCGAACGCAGGAGTCCAGGGTGGAGAGCAATGACGGTGCAACCAAACCCCGGGTTCCTGCTTCCGCAGGAACATGGAAGTGCGATATGACTCGGCCGGGCTATCTCTATCTGATGGCTAGTGCGCGGAACGGCACGTTATATCTTGGGGTTACCAGCGATCTGCTGGCGCGAGTGTGGCAGCATCGCAATGAGGTGGTGGAAAGTTTCACCAAGAAATATGGCTGCCACACGCTGGTCTGGTACGAAGCGTTCGACGATATTCAGCAAGCGCGTCAGCGCGAACTGCAAATGAAGAAATGGAAGCGGGCGTGGAAAATTGAACTGATCGAACGCGATAATCCGCAATGGCTGGATTTGTTCGACAGGCTATCCCTTTGACGCCCTGGGTTCCTGCGTTCGCAGGAACGCATATGGAGTAAATCATGGCTGATTACGACTACGACGTCCTTGTCATTGGTGCCGGTCCCGGCGGTTATGTCGCGGCGATCCGCGCGGCGCAGCTGGGGCTCAAGACCGCGTGCGCCGAGGGGCGCGCGACGCTGGGCGGCACCTGCCTCAACGTCGGCTGTATCCCGTCGAAGGCGATGCTGCACGCGTCGGAGTATTTTGACGCCGCGGCGAACGGGTCGATGGCGGCGATGGGCATCAGGGTGAAGCCCGAACTTGACCTGGACACCATGCACGGCCAGCGCCGCGATGCGGTCAAGGGGCTGACCGGCGGCATCGAGTTCCTGTTCAGGAAGAACAAGGTCGACTGGCTGAAGGGCTATGCCCGGTTCACGTCGAAGGACAGTGTCGAGGTCGCGGGCAAGAGTTATCGCGCGAAGAATATCATCATCGCGACGGGATCGTCGGTGACGCCGCTGCCGGGCGTCGAGGTCGATAACGACAAGGGCGTGATCGTCGATTCGACCGGTGCGCTCGAACTCGCCAAGGTGCCGGGGCATATGGTCGTGATCGGCGGCGGCGTGATCGGGCTGGAGCTGGGCAGCGTGTGGCGCCGCCTGGGCGCCAAGGTCACCTGCGTCGAGTTTCTCGACCAGATCCTGCCCGGCATGGACGGCGATGTGCGCAAGGAAGCGAACAAGATCTTCAAGAAGCAGGGGATCGAGTTCAAACTGAAAACCAAGGTGACGAAGGCCGAGGTCAAGGGCAAGAAGGCCGTCCTGACGCTCGAACCCGCGGCGGGTGGCGAGTCCGAAACGCTGGAGGCCGACGTCGTGCTCGTGTCGATCGGACGGCGGCCGAACACCGACGGCCTTGCGCTCGACAAGGCGGGGCTGGAGGTCAACCAGCGCGGCCAGATCGAGATCGACCATGATTTTCGCACCGCGATCGACGGCATCTGGGCGATCGGCGACGTCGTGCCGGGGCCGATGCTCGCGCACAAGGCCGAGGATGAAGGCATCGCCTGCGCCGAGAATATCGCAGGGCAGACGGGGATCGTGAACCATGATGTCATCCCGTCGGTCGTCTATACCTGGCCTGAAATCGCCGGCGTCGGGCTGACCGAGGAACAGGCGAAGGAAAAGGGTGAGGTCAGGGTCGGCAAGTTCCCGATGCTCGCGAACAGCCGCGCCAAGACCAACCACGAACCCGACGGTTTCGTGAAGGTGATCGCCGATGCCAGGACCGACCGCGTGCTGGGCGTGTGGTGCATCGCCAGCGTCGCGGGCACGATGATCGCGCAGGCGGCGCAGGCGATGGAGTTCGGCGCGACGTCCGAAGACATCGCCTATACCTGCCACGCGCACCCGACGCACAGCGAGGCGATCAAGGAAGCCGCGATGGCGGTGACAGGCAAGCCGATCCACATCTGACCGGCGCACATCTGGTCGGTGCGGGAGAGCGGCGGCGCGTTACGATGCCATCATCGCGTGCCACCGGTCCATCGCCGCGGCGCTCCAGACATCTTCCCGCGAGGGGTAGATGTCGGCGAAATTGGGCGTGCCCGCGGGCAATTGAACCCACGGCTGTTTGCTGCGCGTAAAGATATGGACGTCGGGCGGGCAGGTGGCCGGTTCGTCGAGTGTGCCGACGCGCACGAAGGACGATCGGCGCCCGGCTTTCGGATAATGGCTCCACAGCGCGATGCGGCAATCGGGGCAACGGGCAATCTCCTGCCCGCGGCCGCTTTCGGATGGCGTCAGCACCAGCTCGACGGTTCCTTCGACGTGCAGCCGCTCGCTCTCGATCATCGCGTTGACGACAAAGGCGCTTCCCGTCTCGCGCTGGCAGTGGCGACAATGGCAGCAATGGACGATCATCGGCGCCGTCGTCAGTTCATAGCTCACGCCCCCGCAAGCGCATCGACCCTTCATCATCAACCTCCTTGTGCATCGTCCATTGTGCGACTGTGGGGCGAGTGTTAGCGCCGCAAATAATGGAAACCCAGACCCTCATTCGCCTGCTCGACCTGATCGGCATCGGCGTCTTCGCGCTGTCGGGCGCGCTGATGGCGGTGCGGCTGCGGCAGACGCTCGTGACCGCCGCCTTCTTTGCGCTCGTCACCGGGGTCGGCGGGGGCAGCGTGCGCGACCTGCTGATCGGTGCGCCGGTTTTCTGGGTGCAGGATGGGGCGATTGCCGCGGTGTGCATCGCGATCGCGCTGACCGTTTGGGTGACGCCCGAACGCTGGTGGCAGGGGCAATTGCTCGAATGGGCCGACGCGGTGGGGCTTGCCGCCTATGCCGTGTTCGGCACGGCAAAGGCGCTGGCGTGGGGCGTGCCGCCCGTGCCGGCGCTGCTGATGGGCGTGATCACCGGCTGCGTCGGCGGGACGATCCGCGACATTTTGGCGGGCGTGCCCTCGATCATCGTCCGCCCCGAAGTCTATGTGACCGCCGCGGCGCTCGCCTCGGGGCTGTTCCTGCTGCTGATCTGGCTTGGCGCCGGCACGCCGGTGGCGGCGGTCGTCGGCGCGCTCGCCGGTTTTGCGCTGCGCGGCGCGGCGATCCACTGGTCGCTAGCGCTCCCCTCCTATCGCGGGCATCGCGGCGAGGGCTAGGGTCAGGACCCATTAATTCCCCGTTCGAGGCGTCGAAATGGCGAAGATATCGGGCCTTGGCGGGTGCAGCGGGTAGCATCGCTACCCGCAAGGCCGCGAAGGTCCGATATCGAAGCCATTTCGGCGTCCCTTCGGGATTTGACCGATTTTGCCCATGGCAGCGTCGAAAAGTCTTGAAATATGTCCATATTCCTGCGCCTTTCCTCCTCGCCCTGAGCAAAATCGCTTCAAACCTCGAACGGGGAATTAATGGGTCCTGACCCTAGGCTTGCCTAAACGCAAAAGCGGGGGCAGGTTGGGCTTGTGAACAATCATGTCAGCGCCGATTGCCGGTGCGACCTGGCCAGGGAAATTGCATGCAGACCGAACAGGCGGCCGTGAACGGCATCGACATCACCTATGAGGATCGCGGGCCGAAGGACGCGCCCGCCATCCTGTTGGTGATGGGGCTGGGCGGACAGTTGACGCTGTGGCCCGACGAGTTCGTCGCGGCGTTGAACGACCGGGGGTTCCGCACGATCCGCTATGACAATCGCGACGTCGGTCTGTCGACGCGCTTCGACGCGGCAGGGGTGCCGAACCTCAAATGGATGTTCGTCAAGGCGGCGATCGGCCTGCCGGTGCGCCCCGCCTATACGCTCGCCGACATGGCCGCCGACGGCCTCGGCCTGCTCGACCATCTGGGCATCGGACGGGCCCATATCGTCGGGGTGTCGATGGGGGGCATGATTTCGCAGCATATCGCCGCGCGCTATCCGGACCGCGTGCTTTCGCTCACCTCGATCATGTCGACGACGGGCAACCGCCGCCTGCCGAAAGCGCGCAAGGAAGCGATGCAGGCGCTCGCCAACCGCCCGATGAGCGGCGACAAGGAGGCGCTGATTGCCTATGGGGTGAAGGCGGCGCGGGTGATCGGCAGCCCCGGCTATCCGTCCGACGAGGAGCGGCTTCAGCGCCGCGTCCGCGCCGATTTCGAGCGCGGCTGGTATCCGCCGGGCTTTGCGCGGCAGATGGCGGCGATCATCGCCGATGGCGACCGGCGGCCGATGCTGAAGTCGATCAAGGCGCCGACGCTGGTGATTCACGGCGAGGACGATCCGCTGGTGCCGCTCGCGGGAGGGCGCGACACGGCGGCCCATATCGCGGGCGCGCGGCTGCTGACGATCCCCGGCATGGGGCATGACCTGCCGCTGGCGCTTGTCGATACGCTCGCCGATGCGATCGCGGGACATATTGGGGAGGAGGTTGCCGTCGCTGCCTGATCTCGCCTCCCATTTATGGGAGGGGTCGGGGGAGGACATGTCGCTCGGGGAGAGCTGCCTGAACAGGCCCTCCCCTAACCCCTCCCGCAAGCGGGGGGATTATTTCAACAACATCGCCAGCGTCGCAAGAAAGCCCTGCGCCTCGCGCTTGCCCGGCCGCGGGATGGCAGGCAGATAGGCGCGGCAGTCGAGGCAGGCCGCCTGGACCGACCCCACCCGCGTGAGCAGCGCCAGATCCTGCACCAGCCGTCGCTCGGTGAGCTGGCGGTTCATCGCCGCGATGCCGAACCAGCCGCGCGGGAGCGCCGCGGTTTCCTCTTCTCCGGCGCCCGACCAGTTGGCGAGCAGCCTGGACAATTCGCTCGGCTCTTCCTCGAAATATCTGGCGTGGAAATCGCCCTCGACCTTGGCGAGTTTCGCCGCGGCGGCGAGCGCTTCGGGGAGGCCGCCGAACTGGTCGACGAGGCCAAGCTGGCGCGCGGTGCCGCCCGCCCAGACGCGCCCTTCGGCGATCGGCAGGATCTTGTCGAGCGGCTGCTTGCGGCTCTTGGCGACCAGCCCGGTGAAGCGCGTATAGACGTCCTCGACGCTCGCCTGCGCCAGCGCGTTGAACTCCTCGTTCACGCCGCCGAAGATGTCGGGCTGCCCCGACAGCGGCGTCGTGGCGATGCCGTCGGCGTTGACGCCGATCTTGGCCAGCGCCCGATCGAAGCTCGGCAGGATGCCGAACACGCCGATCGACCCGGTGATCGTTTCGGGTTCGGCAAAGATGCGGTCTGCCGGGGTCGAAATCCAATAACCGCCCGACGCGGCGACATTCGCCATCGACACGACGACGGGCAGCTTCCTGGCCTTGGCCGCGAGCAGCGCCTGGCGGATCTCCTCCGACGCCAGCACGGATCCGCCGGGCGAATCGACGCGCAGGACGATCGCCTTGACGCTGCTGTCGGTGGCGGCGTCGAGGATGTGCTCGGCGATCGTCGTGCCGCCGGCAAGCCCCGTCGGCGCCTCGCCATCGACGATGTCGCCGACGACGGGGACAACCGCGATCGCGCTGCCCTTTTCTGCGGGCGGATTGGCGGCGACCCAGTTTTCGAGCGGGATGGCGTTGAACTCCCACGGCTTGCCCTCGTCGGTCGCGCCGCTGATTTCGGCGACGCGGCGGCTGAACGCCATGCGGCTGCCGAGCCTGTCGACCAGCCCTGCGTCGAGCGAAGCCTTCGACAGGTCATTGCCCGCCGCGCGCACCGCGCCGACGGTATCGGCGATATAGGCGTCGAGCTTGGCCGCCGGGCGCGCTTTCTTCACATCCGCCAGCCAATTGTCCCACAGGACGCTGGCATAGGCGAGGTTGGCTTCCTTCGCTTCGGGCGACTGGTCGCTGCGGAGATATGGCTCGACCGCGCTTTTGAAGGTGCCGACGCGATAGATGTTCGCGGTGATGCCCAGCCGGTCCATCAACCCTTTGTAATAGAGGCGCGACCCGCCCGGTCCCGCAATCGCGACGCCGCCGATACTGTCGGCCCAGATTTCGCTCGCATGTGCGGCGATCTGATAGCTGTCCGTGGTATAGGCGGTGGCAAAGGCCAGCACCGGCTTTTTCTTTGCGCGCACCTTGTCGATGGCGCCGCCGATTTCGGCGAGCGACACCTGCCCGCCGCCGAGGAAGCGGTCGAGGTCGAGCACGACCGAGGTGATGCGCTTGTCCGAAGCCGCGGTTTCGAGCGCGTGGACGACATCGCGCGTGCGGATTTCCTTGAGTTGCGGGCCGCCCGACAGCGCCGCGAAGGGATCGGTTTCGGTCGGCTGTTCGGTGACGATGCCGTCAAGCTCGATCAGCAGCGCACCCTCGCTGACCGGCAGGCCCGCATTGGGGCGCCCCGCGAGCAGCCCGAACAGCGCCACGAAGAAAAGCAGCAGGAAGATCAGCGCCAGCGCATCCTTGATCGCGACGAGCAGTTTCCAGACCTTGCGCGGAAAGCTCGTGGTGCTGCGCGGCTTGTCCTCGCCCGGTAGCGGCCGACGGACGGGAATGGCCCAGGGGCCGGCGGGATCGTTGGGCGTGGTCGCGGTGCTGTCGGTCATCGGTCAAATCTAGGGATGCGCCCGGTCGTTGGCAATGCACGCTTCGACGGGCGGGCGATGGGAGCGCATGGGCGGTCGGTATTCCCTCAATCTGTCATCCCGGCCTTCGCCGGGATGACGATTGTGGTGAGCTGCTTGGGTCGGGATTACGGGTCAGAGCCAGCCTTCGCGGCGATACCAGCGCGCCGTTTCGGCGAGCGCCTCGTCGGTCTCGCGCTCCGGGCGCCAGATTGTGGCGGGCGGACGGGCGCCATCGGCCACCACCCAGTCGGGATGCACGATATAGCGCGCACGGTCGGGGGTCAGCTTGGCGCGGTCGCGGCGGATGAACCGGTCGATCCGCCCGCCGACCTTGAGCAGCAGCGCCGGCGCGGCGAGCGTCGGCACATGGGCGCGGCCGACCGCCCGCCCGATCGCGCGGGCAAAGCCGCGGTGCGACCAGCCGCCGGGGGTGCCGTCGTCGGGCTCATAGATCCGGCCGAAACTCGTCCCCTTGTCGGCTGCGAGCACAACGAGCAGGCGGGCAAGGTCGTCGACATAGATCGCCGACATGCGGCCCGGCGGTGGCAGGAGGGCGACGCCCCGGCGAACCATGCGGAACAGGTCGAGCATCTCGGTATCGCCGGGGCCGAACACCGCAGGCGGGCGCACGATCGTCCAGTCGAGCCCGCTCGCCTGCACGACGGCCTCGGCGCGCTCCTTCGACCAGCCATAGTCGGAAAGGCCTGGCTCGCGCGCCGCGAGCGAGGAGACGTGGACGAAGCGCGATATATGGGCATCGCGTGCGGCGGCGATCACATTGGCGGTTGCGGTCGCATTGCCCGCCTCGAAGGCGGCGCGGGTCGGGACATTGACGACGCCCGCGATGTGCATGACGACATCGGCCCCCGCCACCATGTCGGCGAGGCTGTCGGGCTTGTCGAGCGCGCCGGCGATCCAGGTTACGCCCTCGCGTTCGCCCTGCGGGCGGCGTGTCAGCGCGCGGACGTGCCAGCCCGCCTCGACGGCGCGGTGCAGCGTCGCGCCGCCGACAAAGCCGGTTGCGCCGGTCATGGCGAGGGTGCGGTGCGTCATAAGACGTTCTTCCCCGGTACGGGGAGGGGCGCCATGCGAAGCATGGGGGAGGGGCGCAGGAGGTCGAACGCCGCATTTGGCTGCGCGTGCCCCTCCACCACCCTCCGGGTGGTCCCCCTCCCCTTGCAGGGGAGGATCACAGCAGCACCATATGGTCGCGGTGGACGATGGCGCTGCGCGGCGCATAGCCGAGCGCGGCCTCCTGCGCGTCGCGGCCGAGCCCGACGATTGCAGCCGCATCGGCCGCAGGATATTCGGACAGGCCGCGCGCGACGACGCGCCCGTCGGGTCCGACGATATCGAGGATGTCGCCGCGCGCGAAGCTGCCTGATACCGCAGTTACCCCGGCGGCGAGCAGGCTCGCGCCGCCCACCAGCGCCTTGACCGCGCCCGCGTCGATCGTCAGCCGCCCTTCGGCGGTCAGCCCGCCCGCGAGCCACGCCTTGCGCGCGCTCGCGCCGCGCTCGGCGACGAACAGGCTGTGCCGCGCCGCGGTCGACAGCGGACGGTCGATCCGACCCGAAGCGATGGCCAGATGCGCGCCCGCGGCGTTGGCGATGCGCGCGGCGGCGATTTTCGACACCATGCCGCCCGATCCCATGCCCGATGCGGACCCCGTGTCGGCCATCGCTTCGATCGCTGCGTCAATCCGCTCGATTCGCTCGATATGTACGGCGCCCGGTTGCGCCGGGTTGCGGTCGTAGAGTCCGTCGATGTCAGAGAGAAGGATGACGCCGCGCGCCGCGGCGGCCTGCGCGACGCGCGCGGCGAGCCGGTCGTTGTCGCCGAAGCGGATTTCCTCGGTCGCGACGCTGTCATTCTCGTTGATGATCGGGACGACGCCCAGGCTGAGCAGGCGATCGAGCGTCGCCGCGGCGTTGAGGTAGCGGCGCCGATGTTCGAGGTCACCGAGCGTCACAAGCATCTGTGCCGCCGTCAGCCCCTCGGCGCCGAGCACCTCGGCCCACACCTGGCTGAGCGCGATCTGCCCCGTCGCGGCGGCCGCCTGTGCATCTTCGAGGCTCGCGCGGCCGCCCTTGGCAAGCCCCAGCCGCCGCGCGCCGAGCGCGATCGCACCCGACGAGACGACCGCGACCTGTTGCCCGGCGCGGGCGCGTTCCGCGATGTCGGCGGCGATGCCTGTGAGCCAGTCGCGCCGCACCGCGCCGCCCGGATCGACGAGCAGCGCCGACCCGATCTTGACGATCAGTCGCGGGCAGGAGGCGGGCGGAAACAGGCTCATGCCGCCGCCGATAGCGCGGCGACGCCCGCGCGCCAATGCGAATGTCGTTTGCCCCGCGCGCCGCCGCTGGACGCGCGCGGCGCGGTCCCATAGGTTTGCCGCGTGGAGGGGACCATGCAGCCACATATGACCGCCGCCGAGGTGCGGCATTTCGAATTGCAGCTGGCGGGGCTGGGCTCGCTGCTGGAGTTCGGCTGCGGCGGCAGCACGCTGGTCGCGGCGCGGCAGGTGCGACGCATCGTCAGCGTCGACAGCGACCCCGCCTGGCTCGCGCGCGTGCGGGCGGAGGTCGCCGCCGAGCCCGTCGACTTCACCCCCGTCCATATCGACATCGGCCCCGTCGGCGAATGGGGCTATCCGACAGGCGAAAGCCGCCTTCGCGACTGGCCGCGCTATCACACACAGGTCTGGCGCGGCATGGGGGGCAGCCCCGATGCGGTGCTGATCGACGGGCGCTTTCGCGTCGCCTGCCTGCTCCAGGCGATCATCCACTGCAAACCCGACTGCGTCCTGCTGTTCCACGATTTTACCGGCCGGCCGCATTATCATGCCGTGCTGCGCCATGTGGACGTGCTCACGCGCGTCGATACGCTGGCGGTGATGCGCGTCAGGCAGCAGGTCGATGGCAAGGCGGTGCTGCACGACCTGTTCGACCATTATCTGAACCCCGATTGACCGCGCGCGCCCGCTTGGGCACATCGCGGCGCATGTCGACCATCGCCCCCGTGATCGAAACCGCCCGCCTGCGCCTGCGCCCCGGTCGCCTTGCCGACAAGGATACGCATATCGCGATGTGGGCCGACGCCCGCGTCACGCGCTTTATCGGCGGCGAACCGCGCGCGCCCGATGTCAGCTGGGGCAAGTTTTTAAGCTCGGCGGGGCTGTGGCCGGTGATGGGTTTCGGTTACTGGGTATTCGCCGACCGCGCGAGCGACGCGCTGATCGGCATGGGCGGGCTCAGCTATTTCTGCCGCGGCATAGCCGAACTCGAAGGCGTGCCCGAAGCGGGCTGGGCGTTCGATGCCGACCATTGGGGCGCGGGCTATGCGACCGAGGCGATGACCGCCGTGCTCGGCTGGGCCGACGCGAACCTCGACGCAAAGCATGTGCGCTGCATCATCGACCGCGGCCATGCAGCGTCCGAGCGGGTTGCGGCGAAGCTGGGGTTCCGGCACATCGGCGACACCGACGCGCTGGGGCATGTGACGGCGATTTATTCGCGGCCGCGGGGCGGCTGATCGCCATCTATCATCGTCATCCCGGCGAAGGCCGGGATCTCATCGTCTCGTCCTGACGCACGAGAGATGTTACGCCAGCTCGACCACCAGCACCCCGCCGTCGGCGCTCACCACGCGCACCTTCGCGCCCTCGGCGGCGTCGGGGCCGCGCACCGGCCATTCGCCATCGCCGACACGCACGCGGCCGCGGCCGTCCTCGATCGCCTTCGTCACCGTCAGCACCTCGCCGACGAGGCGGCCGCCGCGCTGGTTGAGGTGGGGGTCGGTCGTCGTGATCGGGTTCATCCGGAGCCAGCGGCGCCCGCCATAGAGCGCGACGAAGGACAGCAGGGCAAAAATGCCGAGCTGGAAAGGGACGCTGAGCGGCACAACCCAGGCGATGACCCCGGTGACGATCGCCGCAGCGCCGATCCAGATGAGGAAGAAGCCCGGCGCAACGATTTCGGCGGCGGCAAGCAGCACGCCGAGCGACAGCCACGCCCAATGCGGCTCCATATTGGTCAGCCAGTCGGGCATGTCAGGCGCCTCCCTTGCGTTCGAACGCATCCTTGGCGAGTTCGCCGATGCCGCCCAAAGTCCCGATCAACTGCGTCGCCTCGACCGGGAAGAGGATCGTCTTGCTGTTCGGGCTGGTTGCGAACTGGCTGACCGCCTCGACATATTTTTGCGCGATGAAATAGTTGATCGCCTGCGCATTGCCACTGGCGATCGCGTCGCTGACCATCTGCGTCGCCTTTGCTTCGGCTTCGGCCTCGCGTTCGCGCGCCTCGGCATCGCGGAAGGCGGCCTCGCGGCGGCCTTCGGCCTGCAAAATCTGGCCCTGCTTTTCGCCCTCGGCGCGGAGGATTTCGGAGGCGCGCAGTCCCTCGGCCTCCAGGATCGCGGCGCGTTTTTCGCGCTCGGCCTTCATCTGGCGCGCCATGGCGTTCGAAATGTCGGCGGGCGGGCGGATGTCCTTGATCTCGACGCGGGTGATCTTGACCCCCCACGGCGTTGTCGCATCGTCGACGACGTGGAGCAGCCGCGCGTTGATTTCGTCGCGCTTCGACAGCGTTTCGTCGAGGTCCATCGACCCCATCACGGTGCGCAGGTTGGTCGTCGTCAGGTTCATGATCGAAAGATACAGGTCGCTGACCTCATAGGCGGCCTTCGCGGCGTCGAGCACCTGAAAGAACACGACACCGTCGACCGCGACCATCGCATTGTCCTTGGTGATGATTTCCTGCCCCGGAATGTCGAGCACCTGCTCCATCATGTTCACTTTCCGACCCACCCGGTCGAAGATCGGCATGATGAAATTGAGCCCCGGCTGCGCCGTGTGCGTGTAACGGCCGAAGCGCTCGATCGTATAGGCAAAACCCTGGCGCACGGGCGTTAACGCCCAGATCAGGAACACCAGCGCCAGAACCACCAGTGCGAGTGCGAATTCCATCGATCATCCCCTCTTGCAAACAAGCGTCTTTGCAAACCCGCCTTCCTTATTGCGGCAATGGCGCGGCTGCGCCACAGAAAAGCGCATGACCGACTTCGCCCCCCGCTCGCTGCTCTATGTCCCCGGTTCGAACGCTCGCGCGCTGGAAAAGGCGCAAGCGCTCGCCGCCGATATGCTGATTATCGACCTCGAGGATGCGGTGCCGGCCGACCGCAAGGACGACGCGCGCGCGGCGATGCGCGCGGCGGTGACGGCGGGCTATCCGGGCAAGCGCGTCGCGGTGCGGATCAACGGGGCGGGGACCGCGCATCAGGCGGCGGACATCGACGCGCTCGCGGGACTGCCGCTCGATGCCGTCGTGCTGCCCAAGGTCGACGCCATCGCCGACCTCGCCCCAGCGCGCGGGCTCGGCTTGCCGCTGCTCGCGATGATCGAGACGCCCGCCGCCATCTATGCCGCGCGCGACATCGCTGCGGACCCCGGCGTGGCGGGTCTGATTGCGGGGCTCAACGATCTCGCGCACGAATTGAAACTGCCCGACGGGACCGATCGCGACGCGATGAGCCATGCGATCCAGGCGATCGTACTGGCCGCGCGCGCGGGCGGGGTGTGGTGCTTCGACGGGGTTTATAATGCGATCGACGATGTCGCAGGTTTCGCCGCCGAAGCCGCCGAGGGGCGGCGGCTGGGCTTTGACGGCAAGACGCTGATCCACCCGTCGCAGGTCGATCCGTGCAACGCCGCCTTTGCTCCGACGGTGCGCGAGATTGCGGCGGCCGAGGCGCTGGTCGCGGCGGCGACCGGCGGCGCACAGCGGCACGAAGGCCGGATGATCGAGGATATGCACGTCGCCGCGGCGCGGGCGCTGCTGGCGCGGGCAAGGGGATAACCTCAATTCGTCACCCCGGCGGAGGCCGGGGTCTCGACCTAGCGTTACAATGCACCGGCGAGATCCCGGCCTTCGCCGGGATGACGAATTGAGAAAACGGGATGATGGCGAGAGAATAAAGAACGCCGCCGCCCTTCGTCGTTCGACGAACCGCCTTGCCTGCCCGTGGCGGAAATGTCATGCCGCGCGCCCATGAAAGCCTCCTTCTTTCGCGCCGCCGTTGCGGCCGTCGCCCTCGTCGCCACGTCCGCTCCCGCGCAGGCCGCATCCGCGACCGCCGATGCGCCGGTCACCGAAGCCGACCTCGCCGCGCACATGAAAATCCTGGCCGGGGATGCGTTCGAGGGGCGCGCGCCGGGCACCGATGGCGAGGATCGCACGATCGCCTATATCGTCGGCGAATGGGCGAAGGCGGGGCTCGAAGCCGTGCCGGGCAGCGCGACGCCGTGGCTCCAGCCGGTGCCCTTCATCGAAACGCAGGCGCTCGGCGGGACAGCGACCTTCAACGTGAACGGCCGCAATTTTCCGCTAGACGATGACAGCATCGTGCTCACCGGGCGCGATGCGTCGGTGTCGCTGGCGGGCGTCCCCGCGGTCTTCGTCGGCTATGGCATCGACAGCACCGGACAGGTGAATGCCGACGTCCGCGGCAAACTCGCGATCATGCTGTTCGACAATGCGCCTTTTGGCGACAGATTGCCGCGCTATCGCGAGCGGCGCCAGATGCTCGCCGATGCGGGGGCGAGCGCGGTGTTGGTGATCGCGACCGACGCGGTGCCGTGGGACGCACTGCGCGAGAGTGTCGGCAGCAAATCCATGCGCCTTGCCAGCGTCAAGGCGGGTGCGCCGGTGAGCGGTTTCCTGTCAGGCAACGCGGCCGACGCACTGTTCAAGGCCGCTGGGCAGGATGGCGCCGCGCTGCGCGAAGCGGCCGCGTCGGCCGACTATCGGGGTATGGCGCTGCCGGTGGCTGCCGACTTCACCGCAGAGTCGACGGTCCGCGCCTTTGCGAGCCACAATATCATCGCCAAACTGCCCGGCGCGAAGCCCGACGGCAAGGCGGTGCTGTTTCTGGGACATTGGGACCATCTGGGCCTTTGCGCGCCCGAGGGCGAGGCCGACCGCATCTGTAACGGCGCGGTCGACAATGCGAGCGGGATCGCGGTACTGATCGAGGTCGCGAAGCGGCTGGGCAAGGGGCCGCGCCCCGATCGCGACATCTATTTCCTCGCGACGACGGCGGAGGAAAAGGGCCTGCTCGGCGCGCGCTGGTTCGCCGACCATCCGGTGGTGCCGCTTGGCGACATCACCGTGGCACTCAACGTCGACACGATCGCAATCTCGCCGCGCGGCACGCCGGTCGCGACGATCGGGCGCGGCAAGCCCGCCTATGACGCGCTGGTGCGCGAGGTGGCGACCAGGCTCGGCCGCACGCTCGACGAGGATGGCGAGGCCGACGCCTTCATCCAGCGACAGGACGGCTGGGCGCTGGGTGCGAAGGGCGTCACCTCGCTGATGGTCGGCGGCAGCTTTTCGGACATGAAGCTGCTCGAAGCCTTTTTGTCGGGCGATTATCACCGCGCGGCCGACAATTTCTCCGACAAGATCCCGCTCGGAGGGGCGGCCGAGGATGCCGATTTGCACGTCGCGCTCGGCCGGGCGTTCGCCGATACGAAACGGTGGCCGGGCAAGTAATTCTCTAGATCGTCATTGCGAGGAGCCGGAGGCGACGCGGCAATCTCCAGCCCTCGATCTTACGCAAAGGTCGAGGGCTGGAGATTGCTTCGCTTCGCTCGCAATGACGAAGTGGCTTACGCCGCCTGCTTCGCCCGCTCGCTCATTTCCTGATTGAGCATCTCCGCCAGCAGGAAGGCGAGTTCGAGGCTCTGCCCCGCATTCAAACGCGGGTCGCAATGCGTGTGATAGCGGTCGGCAAGGTCCATCTGGGTCACGTCCATCGCGCCGCCGGTGCATTCGGTGACATTCTGGCCGGTCATCTCGATATGGATGCCGCCGCCATGCGTGCCCTCGGCGCGGTGGACGGCGAAGAAGCCGCGCACTTCGGCGAGGATGCGCTCGAACGGGCGCGTCTTGTAGCCGGTCGAGGTCTTGATGACATTGCCGTGCATCGGGTCGCACGACCAGACGACGGGATGGCCCGATTCCTTCACCGCGCGCACGAGCCTGGGCAGATGCGCCTCGATCTTGTCGTGGCCATAGCGCGTGATGAGCGTCATGCGGCCGGGCACATGGTTGGGATTCAGCGTGTCGAGCAGGCGCAGCAGCACGTCGGGTTCGAGGCTCGGTCCGCATTTCATGCCGACCGGATTGCCGATCCCGCGGAGATATTCGATATGCGCTGATCCTTCGAAACGGGTGCGGTCGCCGACCCACAGGAAGTGGCCCGATGTGTCGTACCAGCCGCCGGTCAGGCTGTCCTGCCGGGTCAGCGCCTGCTCATAGGGGAGGAGCAGCGCCTCATGGCTGGTGTAGAAGCTGGTGCCCTTGATCTGCGGAACCGTTTCGGGCGTCACGCCGCACGCTTCCATGAAGGCGAGCGCTTCGGAAATGCGGCCTGCGGTTTCCTGATATTTCTTCGCCCACGGGCTGCGGTCCATGAAGTCGTGCGTCCAGGCGTTGACCTGGTGCAGATTGGCATAGCCACCGCCCGCGAAAGCGCGCAGCAGGTTGAGCGTCGCCGCCGACTGGTTGTAGGCCTTGACCATCCGCGCGGGGTCGGGCTCGCGGCCGGCTTCCTCGAACGCGATGTCGTTGATGATGTCGCCGCGATAGCTGGGCAGCGCGACGCCATCCACCTCTTCCATGTCCGCCGAACGCGGCTTGGCGAACTGCCCCGCCATGCGGCCGAGCTTTACCACGGGCATTTTCGAGGCGAAGGTCAGCACCACCGCCATCTGGAGCAGCACACGAAATGTGTCGCGGATATTGTTCGGGTGGAACTCGGCAAAGCTTTCGGCGCAGTCGCCGCCCTGGAGCAGGAACGCCCTGCCCTCCGCGACGCGCGCGAGTTCGTTCGTCAGTTCGCGCGCCTCGCCCGCAAAGACGAGCGGCGGATAGTTCGCCAGCTCGCGTTCGGCGGCCGCGAGTGCATCGGCGTCGCGATAGGTGGGCAGCTGGCGGGCCTCGTGCGTGCGCCAGCTATGCGGTTGCCAGTTTTTCGTCATCTGCCTGTCATTTCATTTTCGAATCATGCGCCCCATGGCGTGAATGCCCGTCGGGCGCAATGTTTGCCGAGCGCGCGAGGCTGAAAATTAGCATTATCGTGACATTTGCGCACCTATGCTTTTCTTCAGGACCATGAACTGATAGTTTATTGCGACTTTGGCGCCTGTTGGGTGCGTTCAAGGTTCAGGGCTATCGACAACGTCATACACCCAGTGGCCCGTCCGCGGGCCGGGATGCGAGCGATTGGCTATGGCGAGTTTCGACTCCGCGTGGTTCCTCTACGGGGCATTGCTGCTCCTTCTCGCGACAAGCTTCGTCGTGCGCATCGACTATGCGCGCATCGGCCTTGCCGCGGCGGCGTTCGTCGCGCTGCCGCTCACCCTCTTTCGCGCCTCCGACCCCGGTTACAGCCTGCTCGTGCTCGCGATCCTCGCGGTCAATATCGGCATCCTGGCGCGGCTATGGCTGCGCGGGGCGAAAGTGCGATTCTCGGTCGAGGATGAGGAGCTGCGACGGCGGCATTTTCCGGGGCTGGGCGCGCACGCCGCGCGCGGCCTGATCGACCAGGGACACTGGATTTCGGCGCAGCGCGGCGAAGTGCTGATCCGCGAAAATCAGGCGGCGCCCAGCCTTTTCTATCTCGCCGACGGTCGCGCGACCATCATGCGCGACGGCGCCGAGGTCGGGCAACTGGGCGATGGCGAGCTGATCGGCGAGGCGACGGTGCTGGACGGCTCGCACGCAACGGGAACCGTCGTGCTCGCCAGCAATGCGCGGCTGTGGTTTGTCCCGGCGGCGGCGCTGCGCGCCTATCTCGCGGCGAACCCCGGCATCGCGGCCGAACTGCACGAAGGCTTCGCGCGCGCGCTGCGCGGCAAGCTGGCGAGCGCCAACACACGCATCGCCGACCGTACGCCCGCATCGTCGGCCGCGGGCGCTTGAGCCTCGAATCTGCGATGCGCTGCTGCTAATCTTTGCCCCATGACGATGATTCTTTACGGCATTCCGAATTGCGACACGGTGAAAAAGGCGCGTCGCTGGCTCGACGAACGCGGCATTGCGCACCGCTTTCACGACGTCCGCAAGGACGGGCTCGACCCCGCCGCGCTTCAACGCTGGATCGACGCGCTCGGCTGGGAAAAACTGCTCAACAAGGCGGGCACGACCTTTCGCAAACTGCCCGACGCCGCCAAGGCGGGGCTCGACGCCTCATCGGCCATGACGCTGATGCTCGATCAGCCCGCAATGATCCGCCGCCCGGTGGTCGAGACGGCGGACGGGATCAGCGTCGGCTTTTCCGCCGACGACTGGCAGGCGCGCTTTGCGGCATGATCCGCTGTTTTGTGGCCTTGCTGGCCCCGCTGCTGCTTGCCGGATGCGTGGCTGAACCGGTGACGGCGCAGCCGACCCTCGACGGCCAGCCGCCGATTGTCATCGCGCATCGCGGCGCGTCGGGCGAGCGGCCCGAACATACGCTGGAAAGCTATGCGCTCGCGATCGAACAGGGCGCCGATTTCATCGAGCCCGACCTGGTGCTCACCAAGGACGGCGTGCTGGTGGCGCGGCACGAGAATGAGATTTCGGAAACCACCGACGTTGCGGATCGCGCCGAGTTTGCTGATCGCAAGGCGACGAAAATCATCGACGGGCGGGCGGTGACCGGCTGGTTCACCGAGGATTTCACGCTCGCGGAGATAAAGACGCTGCGCGCGAAGGAGCGGCTGCCCCGGTTGCGCGACACCGCCTTCGACGGGCGGTTCGAGGTTCCGACCTTCGAAGAGATATTGACGTTGCTCGCCAGGGTGAACCGCGCGCGGCGGGTGCCGGTCGGCGTCTATCCCGAAACCAAGCACCCCAGCTATTTCGCGTCGATCGGCCTGCCGCACGCGGCGCCGATGCTGGAACTGCTGGACCGTTTCGGCTATCGGGGGCGCGCGGCGCCGGTGTTCATCCAGAGCTTTGAGGTCGGCAATCTGATGGACCTGCGCGCGAAAAGCGATCTGCCCCTGATCCAGCTCGTCGATGCCACCGGCGGCCCCGCCGACCGGCCCGATGCAAGCTATGCCGCCATGACGTCGCCCGCGGGGCTCCAGATGATCGCCGCCTATGCCGACGGCATCGGGCCGAACAAGGCGATGATCATCCCGCGCGGCGTGCTCGGCCGACTCGGCGAACCGACCAGTCTGGTGCGCGACGCCCACGCGGCGGGATTGAAGGTTCACCCCTGGACCTTTCGCCGCGAAAATTATTTCCTGCCGCTCGGCAACAAGGGCGGCGTCAATCCCGCGGGCCACGGCGACCTTGTCGGGGAGATCGAGGCCTTTCTGAAAACCGGGATCGACGGCCTGTTCAGCGACAATGTTCGCGAAGCCGTGGCGGCGCGCGCAGGCCGGTGACCGGGCGGGCTGGCATTTGCGCCTCGCGCATCGCGAGATACCGGCGCCCGCCTTCGACTCCATAACCGCCCAAAACCCGGCCCGACGCCCCCGGGGAGAGGCGCGGGCCGGGCCGCGCGGCCGCGCTGTTTCAGTCGCGACCGTCATTCCACTGGAACACGGCCTCGAGCGGTTTTCCGAACACGTGCGCGATACGGAAGGCGACTTCGAGCGAGGGCGAGTATTTGCCCTGCTCGATCGCCGCGATCGTCTGCCGCGTCACCCCGACGCGCTCGCCAAGCTCGGCCTGCGTCATTTCGCCCGCCAGAAAGCGCAGCGTCCGAATGTCGTTGGCAAAGGGCGGCTTAGCCATGCCAGCCCCTCCGGTCGCTTGCGAGGAGTGGCCGTTGCGCCTTTTCACGGGGTGCCATAGGCACGTCTCCCATTTCGGGGTGACTGTGGTTGAGGGCGGGGTGCTTGTGCATCGGCGGCATCGATCAGTGACCTCGCCGATAGAAATAAAGCTGGACGCCGATGCGCGCGATCTCGGCCAGCACGACCGTCGCGAGCAGCAGATTGAGCTGGATCGCCTGCCCGACGCCCCAGAAAAGCGCGAAGATGTTGACCCAGACCCCGACGACGAGCGGGTAATAGGCGTAATGCGTTCCGCGGAAATGGATCGAGCGGTCGCGCTCATCCTCCTTCATATGCACCTCGCCGGGCGCGCGGATCGCCATCCACGCCGAAGCGATCGTCATCACCACGATGACACCGATCGTCACCGGGATCAGCATTCCTGCGCTTGCCCACAGGCCCGCGGGGGCGCCCGCGATGTGCCACGGAAAGGCAAGGAAATACCAGCCAAAGGCCAGAATCATCGTTACCAGCGTGACCCAGTGTATCTTTTCGCGAAACGCCATTGCCGAACCTCCATGTCATATGATTCGAACGTAATGTGCATTATATTTAACATTAAGTCAAGTGTCATTGACATCGAGTGGCTTTGCCGCTTTCGCCACGGTGCGTTACCGGCTAAGCCCTCGCGCCATGTCTACGCTCCCCAAAACGCTCACCCTCGACACCTCCACGAGCCGCGCAAATCCGACGCCGCAGCCGATGAAGCGCCTGACGGTTCCGCGCATCCGCCAGCGCAAGGGGGGCGAACCGATCGTGATGCTCACCGCCTATACGGTGCGCATGGCGCAGTTGCTCGACCCGCATTGCGACATGCTGCTGGTGGGCGATTCGCTCGCGCAGGTGATCTATGGCCTGCCGCACACCGTCGGGGTGACGATGGAGATGATGGCGCTGCACGGCGCCGCCGTGGTGCGCGGCAGTTACCATGCCGCGGTGATCGTCGACATGCCCTTCGGCAGCTATGAGGGCAGCCCGCAGCAGGCCTTTGACAACGCCGCGCGACTGCTCAAGGAAACCGGCGCCGCGGCGGTCAAGGTCGAGGGTGGCAAGGTGCTTGCTCCGACGATCGAGTTCCTGACCCAGCGCGGCATTCCGGTGATGGGGCATGTCGGGCTGACCCCGCAGGCGGTGAACATCCTTGGCGGTTATGGCGTGCGCGGCAAGAGCGAGGAGGAAGCGCGCTCGATCGTCGAGGATGCGGTTGCGGTCGCCCAGGCCGGCGCCTTTTCGATCGTCATCGAGGGCGTACTCGAATCGATCGCGATCGAAATCACCAACAAGGTCGCATGTCCGACGATCGGCATCGGCGCATCGGCGCAGTGCGATGGCCAGGTGCTCGTCACCGACGACATGCTGGGCATGTTCGAGCGTGTACCCAAGTTCGTCAAACGCTATCGGGACATGGCGGGCGTCGTCAGCGGCGCCGTGCAGGATTATGCGGACGAAGTCAGGTCCCGTTCATTCCCGACCGAGGATCAGATCTACGCGGGCTGAACGGCCCGCGCGTCCGACAAGTGAAACGCTTGGCCTTTCCTCGTGTCATCGTTAAGGAAGCGGGCCGGCCTCGCGCCGTTACCCAGTTTACGGAGGTTTGATTGGCCCTGAGCCCGACGAACGACGCCGCGCTGTTGCAGGAAGTCGACGAAGCCGTCCGCAAGGACCGGCTCGACACGATCATGCAGCGCTATGGCCGCTGGATCATCGGCGGCGTGCTGGCGATCCTGCTGGCCTTTGGCGGCTATCTTTACTGGAACCACCGGCAGGATGTCGCGCGCGGCGAACAGGCGGAGGAGCTGATCGCGGCGCTGGACAAGCTCGAGGCCAACCAGCCGCGCGCCGCGACGAGCGAGCTGGAGAAGATCGCGGCCGCGGGCACCCCGGCCTATCGCGCCGCGGCGACGATGCAGCTGGCGAATGTCAAGGCGGGCGCGGGCGACCTCAAAGCCGCCGCCGCGCTGATGGCGAAGGTCGCCGCCGATACGCAAGTCGACCGGTCGCTCCGCGACCTGGCGCTCATTCGCCAGACGGCGTTCGAATATGACACGCTGAAGCCCGAGGCGGTGATCGCGCGGATGAAACCGATCGTTGACGCCAGGGATCCGGCGTCGAGCTGGTTCGCCAGCGCCGCCGAGCTGTCGGCGAGTGCCCACTACCGGCTTGGCCAGTTCGACCGGGCGGGTGCGCTCTATGGCCGGATCGCCAAATTGCCCGACCTTCCCAAATCGCTGCAATCGCGCTCGGTCCAGATGGCGGGGATGCTGGGCGTCGATGCCGTCGCCGACCGCGCCGCCGAAAGCGCCGCGGCCGAGCAAAAGGGAGCGGCGCCTGCCGCCCAGAAGACTGAGGAAACCAAATAATATGCGGACTGCGCGTTTCGGACTTTATGCGGCGCTGCTGGCGCTGCCGCTGGCGGGTTGCGGCGTGTTCAAGGGCGACGGCGGCCCCAGGACGCCGACGATCGGCAATCGCGTGTCGATCCTGTCGAACGACAACAGCATCAAGGTCGATCCCGCGACTGCGGCGATCGCGGTGGTGCTGCCCGATCCGGTCGTGAATGCGGCCTGGGCGCAATCGGGCGGCAATGCGTCGAAATCGATGGGGCATCCGGCGCTCGGCGCGGCGCGGACCAAACTCTGGGAAGCGAAAATCGCGGGCAACACGAACAAGCAGCGCCTCGCCTCGTCGCCGGTGGTCGCGGACAACCGCCTGTTCGTCGTCGATACCGAAGCCGTCGTTTCGGCCTTTGCCGCCGACACGGGCGCGAAGCTGTGGAGCGCGGCGATCGGCAGCACGGGCAAGGATTTCAGGGATTCGCTGTTCGGCGGCGGGGCGAGCGTCGATGGCAATGTCGTCTATGCGACGAGCGGCGTCGGCGATGTCGCGGCGCTCAATGCGGCCGACGGATCGGTGCTGTGGAAGGTGAAGCCCGCGGGCCCGCTGCGCGGCGCGCCGACGGTGGCTTTTGGCGGCGTCTATGTGATCAGCCAGGACAACCAGATTTTCGCGCTCAATGCCGCCGACGGCGCGGTCCAGTGGCAGGCGACGGCGTCGCTGGAACCGGGCAGTGTGTTCGGCGCGGCGTCGCCCGCGGCCGGGCAGGGCACGATCGTCGCGGGTTTCTCGTCGGGCGAGGTGCAGGCCTATCGCTATGAAAACGGCCGCGACCTGTGGGAAGACGCGCTCGCGCGCACGTCAATGGCGCTGTCGGTGTCGACGCTTACCGACGTCGATGCCGATCCGGTGATCGACCGCGGCCGCGTCTTCGCGCTCGGCCAGGGTGGCCGCATGGCGAGTTACGAGCTGGTCACCGGCCAGCGCAGCTGGGAAATCTCGATCGCCGGCATCTCGACCCCCTATGTCGTCGGCGAATGGGTCTATGCGATGACCGACGACGGCAAGCTGTTGTGCGTCGCGCGGGCGAGCGGCAAGGTGCGCTGGATCCAGCAGCTTGCGCGTTTCCGCGTCGAAACCGAGAAGAAAAAGAAGGATCCGATCCGCTGGACCGGGCCGATTCTGGCGGGGGGACGGCTGATCGCGGTGAACAGCGAAGGCACGCTGGCGGAGTTTTCGCCGACCGACGGCGCGCTGCTCGCATCGACCGAGTTCGAGTCGTCGCTGTCGCAATCGCCGATCGTCGCGAACAACATCCTCTACATCCTCGCGGACGACGGGACGATCACCGCCTGGCGCTAGGACAGACGAATAGGGCTGGCCCTATTGGAGGAAAATGAATGTCGCGACACGCGACGATCGCCATTGTCGGCCGGCCCAATGTCGGCAAATCGACGCTGTTCAACCGGCTCGTCGGCAAGCGGCTTGCGCTGGTCGACGACCAGCCGGGGGTGACGCGCGACCGGCGCGAGGGCGACGGCAAGCTGCTCGGCCTCGAGTTTCGCATCGTCGATACGGCGGGATTCGAGGATCAGGATGCAGCGACCCTGCCCGGTCGGATGCGCGCGCAGACCGAAAAGGCGGTGCGCGAGGCCGACGCCGCGCTGTTCCTGATCGACGCGCGCGCCGGGGTGACGCCGCTCGACGAGGAAATCGCCCGCTGGCTGCGCAGCGAGGATACGCCGGTGATCCTGTGCGCGAACAAGGCGGAAGGCAAGCAGGGCGAGGCAGGGTTGATGGAGGCCTACAGCCTCGGCTTCGAGACGGTATTCGCGCTCAGCGCCGAACATGGCGAGGGTCTGGTCGACCTGTTCGACGCGCTGCGCCCGATCGTCGAGCCCTTCATGGACGCCGAGACAGCGGCGGTCGACGAAGCCGATGAAGAGGCCGCGGGTCCGATGAAGCTCGCGATCGTCGGTCGTCCCAACGCCGGCAAATCGACGCTGATCAACCGGATGATCGGCGAGGACCGGCTCATCACCGGGCCCGAGGCGGGGATCACGCGCGATTCGATCCGCGTCGACTGGCGCTGGGAAAAGGATGGCGAGGTCCACGAGATCCAGCTGTTCGACACCGCCGGGATGCGCAAGCGCGCGAAGGTGCAGGACAAGCTGGAGAAGCTATCGGTCGCCGACGCGCTCCACGCGGTCGATTTCGCCGAAGTCGTCGTGCTGCTGCTCGACGCGACCAAGGGGCTGGAAGCGCAGGATCTGCGCATCGCCGACCGGGTGCTGCAGGAAGGGCGCGCGCTGATCGTTGCGCTCAACAAATGGGACATTGCCGAAGATCCCTCGTCGCTGTTCAACGGGGTGCGCGCGGCGCTCGACGACGGGCTCAGCCAGGTGAAGGGCGTGCCCGTGCTCAGCATTTCGGGCGCGACGGGCAAGGGGATCGACACGCTCGTCCGCGTCGCCTTCGAACAGCGCGCGATCTGGACGAACCGCGTTTCGACCGCGAAGCTCAACCGCTGGTTCGAGGCGGCGGTGACCGCGAATCCGCCGCCGGCGCCGGGGGGCAAGCGGATCAAGCTGCGCTATATCACGCAGGCGCGCACGCGCCCGCCGACCTTCGTGGTGTTCGGATCGCGCACCGACGCGCTGCCCGGAAGCTATGAACGCTATCTCGTCAACGGGATGCGCAAGGAGCTGGGGTTCCAGGGCGTTCCGGTGCGGCTCAATTTCCGCAACGCGCGCAATCCCTATGATGAATGAGGTGATGGCGCGGCTGGTCGACGCGCGCGGGATGCGCTGTCCCTGGCCCGCGCTGCGGCTTGCGCGCGCGATGCGTGAGGCGGAGGCGGTGCTGCTGGTCGCCGACGACCCCAATGCAGGCCGCGAAGTCGCCGCACTTGCCGCCGAGCACGGCTGGACGGTGGTGGACGAAAGCGCCGATGGCGACGAGCGGCGCTGGCGCGTCCGCCGCTGACCCAAAATGGGGCGGATTTCGCTGGGACGGGCGCGGTTCGTAACGTCTTTTTTACCGACTTTGGGGCATGGGTCGGTCGGGACCACGACCGATTTGAACACCAAGGGACGAAAGCATTGGACGAGATCCTGGTCGATTGGGATGAGTTTCGCGCGACGCGCACCCAGCTGGGGGCCGCTTTCGTGCGCATTCTCGGCTATTTTCGCGAGGACGGCACCAAATCGGTCGCCGCGATCGAAGAGGCCATGCGCGCGCGCGATCCGCGCGGGCTGGTGATGCCCGCGCACACGCTGAAAAGCGAAGCGCGCCAGTTCGGCGGCGAAAAACTAGGCGCGCTCGCCGAGGACATCGAAATGTTCGCGCGCCACTGCGTCGAAAGCCAGACAAGCCCCGACGAATATCTGCCGCGCGTCGTCGCGCTGCGTCCGCTGTTCGAACAAACGCTCGCCGCGCTGGAGCGCGAGGCCAATCCGCTGGTCCAGCGCCGCCCCGCCACTTTCGGTCGCGCCGTCGGTTACTGACCGACGCGCCGTTTCAGCCCGGCAAGCGTTTTCGCATCGGCTGCACCTGCCCGCGCGACAGGCTGCGCCACAGCCACTCGAGCGGGCCATATTGAAAACGGTCGAGCCAGGGCTTTGACCACAGCAGCATCGCCGCCCACATGCCGATGCAGAAAAGATAGAGCGGCAGGCGGCCGATGCTGCCGAAGAGGCCGAGCCCATAGCCGTAAAATATCGTCGTCATCACGATCGAGGTGACGAGATAATTGGTGAAGGCCATGCGCCCCGCCGCCGCGAGCCGCGCGCGCAGGGCGTGGCTGGCCGCTGTCTTGACCAGCAGCATGATGAGCGCCGCCCAGCCGATCGTCATCAGCGTGTCGAAGGGCACCGACAGCGCGATCGTCGAACCGAAGACCGATACCGCGTCATAACCCGTTCGCATCTGATAGAGGGCGAGCCCGACGAGCGGCGGCACGGCGATCGCAAAACAGGCGATCGCCCATTTGCGATAGCGCGCCGCCTCCCATTCGCCGGTCAGCATATGCGATTTGAACAGCGCCATGCCGATCAGCATCAGCCCCACCGTTTCCCACAGGAACAGGCCGAGGAAGAAGAGCGGATCGCCCGCCATCGCGCCGGTGCGATATGCGACGATGCTGGCATAGCTGCCGAGATAGAGCGCCTTCTCTTCGGCATAGACGGGGGTGGACGGGCCCATATCGGCGTTCATCTGCCGCAGCGCCTCCTGCATCGCGGTGGCCGCTTCGGGCGGCAGCGTTCCCGCCTGTGCCATCGACATCATCGCCCAGAGGCTCGTGTGCAGACCGATAGCGATGAGGAAAAAGGGGATCGCCCAGAGCAGGAGCGCACGCACCGACAGGTTGCGGAACAGGAAGATGAGCAGCCCGCAGATTGCATAAAGGAACAATATGTCGCCGAACCAGATGAGATAGAAATGCGCGAGGCCGAAGATCGCGAGCCAGAACATGCGCGAATAATGCGCGCCCGCGCCGCTGCGTCCCGCGACGGCGGCGCTTTCGATCACCAGCAGGGTGCTCGCCCCGAACAGCATCGAAAACATGCCGCGCATCTTCGAATCCACGAAAACGAAGTTGAAGAACCATGTCGCGACGTCGCTGTCGGTGGGCGGTCCGCCCGCGGCGGGGTTGCCATAGGCGGGGAAGGGCAGGGCAAAGGCGACGATGTTCATCGCAAGGATGCCCATCACCGCGACCCCGCGGATCGCGTCGAGGCTTTCGTAGCGCGTCGTGGTTCCCCGGTTCATCGCCTTTTCCTCCAAGTGCCGCGCAGCGTCAGAGCCAGCTGCTGATCCGGTCCAGCGGTTTTTTGCGCGTCGCGTGAACGGGCACCGTGGCGTCGGGCGCCGGGTGGCCCGCGACGACCAGCATCAGCGGCTTTTCATCGGCCGGGCGGCCACAGATGTCGCGCAGGAAGCCCATCGGCGACGGCGTGTGCGTCAAGGTCGCGAGCCCGGCGCCGTGGAGCGCGGTGAGCAACAGGCCGCAGGCGATGCCGACGCTTTCGGTGACATAATAATTCTGTCGCGATTCGCCGGGCTCGATCCCGCCGCGCCGTTGTCCGAAAACGACGATCAGCCAGGGCGCGATGTCGAGGAAGCCCTTGTCCTCGTCGGTGCCGAGCGGCGCGAGCGCCTCTAGCCATTCCTGTCCGGCGCGGCTGGCGTAAAATGCGCGCTCCTCGGCCTCGGCGGCGAGGCGGATGCGGTGCTTGATGTCGGGCGAGGAGACAACGGCGAAGTGCCACGGCTGGTGATTGGCGCCGCTGGGCGCGGTCCCCGCCGCGGCGATCGCGGCCTCGATCACCGCGCGCGGCACCGGTGTGTCGCTGAACATCCGGCACGTTCGCCGCGTGGCGACATGGTCGCGAAACGCCTCCGCCGCCGCGATCCGCGCGGCGTCGGTCATCGTCGGCAGCGCGCTGTAAGGGACCGTTGCATGCGCTTTCATGGCGCCGGTCTATCGGCGATCGGATGATCGCGCCAGCGTTGTTTGCCAACTATTGACATTTATGTCAGTAATGCTAACTGGACGATGCAAGGATTCGTCGCAGAGGTTCGCCATGACCAGTTTCCCGCTCTCCCACCCCGACCGCGTCGATGGCGGTTTCCGGCCGCTCAAGGCGTGGCGCCATTTCCGTCGGCTCATCGCCGACAAGGAGGACACCGAACAGGTGTTCCACATCATCGAATCGCTGCGCGACAAGCGCTTCGGCAAGGCGGCACAGGCTTTCTTCGCGACGCCCGAGGGTCAGAAGCAGCTTGCCGAGCGACCCTGTCTGCCCGCGATGCTCGACGACCATGACCGGCTGCGCCAGTTGCCCGAGGGCAGCGTCGGGCGCGCCTATGTCGACTTCATGGAACGCGAGGGGCTGACCGCGCAGGGCCTCGTCGACGAGTTTGACAAGTTCCGCCGTGGCCAGCCGCGCTACGACGACATGCTGGAGCTTTACGGCAACCGGCTGCGCGATACGCACGACCTGCTCCACATCCTCACCGGCTATGGCCGCGACGCGCTCGGCGAACAGTGCGTCCTCGCCTTTTCCTACAGCCAGACGCCGAGCTGGGGGACGCTGTTCATCGCCTGGGCGGGGGCCCGCGAAATCCGCAAGGGCTTCGGCCGCCGCTATCCCATCTATGGCGCGGTGCGCGAGGGCCAGCGTATCGGCCGCACCGCGCAGCAGATTGCGCATCAGGATATCGGGGCGCTGCTCGCCGAACCGCTCGACGCCGCGCGCCAGCGATTGGGGATCGCCGAACCGACCGTTTACAAACAGGTCCACGCGATGATGCGCGCCGACGGCATCGACCCCTATGACCTCTTGGGGAAAAAGGCGGCCGAAGCCGCGGCGGCGCCCGTGCCGCTCGCGCAGGCGGCCTGACCCGTCAGCCGCTGTCGCGCAGCCGCGCGATCAGCGCCTGCGCCGCCGCCGGGTTGCGGACCTTGGCTCCGGCGATGAAGAAGAGGAAGACGTCGCGGTCGCCCGCGGCCCAGTCGCGCACCCGCTTTGCCCATTGGTCGAGAGCCGCCGCGTCATAGCCGGTTTCCACCTCCTCGCGGCTGCGCTGGAGGCGCGCGTAAGTGAAATCGGCGGTCTGTTCGTCGATGCACGGAAACTCGTCGCTGTCGGCGTAGACGACCGCCATGTTGCGCGCGCGCAGCAGGTCGATGAACGCCGGATCGCGGAAACTTTCATGCCGCACCTCGATCGCGTGGCGCAGGGGAAGGCCATCCTGGCTGTCGGGCAGCAGGTCGAGGAAACCCGCAAAATCGTCACGGTCGAACTGTTTGGTCGCCATGAACTGCCAGTGGATCGGGCCGAGCCGGTCGCCGAGCTGCGTCAGCCCTTGACCGAGAAACTTCCCGATCGAGGCGGCGCCGTCCTTCAGCACCTTGCGGTTGGTGCAGAAACGTGACGCCTTGACGCTGAACCTGAAGCCGTCGGGGACCGACGCGGCCCAGTTCGCAAAGCTTTCGGGTTTCTGGCTGCCATAATAGGTGCCGTTGATTTCGATGCCGGTCAGATGCTGGCCGGCATATTCGAGCTCGCGCTTTTGCGGATGCTTCGGCGGATAGAAAGTGCCGCGCCACGGTTCATAGGTCCAGCCGCCGATACCGATGTGGATGCTCATGATTCCGCCATCTCCCTCCTTATATCGTCATCCCGGCGGAGGCCGGGATCTCATCGTCGCGTTATGCCGCACCGGCGAGATTCCGGCCTTCGCCGGAATGACGAGGTGGGGTTGTTACGCCAGCGCCGCGTCGGCGCCCATCAGCTTGGGGAAGAAGCCTTCATGCGCTTCGCGCAGTTCGGCGAGCGTCACCTGATGATCGCTGTCGGGCAGCTCGAACACGATGCGATCCTTGATCGTGCGCCCGAGCGGATCGACGGGCACGTCGGCGCGATTCGCGGCGTCGAGGAAGTCGGCAAGGCAGGTGTCGCAGACGGTGACGAGATACAGCCCCTGATCCTCGCCGAAGAAGCTCTCCGCCACCCCGAACGGCTGTTCCTCGCTCACCAGCACGCCGATGTTCGACTTCAAGGCCATTTCGGCGAGCGCCACGGCGACGCCGCCGTCGGAGACGTCGTGGCACGCGGTGATCCAGCCGGCGTTGATGCTTTGGCGGATGAAATCGCCGGTGCGCTTCTCGGCCTTGAGGTCGACGGGCGGCGGCGGGCCTTCTTCGCGGCCGTGGATTTCGCGCAGCCAGATCGACTGGCCGAGGTGGCCCATGCGTTCGCCGACCGCGAGGACGATGTCGCCGGTGCGCTTGAAGCCGATGCCGACCGCTTTGCCCAGATCCTCGATCACGCCGACGCCGCCGATCGCGGGGGTCGGCAGGATCGCGCTGCCGCCACCCGTCGCCTTGGACTCGTTGTAGAGGCTGACGTTGCCCGACACGATCGGATAGTCGAGCGCGCGGCACGCCTGTGCCATGCCGTCGAGGCAGCCGACGATCTGGCCCATGATTTCGGGGCGCTGCGGGTTGGCGAAATTGAGGCAGTTGGTGATCGCGAGCGGCGTCGCGCCGACCGCGCTGATGTTGCGCCACGTTTCGGCGACCGCCTGCTTGCCGCCCTCGACCGGATCGGCGTAGCAATAGCGCGGGGTGCAGTCGGTGCTCATCGCGAGCGCGCGGTTGGTGCCGTGGATGCGGACCAGCGCGGCGTCGCCGCCGGTCTGCACCGTGTCGGCGCCGACCTGGCTGTCATATTGCTCCCAGATCCAGCGGCGGCTGGCGATATCGGGGGTGCCCATCAAGGCCTTGAGGTCGGCCGCGACATCCTTGGTCTCCGGGACGTCGGACAGTTCGGGCTGCTTCGGCGTGGGCACATGCGGACGGTCGTAAAGGGGCGCATCGTCGGCGAGCGGGGCGAGCGGAATGTCGCAGACGATTTGCCCATGATGTTCGAGCACCATGCGGCCGGTGTCGGTGACGGTGCCGATGACCGCGAAGTCGAGTTCCCATTTGTGGAAGATCGCCTTCGCAAACTCTTCCTTGCCGGGCTTCAGCACCATCAACATGCGTTCCTGGCTTTCCGACAGCATCATTTCATAGGCCGTCATGCCGGTTTCACGCTGCGGCACATCGTCCATCCTGAGGTGGATGCCGACGCCGCCCTTCGACGCCATTTCGACCGACGAACTGGTCAGGCCCGCGGCGCCCATGTCCTGGATCGCGACGATCGCGTCCGACGCCATCAGTTCGAGGCACGCCTCGATCAGCAGCTTTTCGGTAAAGGGGTCGCCGACCTGCACCGTCGGGCGCTTTTCCTCCGCATCCTCGCCGAAATCGGCACTCGCCATCGTCGCGCCGTGGATGCCGTCGCGGCCGGTTTTCGAGCCGACATAGACGATCGGATTGCCGACGCCCGATGCGGCCGAATAGAAGATCCTGTCCTGTTCGGCGACGCCGACGGTCATCGCGTTGACGAGGATATTGCCGTCATAGGCGGCATGGAAATTGACCTCGCCGCCGACGGTCGGCACGCCGACGCAATTGCCATAGCCGCCGATGCCGTGGACGACCCCCGCGATCAGGTGCCGCATCTTCGGATGGTCGGGCCGCCCGAAGCGCAGCGCGTTGAGGTTCGCGACCGGGCGCGCGCCCATGGTGAAGACGTCGCGCAGGATCCCGCCGACTCCCGTGGCCGCCCCCTGATAGGGTTCGATGTAGCTTGGGTGGTTGTGACTCTCCATCTTGAAGATCGCGGCGAGCTTCTTGCCGTCCGGTCCTTCGCCGATGTCGATCACCCCGGCATTCTCGCCGGGGCCGCAGATCACCCACGGCGCCTCGGTCGGCAGCTTCTTCAGATGGATGCGCGAGCTTTTATAGCTGCAATGCTCCGACCACATGACCGAGAAGATACCCAGTTCGACCAGGTTCGGCTCGCGCCCGAGCGCGGCGAGGACGCGCTCATATTCTTGCGGAGCAAGGCCGTGCTCGGCGACGATTTCGGGGGTGATGGCGGGCGCTGGCTGAGTCATGGCGCGCCTTTAGCGGCGCGCGGGCGAAACGAACAGACCCCATATCGCCTTTTGGGCGACAGGGGCCTGCCGTCGGAGACGCGATCAGCGCGAAGCGAGCGTGGTCTTGTCGGCTTTCAGCGGCTCGACCTCGCGGAGCGGGAAGCTCACCTGCTGCGAGCCGACGGTGCCGCGGACGCGGTGCTCGCCGACGCGGAGCGTGAAGGGTTTGCCGGTGCGCTCTTCAATCCCCTTGAGCACGCGCGTGTCGCCGACCTGGGTGACGGTGTAGCTGTAGATGGCGCCATCGTGCTCGAAGCGCTTCACCACTTCGTCCTTCGCCATGGCGGCGGAGGGCGTCAGCGCAAACAGGCCGAGGGCCGGGAGGATGATGGTTTTCATGGTGCAAGTCCTTGTTGGTGGAACAAAACTTGCCTTCGAGCCCCTCTCTTCTTGTGCGGTGCAACATGGCTCGCGCGGTGCGCCGAGGCAATTGCAAAAAGCGGAATCGCGATTGCGCGGAGGGGCCTCTGCGCGAATTATCTGGAGGGTGGCATCCGACCGGTTGCGAACCTGCCAGCATATAGATCCGTTCGCATTGAGCGAAGTCGAGATGCCCCCGACGTGGCGCGGCGTCGATTTGTGTTTCGACTTCGCCCGACCCGAACGGAAAGCGGGGAAGGTCTGAAACCGACCGGAAGTGGACATAGTGGCTCTCTCCCCTGAAGGGGAGAGGGCTACGTCCGCTCCCCAGCCCAGACCGGCCACCAAAAAACGCTGTCCTACATGGCCCGGCTGTGCCAGCCTTCATCCGGCTCTTTCAAATGTGGACAAAAGCGCTCGCAGCCCGGCGAGTAAACAGGGGCGTCAATCGCGCGCGACTGTGCGCCTAGCGCAGCCAAATCGGCGGCCGCACAAGGCTGACCTTTCCTGACTTTTGGACCGATTGCGCGGGGCCGCGCCGACCGCTTCGCGCCCCAAAGCGGACGCGGCTGCAACACGAGCAGGGACGACCGGATCGACAGCGATCGTCGGGGGCGACGACTCGCCGCCCTTGACCGAGAGGGGGCGAAGAGGCCAAAGCAGCGGTATGACGGACACCCCCGCAACCGCTGCCCTTCCCGATATCGCCGCCCTGTCGTTCGAGGCCGCGATGGGCGAGCTCGAAACGATCGTCCGGCGGCTCGAAAGCGGCGACGTCAGCCTCGAGGAATCGGTCAGCCTCTATGAACGCGGCCATGCGCTGCGCAGCCATTGCGAGGCGCGGCTCGCCGCGGCGCAGGCGCGGATCGAGCAGGTCAGCCTGGCCGCCGATGGTCGGCCGGCGGGAACCACGCCCTTCGGCGAGGGCTGAGCGGGCGTGGCGTCGGTGGGCGGCGACAATGCGCGCGGCGCCGAGTTGCTCCGCGCGACCCAGGCCGAAGTCGCCGAGGGGATCGACGCGCTGTTCGACCAATTGCTCGCCGTCCCCGCCGACCCACGCGGGCCGCTTTACGAAGCGATGCGTTATGCCGCGATCGCGGGAGGGAAAAGGCTGCGCCCCTTGCTTGTTCGCGCCGCCGGCGACCTGTTCCACGTCGATCGCGCGCTCACCCTGCGCGTCGGCGCTGCGGTCGAGGCGATGCACGTCTATTCGCTGATCCACGACGATCTGCCGTGCATGGACGACGACGATATGCGCCGCGGCAAGCCGACCACCCACAAGGCCTTCGGCGAGGCGACCGCGGTGCTCGCGGGCGATTCGCTCCATGCGCTCGCTTTTGAATGGCTGTGCGATCCGGCGACGAGCGCCGATCCCTTCGTGCGCGCCGAGCTGTGCTGTGAACTGGCGCGCGCTGCGGGCCCGGCAGGCATGGCGGGCGGGCAGATGATGGATCTTGCTGCCGAAACGTCCGATTTCGACCTGCCGACCGTGACGCGGCTGCAACAGCTCAAGACCGGCGCGCTGATCGCCTTTTCGGTGGAGGCGGGGGCGATCCTCGCGCGCATCCCCGCCGAGGGCCGCCGACCGCTGCGCGGCTATGCCCGCGACATCGGCCTCGCCTTCCAGATCGCCGACGACATCATGGATGTCGAGGGCGACGAGGCGCTGGCGGGCAAGGCGCTGCACAAGGATGAAGCGGCGGGCAAGGCGACCTTCGTGACGCTGATGGGGCTGGATCGCGCGCGCGACCAGGCGACGCTGCTCGTCGAACAGGCGATCGCTCATCTCGGCGGCTTCGGCGACGAAGCCGCGCTGCTCCGCGCGATCGCGCGCTATGTCGTGGAAAGGGACCGGTAATGCGGGTGGGGGTTTATCCGGGGACGTTCGATCCGATCACGCTTGGCCATATGGACATCATCCGGCGCGGCGCGAAGCTCGTCGACCGGCTGGTGATCGGGGTGACAACCAATATCACCAAGTCGCCGCTGTTCGACGACGACGAACGCATCGCGATGGTGAAGCGCGAGGTCGCCGCGATCGAAGGCGACATTCAGGTCGTTGGGTTCAATTCGCTGCTGATGGATTTTGCCCAGCGCGAAGGCGCGACGGTCATCGTCCGCGGGCTGCGCGCGGTCGCCGATTTCGAATATGAATATCAGATGGCCGGCATGAACCAGCAACTCAACGACCGCATCGAAACCGTCTTTCTGATGGCCGATGTCGGCTTGCAGCCGATCGCGTCGCGATTGGTCAAGGAAATCGCGATCTTCGGCGGCGAGATCCACAAATTCGTGACACCGGCCGTCTGCAAGGCGGTCATCGCGCGCATTGCCGAACGGGGATTGCGCCAGGGCGAGCGTTGAGGCCAATCATTGAGCGTTCATATTTTTCCCGCTAGGGGACGCCCGACGGGGCGCAATTCCGATTATCCAAGAGGCCGATCCAGCATGACATTTTTTTTCCGCCCCATGGTTTTCACGGCGATGACGTTCGGTCTGGCGACTGCGGCCGTCGCGCAGGACGCGTCGTCGGCCGTCGCGACGGGCGACGCGGCCGCCGCGGCGGAGACGCCCGCGGTTCCGGCGATGACTCCCGACCAATATCTGAACAACCCCGAATATATGCTCAACCTCGATCTTTCGACCGGCGGCCGTGTGGTGATCCAGCTTTATCCCCATGTCGCGCCGAACCATGTCGAGCGGGTGAAGCAGCTCGCGCGCGCGGGTTTTTACGATGGCGTCAAGTTCCATCGCGTGATCGACGGTTTCATGGCGCAGACGGGCGATCCGACCGCGACGGGGCAGGGTGGATCGCAGCTTCCCGACCTCAAGGCCGAGTTCAACGCGGTTCCGCACCTGCGCGGCACCGTGTCGATGGCGCGCGCCCAGAGCGAGGACAGCGCGAACAGCCAGTTCTTCATCATGTTCCAGCCGCGCTTCTCGCTAGACCGCCGCTACACGGTCTTCGGCCGCGTCGTGTCGGGGATGCAATATGTCGATGCGATCCAGAAGGGCGAGCCGCCCGAAGTCATGTCGCGCATGGTCCAGGTGTCGGTCGCGGCCGACAACAAGCCGATGCCGCCGGCCGCGATGCTCACCGAAGCGCAGCCCGCAGCATCCGCTGACGTGACGATCGACGAACTCAACGCGCCTATCGCGCAATAATCGCGGAAAGCCGCGCGAACCAATATGCGCGTCGACGCCTTCGACTTCGATCTGCCCAGCGAGCGCATCGCGCTGCGCCCGGCGCGACCGCGCGACGCGGCGCGGATGCTGGTGGTCGACGCCGGGAATATCGTCGATGCCGGTGTGCGCGACCTGCCGCAATGGCTGCGGCCCGGCGACTGCCTGGTGTTCAACGACACGCGCGTGATTCCGGCGCAGCTCGAAGGGCTGCGCGGCGAGGCGAAGATTGGCGCGACGCTGCACAAGCGCATCGACCTGCGCCGCTGGCAGGCGTTTGTGCGCAACGCCAAGCGGCTGCGCGTCGGCGAGACGGTCGATTTCGGCTCGGGAGTCGCCGCGCTGGCCGAGGAACGGCTCGCCGACGGCAGCTTCGTCCTGGCCTTCGCCGGCGACGAGCCGGTCGAGCTGCTGCTTGAACGCGCGGGCACGATGCCGCTGCCGCCCTATATCGCGGGCAAGCGCGGCGCCGACGAGGCCGACCGCGACGATTATCAGACGATGTTCGCACGCGAAGACGGCGCGGTCGCAGCGCCGACCGCGGCGCTGCACTTCACCCCCGAACTGCTCGCGGCGCTGGCGGCGGCGGGGATCGCGACCGAAACGCTGACGCTTCATGTCGGCGCGGGCACCTTCCTGCCGGTCAAGGCCGACGACACCGACGATCACGTCATGCACGCCGAATGGGGACGGATCGAGGCCGACACCGCGGCGCGGCTCAACGCGGTGCGCGCGAGCGGCGGCCGGGTGATCGCAGTGGGCACGACCAGTCTGCGCCTGCTCGAAAGCGCCGCCCGCGACGATGGCACCATCACACCCTTCGCGGGCGACACCTCGATTTTCATCACGCCCGGTTATCGGTTCAAGGCGATCGACGGGCTGATGACCAATTTCCACCTGCCGCGCTCGACGCTGTTCATGCTGGTCAGCGCCCTGATGGGGCTGGAAACGATGCAGGCGGCCTATGCCCATGCGATTGCACGCGAATATCGCTTCTACAGCTATGGCGATGCGAGCCTTCTGTTGCCGCGTCAGAGCGGCCGTTCGCGCACCCTGTCTTGATCGGGCGCCACTTCATCGGAGGTGCCGCAGCCTGAGGGGCAGATATACAGCACGCCGCTCTATATTTCGATCGTCACCCGCACCCGGTCGACGCCGACGCCGGCGGCGCGCGCTATTTGTTGCTTGGCGCGCGCGATGAGCGTGCCAAGCGGCTCAGTGCCGTCGATGCCGAGCAGTTCGGAAATCTCGACGCCCAGCGCTTCGGACAATGCTTCCATCCGGCCGGCCTTGGGCCGCGCCTTGTCGAGTTCCCATGCCGAGATCGACGGCTCGCTGACACCGAGTTGGGCGGCGAGCTGGCCCTGGGTCAATTCCCGCGCAACGCGCAGTCGCTGAAGGCGGCTGCCGAATGTTTCGGACGCGCTCACGACGCCCGCTCCGGGCGGCGGCACGTCCGATTCGACGACGACGCTGCGCAGTTGCGCCGCGCTCAACGTCGCGGGCGAGATCGGCATGTCGAACTGACACCCTATGAGGCGCGCGCTCGTCCAGATCACCCTGGCTGCGGTTTTCCCGCTGTGCGGCAGGTTGACCTCGATCATCTCGCCCACATCGAACTCCGCGTCGCTTTCGACGAGCATTCCGGTCGCGGAGATATTGTGGACGAGTCCCTCGATCTCGGCGCCGGTCGCTTTCGATCCATGAAGCGGCAGGCGCAACTGGCGCCGCGAGGCGCGCCCCTTGCCGACCGCGGGAGGGGAGTCGTTGAGATAAACCTTTATCGCCATGCACGTATTCATCAAGACCACAGCCTTAACATCCTGCTTCGACACAGGGTTAATTCGGCGCGCCGGGCCGACCGAAAAAAGCGGCAGGTTCACCATGCACCTGTCCTGCCGTAAAACCCTGCTGTCGCGTTTCGGAACAAACACTTGGAGCGGCGTTCCGTATATCTGACCCACCGGGATTGCGTCAGGAAGCGTCTCGGCGAGGAGCGTTGTGCAGGCCGGGCTGGTTATCCGGACAGGCAGCGCGACGAAGGCCGAGATGCTTCCTCACGCAACGGCAGGCGGCGGGCCGATTTTTGCCCAGCGCAGCGTCGATCGTCGGCCACTATGCGAGAGCATGGCTCCCTCCTCTCTTCTCGCGCTGGGCCAAAATCGGCTCCGTCTCGGTGAATCAGATATACAGCACGCCGCTCTCGATATTTACTCTCTGGCAAGGCATTGTCGGCATAGCGGCCGGACTGGGGATCAGACCGAAGAGTTTGCTGAATGGACATGCCATCGCGGACAGCGCCGGGCGAGCAGGGGGGGCACGGCGTCGACGAAGGCCCGCGCGGCTTTTTCGGTCGAATCGGGTCGCGCGCGACCCGGCGCCGCGGCGACGCCGCAGCGAACCTGCAAACGCGCGAGGCGCTGCTTCTCCTCCAGAATTACGAAGAAAGCGGGCGCGGCTGGTTCTGGTCGACCGACGCCGATGGTCGGCTTACCTATATCACCGACGTGGTGGCGCGGACGATGGGTCGCTCGGCGGCGGCGTTGCTGGGCACGCCCTTGACGGACCTCTTCCTGCCCGCCGACAGCCATGGCGAGCGTCAGCGCACCTTGCGGTTCCTGCTCACGCGCCAGTCGGCGTTCGACGACCTGCCGCTGCGCGGCGCCTTCGAGGGCGGTGATCGCTGGTGGGCGATATCGGGGCGGCCGCAATATGATGCGGACGGCCAGTTCACCGGCTATCGCGGCAGCGGCACCGACATCACCGCGCAGCGCCGCTCGGCCGAGGATGCGTCGCGGCTTGCGCTCTATGATTCGCTCACCGGCCTCGCCAACCGCTTCAACATCTCGAAAAAACTCGACGCGACGCTCGCCGCTTTTGCGCAGCAGCAGCGCTCGTGCGCGATCATGCTGCTCGACCTCGACCGCTTCAAGCAGGTCAACGACACGCTCGGTCATCCGGCCGGCGACGCGCTGCTTAAACAGGTCGCCGAACGGCTGCTCAAGTTCGTCGGCGACAAGGAAATGGTCAGCCGATTGGGCGGCGACGAGTTCCAGATCATCCTTCCCGACATCGACGATCGCGGCAAGCTGGGCGACATGGCGGCCGACATCATCGCCAGCCTGTCGCAACCCTATTCGGTCGAGGGCAGCCGCTGCATCATCGGCGCGTCGGTTGGCGTCGCGATCGCGCCGTTCGACGGGCAGAGCAGCGACGATCTGGTCCGCAACGCCGACCTTGCGCTCTATGCGGCGAAAGGCAATGGCTGCGGCCGCTTCGCCTTTTATTCGAGCGACCTGCACCAGGCGGCCGAAGACCGGCGCGCGCTGGAGGAAGATCTGCGCGACGCGCTGGCTCGCGGCGAGATTGCGCTCGCTTACCAGCCCGTCGTCAACGCCAGGTCGAACATGGTGACCGGGGTCGAGGCGCTGATCCGCTGGACCCACCGCGACCGCGGGGCGATTTCGCCCGCACTGTTCATCCCGATCGCCGAAGAAGCCAATCTTATCTGGCCGCTCGGCGAATGGGTGCTGAGGAAGGCATGCGAGGATGCCGCGGGCTGGCCGGGCGAGATGCGCGTTGCGGTCAATGTCTCGCCGATCCAGTTCGCCAATCCCGAACTGCCCAAGGTCGTCGCCAAGGCGCTGGCGGCCAGCGGGCTGTCGCCGGACCGGCTCGAACTGGAGATCACCGAAAGCGTGTTTCTGGGCGACACGGCGGAAGCGAACCGGATGTTCAAGGCGCTGAAGGGGCTGGGCGTGCGGCTGGCGCTCGACGATTTCGGCACGGGCTATTCGTCGCTTGCCTATCTGCAATCGGCGCCGTTCGACAAGATCAAGATCGACCAGAGTTTCGTGCGCGGGGCGACCGAACCGGGGTCGCGCAACAGTGCGATCATTGCCGCGATCGTCGCGCTGGCCGAGGCGCTCGATATGGAAACGACCGCCGAGGGCATCGAATCGCTCGACCAGCTCGATCTCGTCCGCAAGCTCAACGTCAGCCATGTCCAGGGCTATGTCTACTCGCGACCCGTGCCTTGTGCCGACCTGGTCGGTCATACCGAGGCCGGCGTCTGGACGATCAAGCCGTCGGGTCCGGCGCGTCAGCGCAACGACCGCTTGTCGCTGTTCCGCAAGGTTGGCGCGATCCACGACAATCACCGCTACGCCGTCGTCATCCGCAACCTGTCGGCGACCGGGGCGTTCATCGAGGGCATTTTGGATGTGCCCGTCGGTACGCGCTTCGTGATCGATTTCGGCGAGGGACAGCTCGTCACCGCGACGGTGCGCCGGTCGATGAAGCACCAGCAGGGCATCGAGTTCGAACAGACGATGGTCAGCGACGGCAATGGCGGGCTTTGCACGCGTCACCGCGTATCGCCCTATCTGATCGCCGCCGCGGCGCAGCAGACGAGCGCGCTGGCATTGCCGGCCTTTACGACGACGAGCGACTGGAAAGCCGCCTGACACAGGAACCCGACGCCTGGCGCTTCGTTCTGTCTTCGACCCGCTAAACGGACGGAGACGATAATGGCCGAAACCAGAATCTTTGCGCGGCTGAAAGCCGATCACGATCGCCACCGCGAGCTGCTCGACAAGATCGACGCGACCCACGGCGACAGCGATGAGCGCCGGACGCTGTTCGAGGCGTTCCGCGTCGAGGTGACGGCGCACGCCGCGTCGGAGGAAATGTCGCTCTATGCGACGATGCTCGCCGACCCCGACCTGCGCGACGAGGCGCAGCACAGCGTTGCCGAGCATAAGGAGATCGAGGATTTCCTGACCGAATTATACGAGATGGATTTTGCGTCGAGCGGCTGGCTGACGCGCTTCCGCACGATGAAGGACCGTTACCTCCACCATATCGACGAGGAGGAGCAAGAGATGTTCCCCGCGGCGGAAAAGGACTTGTCCGACGCGCGCAAGAAGGAACTGATCAAGATTTTCGAAAAGGAAAAGCCGAGGGAAAAGGCCAAGGCGGCCGAAGAGGAGCCTTCAAGCGAACACGCGCGGGATTAGGGCTATAAGCCCTCCCCTTCAGGGGAGGGCAGCGAGACTTGCCAGCTTGCTGGCTTAGTCGCAGCGGGTGGGGGCCATCGGCCTTGCGCAAGGCCGATGGCCCCCACCCCAACCCCTCCCCCTGAAGGGGAGGGGCTTTTTTGTCCGCCTCGACTTTCGCGTTCCCGCCCGCCATAGGCGCGCGCGATGAAGCCAAGATTCGCCTTTTCCATCTCCGCGACCGACGGCGCCGCGCGCGCAGGCGTGATCGCCATGCAGCGCGGCGAAATCCGCACCCCTGCCTTCATGCCCGTCGGCACGGCGGCGACGGTGAAGGCGATGCGCCCCGCCGAGGTGCGCGCGGCGGGCGCCGACATCATCCTCGGCAACACCTATCATCTGATGCTGCGGCCCACTGCCGAACGCATGGCGCGGTTCGGCGGCCTTCACAAGTTCATGGGCTGGGACCGCCCGATCCTGACCGACAGCGGTGGTTATCAGGTGATGAGCCTGTCGGCGCTGACCAAGCAGAGCGAAGAGGGCGTCGCGTTCAAGAGCCATCTCGACGGATCGCGCCACATGCTCACCCCCGAACGCTCGATGGAAATCCAGCGGCTGCTCGGCAGCGACATCGTGATGGCGTTCGACGAATGCCCGCCCGCCGGGGTGGACGCCCGGCGTGCCGAGGCGAGCATGGAACGCTCGATGCGCTGGGCGGCGCGCAGCCGCGCGGGCTTCGACGCGGGGGAGGAGCATGCGGCGCGATCGGCGCTGTTCGGCATCCAGCAGGGCTCGCTCGACGAAAAATTGCGTGCGCGCTCGGCCGCGACGCTCATCGACATCGGCTTCGACGGCTATGCGATCGGTGGCCTGGCGGTGGGCGAGGGGCAGGCGGCGATGTTCGGCGTGCTCGACTTTGCACCGGCGCAGCTGCCCGCCGACCGTCCGCGCTATCTGATGGGCGTTGGCAAGCCCGACGATCTGGTCGGCGCGGTCGCGCGCGGGGTCGACATGTTCGATTGCGTGCTGCCGACCCGGTCGGGCCGCAACGGCCAGGCGTTCACGTGGGACGGTCCGCTCAACATCCGCAACGCCAAATTCGCCGACGATCAGGAACCGCTCGATGCGTCGTGCGGCTGTCCCGTCTGCACGATCTGGTCGCGCGGCTATCTGCATCACCTCGTCCGCGCCGGCGAAATGCTCGGCGCGATGCTGATGACCCAGCATAACATTCATTTTTATCAGGATCTGATGCAGGCGATGCGCGACGCGATCACCACGGGGCGTTTCGCGGCGTTCCGGTCCGATTTTGCCGCGCGCTATCGTCGCGCCTGATCAGTCGAGCTTGCCGAGCAGGTCGAGCAACGACTGCGGAATCGCCTCGTCAACCGTTGATTCATACGCCCTGCGCAGGGCGCCATTGACGTCCTGTCCCCTGGCGGAAAATTTCTTGCCGACGTCCTTTCCGGATGTCTCGCCGCGGGGCGAACCGGTTTTAGACGTCATTATAAGTGCATCCGCTCGACATGGGGCCTTTTGCTAACCGCGCACACACCAAAGCGCAATGGCGTGTTTGTTTCTTTCCCATGAAACCATTTTCACGTTAAGTCGTTCCCTTGTGTTGGATTATATCGAGCGCGAATGGGGGCGGCGCTGCAAGCCTGTCCGTGTTCCGTACAATCTGGCCAGCATTTGCGCGGTTTTCAGGAGGTAGTCTATGTCTTTGGGTCAGTCGATCGCGCCGCATCTTCCTTATCTGCGGCGCTATGGCCGGTCCGTTTCGGGGAACCAGCAGAGCGGCGACGCGCTTGTGGCCCGGATGCTTGAAACGCTTGTCGCGAACCCAGACGCTATCGATCCCGACGCCGATCTGCGCATCCAGCTTTACCGGATGGTGCATGACAATTTCGGTCTGATGGCGCAGCAGGCGCCCCCCGACGGCGAGCGGGCGCGCGGCGACATGGCGATCGCCGACGCGCGGCTGCGCCGCATCCCGTCGCTCGCGCGGCAGGCCTTGCTGCTTACGGCGGTCGAGGGCTTCGGCATCGAGGACGCGGGCCGGATCATCGGCCGCGACGCCGAAGCGGTGCGCGCGCTGATCCACGACGCGACCGACGAGATCGAGCGCCAGACGCGCGCGCGCATCCTGATCATCGAGGATGAACCGATCATCGCGATGGACATCGAAATGATCGTCCGCGACCTTGGCCATGATGTCGTCGCGGTCGCGACGACCCACGCCGAAGCGGTCGAAGACGCGCAGAAGCACCAGCCCGGCCTTGTGCTCGCCGACATCCAGCTTGCCGACAATAGTTCGGGGATCGAGGCGGTGCAGGAAATCCTGTCGGACGTGAAGCTGCCCGTGATTTTCATCACCGCCTTCCCCGAACGGCTGCTCACCGGCGACCGGCCCGAACCGGCCTTCCTGCTGACCAAGCCCTATCAGCCCGCGACGCTGCGCGCGGCGATCTCGCAGGTGCTGTTCTTCGACGAAAGCACGGTTCCGGCCTGAAGCCATCGTCGCCCCCGCGAAGGCGGGAGCCGCCGTCGGTTGACGCAGCGCGGCCGCGCACGCACTGCCAACGGCCCCCGCCTTCGCGGGGGCGACGGTGGAACCGTCTTGCCTCGTGCCGGGTCGCGGGCGATAGCAGCGCGCGATGACTGCATCCGACGTTTCCAGCCGCCAATCGGCGCTCGACCGACTCACCGCCAACGCGCCGTTTCTGGCGCGGCTGGCCGAACTCAACCCCGAAGATGCGACGCGCTTCCTTGCCGATGGCACCGATGCCGCGCTCGCCGCGGTGACGCCGCCGGCGATCGACGACGACATCATGCGCACGCTTCGCCTATGGCGCGGGCGGATCGCCCTGCTGCTTGCGCTCGGCGACCTGTCGGGCGAGCATGATGTCGCGAAGACGACGCGGCTTCTGTCCGATTTCGCCGACCGGGCCTGCGATATCGCGCTCGCCGCGGCCTTTGCCGAGCGCGTGCCGGGCGAGGCTTCGCGCGGGCTGGCGGTGATCGCGCTCGGCAAGCTCGGCAGCCACGAACTCAACTATTCGTCGGACATCGACCCGATCCTGATCTTCGACCCCGATAGCCTTCCCCGGCGGTCGCGCGACGACCCCGACGAGGCGGCGGTGCGGATCGCGCGGCGGATGGTCGAGATATTGTCGGCGCGCACCGCCGACGGCCATGTGCTGCGCGTCGACCTGCGGCTCCGCCCGCATCCCGAGGTGACGCCGATCGTGCTGTCCGAAAACGCTGCCATATCCTATTATGAATCCGAAGCGCTGGCGTGGGAGCAGGCGGCGTTTATCCGCAGCCGCGCGTCGGCGGGCGACCGTGCGCTCGGCGCGCATTTTCTCGCCGCGATCCACCCCTTCATCTGGCGGCGCAGCCTCGATTTTCGCCAGCTCAAGGAAATCGGCGCGATGAGCGACCGCATTCGCGATCATTTCGCGCAAGGGCAGGCGTTCGGCCCCGGCTATGACCTGAAACGCGGTCGCGGCGGCATCCGCGAGATCGAGTTTTTCGCGCAGGTTCACCAGCTCATCTATGGTGGGCGCGACCCGTCGCTGCGCGCGCCCGCGACGGTCGACGCGCTCGCGGCGCTCGCCGCGGCGGGGCGAATCGACGGCGATGTCGCGGCGCGGCTGGCGGATCATTATGCGACGCTGCGCCGCATCGAGCATCGGCTCCAGATGATCGAGGACCAGCAGACGCATGGCCTGCCGGTGCAGGCCGCGGCGCTCGACGCCGTCGCGCGGCTCGACGGGCTGACCGACGGCGCGGCGCTGCTCGCGGCGCTCGAACCGGTCACCGCCGATGTCGCCGCCTGTTACGATCGGCTGGTCGCCGAACGCGCCGCGACGACCGGGCTGCCGCGCGACGAGGGCGCGCTGGCGCCCCAACTGGCCGCAGCGGGGTTCGACCCGCCCGATGCGGCGCTGCGCACCATCGCCGAATGGCGCGGCGGCAAGCTGCGCGCGCTGCGCAGCGCGGCGGCGCTCGAGGCGCTGGAGACGTTGCTCCCCGAACTGGTCCGCGCGATCGGCGCCGCGCCCGATCCGCAGGCGACGTTGCTGCGCTTCGACAAGCTCGTCGCGGGGCTGCCGAGCGCGGTGGGCTTTTTCCACCTGCTCGCGGCGCAGCCCGAACTGGCGAAGATCGCGACGCGCATCCTGTCGCTTGCGCCGACGCTGGCCGATGCGCTCGGCGCGCGCGCCGAACTGATCGAGGGACTGATCGACAAGCGCGCGTTCGAGGCGCCCGCGAACAAGGCCGACCTGCTCGCCGAATGGGCGCCGGGGCTCGCGGGACTCGACTATGAACGCTTGCTCGACCGCGTGCGCGACCGCGTCGGCGAGCGGCGCTTTGCCTATGGCGTCCAGCTGATCGCCGGGGCGAACGACCCGCTCGCCATCGCCTGCGGCTATTCGGAGCTTGCCGAAGCGGCGTTGCAGGTGCTCGCCGACGCGACCGTCGCCGAGTTTGTCGAGGCGCATGGGCGGGTGCCGGGCAGCGAGCTGGTCGTGCTTGCGCTCGGGCGGCTTGGGGGGCGCGCGCTCACCCATGCCTCCGACCTCGACCTCATCTATCTTTTCACCGGCGATCATCTTGCCGAATCGGACGGCCCGCGCCCGCTTGGCGCGACGACCTATTACAACCGCCTCGCGCAGCGCGTGACGGCGGCGATGTCGGTGCCGACCGCGGCGGGCAAGCTTTATGATGTCGATACGCGGCTGCGCCCGCAAGGCGCGCAGGGCCCGCTCGTCGTCACGCTCGACAGCTTCGCGCGCTACCAGCACGAGGAGGCGTGGACATGGGAGCATATGGCGCTGCTCCGCGCGCGGCCGGTTTATGGATCGGATGCGGCGCGTGCCGAGCTGCAACGCATCATCGCCGACCTGCTCGCCGTGCCGCGCGATCACGACGCCGTGGCACGCGATGCCGCCGCGATGCGCGACAAGATCGCCGCGCACAAGCCGCCGCGGGGCCCGCTCGACATCAAGGGTGGACCCGGCGGGCTCGTCGATCTCGAGTTTGCGATGCAGGTGACGCAGCTTGCGACCGGGCGATGCCACGACCCCAATATCGGCTCGGCGCTCGCCTGCATGACGAGCGAAGGGCTGGCGCCCGCCGCGACCTGCAACGCGCACGGTCTGCTCGCGCGGATGCTCGTCATGCTGCGGCTGACCGCGCCCGACGGGGAACCCGCGACCGCCGCCGCGCGTCAACTCGTCGCGAGCCAGTGCGGCGAACCCGGCTGGCCGCAGCTGCTTGCCGCGCACGATGCGGCGCGGCAGGAGATTGCGGCCTGGTGGGCCTCGATTCGGCCTGCCGCCCCCGCTGAGCAGGAGAAACAGCCATGATCGCGATCGGCGACCCCATCCCCGATTTGAAACTTCCGGACGCCGATGGCGCGGCGATCGAGCTGGCCGCGATGAAAGGCGCGCCGCTGGTCGTCTATTTCTATCCGAAGGCCGACACGCCGGGCTGCACGACCGAGGCACAGGATTTCACGCGGCTCGCGCCCGATTTTGCGCATCTGGGCGCGCAGGTGCTCGCGGTCTCGCGCGACGCCCCGGCGAAGCTCTGCAAGTTCCGCGACAAATATGGGCTGACCGTGCGCCTCGCTTCGGACGAGGATGGCACGGCGTGCGAAGCCTTTGGCACCTGGGTCGAAAAGCAGAATTACGGCCGCACCTATATGGGAATCGAACGCTCGACCTTCCTGTTCGGCCGCGACGGCAAGCTCGCGAAAGAGTGGCGCAAGGTGCGCGTGAAGGGTCATGCCGATGCGGTGCTGGAGGCGGCGAAGGCACTTTGATGGCCACCCTCGGCGAAGCCGCGCGCGCGGTGCTGCTGACTGCGGACCCACACGCCAAGCGCCGCGCGGCGCGCGGTCTGGCGCGCGCCTGGCGGCGCGGCGAGCTTGCGCATCGCTGTGACGTCGCGATGCCAGACCGGCCCGCACGGCCCGCGCGGCCCGAACTGCTCGCGCCCGCGCAGATGCCGCGCCGCCGCAAGGGCGGGTCGGAGCGTGGCCGGATCGCGATGCTCCACGCGCTCGCGCATATCGAGTTTGTCGCGATCGACCTGGCGGTCGATCTGGTCGGGCGCTTCGGCGGCGAGTTTCCGCGCGGATTCGTCGACGACTGGATCGGCGTCGCCGCCGACGAGGCGATGCACTTTGCGCTGCTCGACCGGCGGCTGCGCCAGCTCGGCAGCTTCTATGGCGATTTGCCCGCGCACGCGGGATTGTGGGAAGCGGCCGAAGCGACGCGCGACGACGCGCTCGCGCGGCTCGCGATCGTGCCGATGGTATTGGAAGCGCGCGGGCTCGACGTCACCCCGGCGACGGTCGACCGCTTCCGCGCCGCGGGCGACGAGGTGTCGGCAAAGATTTTATCGCGTATTTACAACGATGAAATCCGCCATGTGCGCGCGGGCACCGTCTGGTTCGGGCAAAAGTGCGACGAACTGGGATTCAACGCCGTCGAAACGTGGCACGCGCTCGTGAAATCGCGGTTTCGGGGGGCTTTGAAGCCGCCTTTCAACGACTCGGCGCGTGCTCGCGCCGGTTTAACGCAAGAATACTACGCCGTTATTGCTTCGTAAGGAGCAGGACAGCACACAGGCTTCCGCGGGGGATGAGCAATCATCCAGAGCAGGAATACCGGCACCAAGGCCCAGTTTCGGGCTTTGGCGACATGGCAAACGCGGGGTCGTTGTTTTGAGTAACATTCTACTGGCGCAAAAGTTGCACCACATCGCAATTTTCTGCGTGGCAGCCTGTTTCGCCACGGCCACGTCGGCCGTCCACGCCGCCGAAACCAGCGCCGACGCTGGTATCATCGTTCCCGACGAACCCGATGACGACAGCTTCACCGCCGGCGTTCCGGCGACCGGCGAAGACAGCGAGGCGCGCGCAATCTTTCAGGCGTGGAAGCGCCTCGACACCGGCCTGACCGCCTCGATCGGCGTCGCGGTGCCCTCGCGCCGCCCGATCGACCAGATGTCGCTCTCCTCGTCTTACGGGATGCGCGTCCATCCGATCACCGGCAGGGTCGCGCGCCACAATGGCATCGACATCCCGGCGCCGCACGGCACCCCGATCTACGCGACCGCCGACGGCATCGTCGGCCGCGCCCAGCGGCTGGGCGGCTATGGCAATTATGTCGAAATCGAACATGGCAATGCGATCCAGACGCGCTACGGCCATATGTCGTCCTATGTCGTGCGTCCCGGACAACAGGTCAAAAAGGGCGAAATCATCGGTTATGTCGGCTCGACGGGCCGCTCGACCGGCAATCATCTCCATTATGAAGTCCGCATCGAAGGCGCGCCGGTCAATCCGATGCCCTTCGTGCGGTCGGACCAGATGGCGATCGCCGCGATCAGCGGAAAAAATGTCGCGATGGGCGGTCCTGAATAGGAATAAAACGAGCCTTTCCGGGTCGGAGAGGAGGGGGCGTTCCGCGGCTGATGCCGGGACGCCCTTTTCTTTTGGGCGCGCATCCCTATCTTGCCGCCATGGCCACGCAGATTTCCGACATCATCCTGTCGCCCGCCGCCGCGGCGCGCGTCCGCTGGATCGCCGATCGCAAGGGTCAGGCCGAGGCGGCGCTGCGCCTGTCGGTCGACGGCGGCGGCTGTTCGGGTTTCACCTATCGTTTCGACCTTGCCGACAGCATCGACGCCGACGACATCGTCACCGAAACCGACGGGGTGAAGCTGGTCGTCGATCCGGTCAGCATCGACCTGGTGCGTGGCTGCACCGTCGATTTCGTCGATTCGCTCGGTGGATCGTCGTTCAAGGTCGAAAATCCCAACGCGGCATCGGGCTGCGGCTGCGGATCGAGCTTCGCGATCTGAGCAATCCACTCCTTGTCCTTCTTCGCCGCGCTCGCAATGACGAAATTGCGGACGTCAAAGGAATGATCGCCAAACAAGTTCCGGGTGACGAAGGGGCTGTGATCGGCGTCGGCTTGCTGGCATAGGTGCGGGCATGAAAATCGCGACCTTCAATATCAACGGGATCAAGGCCCGCCTGCCGCGCCTGATCGAATGGCTGGAGGAAAGGCAGCCCGATGTCGCCTGCCTTCAGGAACTGAAATCGAGCGACGAGACGATGCCGACGAAGGAGATCGAGGCAGCGGGTTACGGCTTCCTCTATCACGGACAAAAAGGCTTCAACGGCGTCGCGATCCTGGCGAAAGGCGCCGATCCGGTCGAGGTGCAGCGCGGCCTTGCAGGCGAGGCCGAGGACGAGCAGTCGCGCTATCTGGAAGCCGACGCCCACGGCATCCGCGTCGCGTCCATCTATCTGCCCAACGGCAATCCGCAGCCGGGGCCGAAGTTCGATTACAAGCTGCGCTGGATGGCGCGGCTGCGCGAACGCGCCAGGATGCTCCTCGCCGCCGAAATCCCCACCGTGCTCGCGGGCGATTACAACGTCATCCCGCACGACGACGATGTCTGGGATCCCCGCGCCATGGCCACCGACGCGCTGATGCAGCCCGAATCGCGCGATGCCTGGTTCCGCCTGCTCGGCGACGGCTGGACCGACGCGCTGCGCAGCCGCCATCCGGCGGGCCATGTCTGGACCTATTGGGACTATCAGGCGGGCGCCTGGCAGCGCGACCACGGGTTCCGCATCGACCATCTGCTTTTGAGTCCGGCGCTCGCCGACCGGCTGGTCGATGCCGGCGTCGACAAGGATCATCGCGGACGCGAAAAGGCGAGCGATCATGCGCCCACCTGGGTGGTGCTGTCCTGACGCCCCGGATCAGAGCGGCTTTTCGTAAATCTGATACACGCGGTTGATGCGGGCATCGATCGCGGCCGCGACCGCGTTCATTCCCTGATTGTCGTCGAGCACCCAGCCGATGTCGCCTTCCTTGGCGCCATAATCGCGCACCGCGTCGCGGCGGATGAACTCGATCATCATGAAGGCGAGCGTGCTCGCCATGCGGCTGTTCTGCAGTTTCTTGACCACGCCCATCAGCGGCACGCGCAGACGGCGACTCCTGGGTTTGCGCAGCCACCAGAGCAGCCGCGCCCAGTTGAAGGGAAAGAGCGATCCGTCCATGTCGATGAGCAGCTGATTGATGTCGGGCAGCACGATCATGAAGGCGACGGGCTCGCCGTCGAGCTCGGCGACGCGGATCAGATCCTCGAACACAATGTCCTTCAGCTTCTTGCCGACATAGGCGATCTCGCTGTCGGTCAGCGGGACAAAGCCCCAATTGTCCGACCAGGCATCGTTGAGGATGGTCATGATAAGCCGTGCCTCGGCATCGAACCGCTTCTTGTCGACGCGGCGAACGCGGATGCGGTCATTCTTTTCGCCCGCGGCGACGATGCGGTTCACCAGCGGCGGAAAGCCGTCGGCGATGTCGACCGCGAAGTTTCTGAGCTGCTTGGCGGGACGATGGCCCGCCGCCTCGATCCACGCGCGATAGAGCGGGCTGTTGTGGCCGAGCATGATCGTCGGCGGCGTGTCGAACCCCTCGATCAGCAGGCCGGGTTCGTCCCAGATCGAAATCGACAGGGGACCGAGCGCGCGCGTCATGCCCTGACCGCGCAACCAGTCTTCGGCCGCGGCGATCAGCGCATGGGCGCTGTCTTCATCCTCGGCCTCGAACAGCCCCCAATTGCCGGTGCCCGGTCCCATCCCCCGTTCGGCGGGCTGTGCGAGCGCCAGCTCGTCGATATGCGCCGAAATGCGCCCGACCGTCCGGCCGTCCCGCCGCGCGAGGAAAAACTGCGCCTTGCCATGCTCGAACCACGGATTCTTGCCGGGGGTGAGCAGGCCGTAAACCTCGCCCTTCAGCGGCGGCACCCATGCCGGGTCGCCGCGATTGAGCCGAAAAGCCAGCTCGACGAACTCGCGCAGATCGTTCTTGTCCTTGACCGGATGGATCGTGACCGGGCCTTCGTGGTGCGCGCTCATACTGGTTTCCTGACCTGCCAATCTTATATCGGGGCGACGCATTAGGGCAAAGCGGGCGTGCTGGCGACCCGCATTCGGCCATTTTGCTGCCACGAAGCTATGGTTTTGGACCCGCTATGACGACGATCAATCCTCCCGCCGATCGGGTCGCGACCCCCTTCGCGCCGTCGGCACCCAGGACGCCCAAATCGGCCATCGCGGACGATATGGCGATGATCCGCGCGGCATCGGAGCTGACGCGCGATCTCGTGCAGCCGAGCGCGCGGATTTACTGGGCCGATTTCCTTGCCTCGACCGTCATCGGCTATGCCGGCATCGCGGCGGCGATCCTCGCGCCCTCGATCGTCTGGATGCTCCTTGCGGCCACCATCGCGGTCGTCGCGCTCTATCGCGCGGGCAGTTTCATCCACGAACTCACGCACATCCGCAAGAATGCGCTGCCGGGGTTCCGCTTCGCGTGGAACCTGCTCGTCGGCGTGCCGCTGCTGATCCCGTCCTTCATGTATGAAGGCATCCACAGCCTGCACCACAACCGCACCAGATATGGCACGGTCGAGGATCCCGAATATCTGCCGCTCGCGCTGATGAAGCCGTGGACGGTGCCGCTGTTCGTCGTCGTCGCCGCCTTCGCGCCGCTCGCGCTCGTCTTCCGCTATGCGGTGCTCACCCCCCTGTCCCTGCTGATCCCGCCGCTCCGCAAAGTCGTCGTCGAACGCTATTCGGGCATGATCATCAACCCGCTGTTCCGCCGCAAGGCACCCGAAGGCGATTTCCGCCGCATGTGGGCGTGGCAGGAGGGCGGCGCGTGGGCGTGGTCGACCCTGCTGATCGCCGCGGGCGTGTTCGGCTGGGTGCCGCTGCGCGCGCTCGCCATCTTCGGCGCGATTGCGGCGGCGACCTTGGTGCTCAACCAGATCCGCACCCTCGTCGCGCATCTGTGGGAAAATGACGGCGCGGTGTTGACCGTGACCGGCCAGTTTCTCGACAGCGTCAACGTGCCGCCGCCGGGCCTGCTTCCCGAATTGTGGGCGCCGGTGGGGCTGCGCTATCACGCACTCCACCATTTGCTGCCCGGCCTCCCCTATCATTCGCTCGCCGAGGCGCACCGCCGACTGAAGGCCGCGCTGCCCGCCGATTCGCAATATCATGGCGCGAATTACGACAGTCTGCCGAAACTGGTGGCGAACTTGGTCGCGGGTTCGGCGCGGGGCAAGGCGGCCTGAGGATAAACCCGTCGCCCCCGCGAGCCGACGCTGTCCCCTATTCCTCAGTCCTGATCAAAATCATCTCGCCGATCAGCGCGAACAGGATGAACGGACCCCACGCCGCCAGAAACGGCGAGTAAGCGCCCAGATCGCCCATCGCCAGCGCGAAATTGTCGGCGACGAAATAGGCGAAGCCCAGCGCCATGCCGATGATCGCGCGCACGAACAGCTTGCCCGATCGCGCCAGCCCGAACGCCGCGACGGCGCCGAGCAGCGGCATCAAGATCGCCGACAGCGGCCCCGAAATCTTGTGCCACAGCACGCCCTTCAGCGCATCGACCGGGCGCCCCGCGGCTTCGAGGTCGTCGATCGCCGCCTTCAGCTTCAGGAAGGGCAGTTCGTCGCCGTCGACGTCGGCGAGCGTGAACTGGTCGGGGCGCACATTTGGTGCCGCAACGATCGTGCCCAGCGGTTCGAGTGTTCCCGATCGGCGCGAGAAGCGCCGCGCGTTCGCCATTTCCCATCCACCGCCGGGCAGCGCGCGCGCGCTGTCGGCCGACAGCATCGACGACAGGACGCCGCGCGTGCGTTCATAGATGGTGACGCCGCGCAGCACGACCGCGGGCCCCGACGTCTCGACCGTTTCGGCGTTGATCAGATCGTCGCCGTCGCGCACCCAGATGTTGCTGCGCACCCCGCTGTCGACAGGAACGCGCTTGTATTCGACCTTTTGCCAGGCGCCGAGCGCCGCGGTCGAGCGCGTGACGATGCGTTCGTTGAAGGCAAAGCTGATCCCCGCGACCAGCAGCGCCGCGAGGAACAGCGGCGCGAGCACCTGATGCGCCGACATGCCCGCCGCCTTCATCGCGACGACCTCGCTGTTCTGGTTGAGCGTCACCATCGTCAATATCGTGCCGAGCAGCACCGAAAAGGGCAGGAAGGTCTCGATGATCTGCGGCATCCGCATTCCGACATAGCGCCATACGTCGCTGTCGCCGTTGCCCGGAACGGCCAGGATCTTGCCGCTTTCGCCGAGCAGGTCGAGCGTCTGGAGGATCAGCACGAGCGCAAAAAGGATCGCAAAGGTGCGGAACAGGAACAGCCGCCCGACATAGAGCGCCATGGTGCGCGAGGGAAAGAAATGAAGCTGGTGCATCAGCCCGGCCTTCGCTCACGCTGGAACAGACGGACGAGGCCGCGGAGCCGCTCCGCGCCCTTCGCCGCGACGCGCTCGAGCGCGCCGATCGGCTGGCCACCGGGGACGTGCGCGATCGTATAATACATCCAGATCGCGAGCGCCGCGAAGAGGAGGAAGGGCACCCAGAGCGCGATCAGCGGATCGACCGCGCCGCGCGCGCCCAGATCCTCGGCATATTGGTTGATCTTGTGCTGGGTGACGAGCAGCACGATCGACAGGAAAACGCCGAGCGACGAGGTCGACCGTTTGGGCGGCACCGCGAGCGCGACCGCGATCAGCGGGATCAGGAACATCGACATCACCTCGACGATGCGGAAGTGGAAATTGGCGCGCGATTCGAGCCGCGTCTGTTCGGACTGGCGGCGGTCCTTGCCCGCGACGAACAGTTCCGGGATCGTCATTTCGCGATCGGCGCCGCCGCGCAGGCGGAACGCCTCGATCCTGGGCAGCGGGATCGGCAGGTCGTGATTGTCAAAGGTCAGCACGCGCGGCACCGCGAATTTGGGCGATTCGTGGATCAGCACCCCTTGCGACAGGCGCAGGATGATCGTTTCAGGGTCGTCGGTCGCCAGGAACTGCCCGCGCGACGCGGTCGCCGACACGCGTTGCCCGTCGCGCTGTTCGCCGCGCACGAAAATGCCGCGCAGGGATCGGCCTTCATTATAGCTTTCCTCGATGCGCAGCGTCATCCGCTCGCCCAGCCGGGTGAATTCGCCGACCTTGATCGACGCGCCGAGCGCGCCCGATCGGAGCTCGAACTGCAAACCTTCATAGGCATAGCGGGCATAGGGCTGGATGAAGCCGACGATCGCAAGGTTGAGCGCGGCGAGGCCGACCGCATAGACATAGGGCATCCGCATCAGCCGCCCGAAACTCATGCCGACGCCCTTCAGCACGTCGAGCTCGCTCGATGTCGCAAGCCTGCGGAAAGCCAGCAGAATCCCCAGCATCAGCCCGATCGGGATGCCCAGCGAGAGATATTCGGGGATCAGGTTGGCGAGCATCCGCCACACGACGCTCACCGGGCCGCCTTCGGTCGCGACAAAGTCGAACAGACGCAGCATCTTTTCGAGCACGAGCAGCATCGCCGACAGCACGAGCGTGCCGACCATGGGAAAAAAGATGAGCCGCGCGATGTAGCGGTCGATGGCAGGCAGCTTATTCAATCTTTCGTCGCCCCATCACCATGTTTTGGCCGCAAATGTTTCCGATATGCCGATTCAAGGGCGACAGGGACCCATGTCGGCGTGCGCCGTGCGTGCGCGGACGTGGCTATAGCCTCTGGAGGTTTTGAGGTCATGTCGAAATTTGTATCGGGCCTGCTTGCTGCCGCCCTGTTGACCGCGGGGTCGACGGCGGAGGCCATGGGCCGGGTCATTCCGAACGATCTGTCCAACTGCCGCAGTGGGCCGTCGACGCTTGTCCAGATCGACGGGATCAAGACGTCGAGCGGCAAGATCCGCGTGCAAAGCTATCGCGGAACGTCGGCCGACTGGCTGGAAAAGGGTCGCTGGCTCGCGCGTATCGAAGTGCCGGCGCGTGCCGGGTCGATGACCGTCTGCGTGCCGCTGCCCGAAGCCGGCGTGTACGGCATCGCGGTGCGCCACGACGTCAACGGCAATGGCAAGACCGACATCAGCAAGGATGGCGGCGGCATGTCGAACAATCCCGGCATCAACATCTTCAACCTTGGCAAGCCGAGTTACAAGAAGACCGCCTTTTCGGTCGGCGATGCGCCGCGGACCATCTCTATCACGATGAAATATATGTAACCCCGATGGCCAGCGTCGCCCTCCTTTCGAATCCTCGCTCGACGGGCAATCGCTCGCAATTGCCGCGGGTTCGCGAGTTTTGCGCGGCGCACCCCGACATTTTTCACTATGAGGTGGAGGATGTCGAACAGATCGGCGAGGCGATCCGCACGATCGCGATGGTGTCCCCGCGCGTCGTCGCGATCAACGGCGGCGACGGCACGGTGCAGGCGGCGCTGACCGAGCTTTATTCGGGCGGCCATTTCGGCGGCTCGCCGCCACCGGTCGCGGTGCTGCCCAACGGCAAGACCAATTTGATCGCGTTCGACCTCGGCGCCGAGGGCGATCCGATCAAGGCGCTCCAGCGCGTGCTCGACCTTGTCCAGGCGGGTGAGCTTGGCGAGCATGTGATCGAACGTCAGCTCATCGCGCTCGACGGCGGCGGCAACACGCGGCCGGTGCTCGGCATGTTCCTTGGCGGCGCCTATCTCGCCGACGTCATGCTCTATTGCCGCAACCGCATCTATCCGCTCGGCCTGCCCAACGGTGTCTCGCATTTTCTTGCCGCGATTCTCGGGCTGTTCGCGATCATCTTTGGCATCGGCGGCGGGCGCTTGCCGCCCAAGCCCGAACCGATGACCGTGTCGCTCGTCCGCCAAGGCGAGTTCAAGGGCAAGTTCTCGCTGCTGATCGTCACGACGCTCGAAAAACTGCTGCTCAGCATCCGCACGAGCGACAGCCATGGCAGCAACGGCCATATGAAGCTGCTCGCGACCGACAGCAATGTCGGCGCATTGTTCCGGATGCTCGGTGCGACCTGGCGCGGCACGCTCGGGCAAAAGCAGCTCGCCGGCGTGCATTTCCAGCAGGGCGACGAGATACGGATCGAGGGAGCGCGGTCGAATGTGATCCTCGACGGCGAGATTTTCGAGGCCAGGAATGGCGCGCCGATCATCCTCACCTCGACGCAGCCGGTCCCCTTCCTGCGCCTCGCCGCATAGGCTATGCCTCTTTGGCGTGATCCCGCTCGCTTCGAGCGAAGTCGAGATGCCCCGAAGAACAGCGCCGTTTCGAGGAGTGTCTCGACGTCGCTCGACGTCAATGGATTTCAGGGCTTGGGTTTTTCGTAAGAAGAGTATTTATGGCCGACAGCCTGACCGATCTCGTCCGCGAAGAGCTGGCGATCCCCGTCGATCCGCGCGTCACCGCGATGGCCGCCGCGATGGCCGCGCGCTATCCCGGCAGCGCGCGCGCGGTGCTCTTTTACGGCAGCTGCCTTCGGATGCGCGAGCTCGACGGGTTGATGCTCGATTTCTATCTGATCGTCTCCGACTATGGCGACGCCTATCCCAGGCGCTGGATGGCGGCGGCGAACCGGCTGATTCCGCCCAATGTCTTTCCGTTCGAACATGGCGGGCTGATCGCCAAATATGCGGTGCTCAGCGAAGCCGATTTCCACCGCCTGAACGGTGCGGAGACGCGCAATGTGTCGGTATGGGCGCGCTTTGCGCAGCCCGCGCGCCTTGTCTGGGCGGTCGACGATAGCGCGCGCGATCGCGCCGTCGCCGCGGTGGCGCGCGCCGCGCCTGCCTTGCTCGCGGCCGCGGGGCGGCAGGCGGGCGAAGCGCCACTCGACTGGTGGCGCCGTGCCTTTCGGCTCACTTACTCGGTCGAACTGCGCGCCGAGCGCAGCGGGCGTGCGCAGTCGGTGGTCGATGCCGATCCCGCCCGTTACGAACGCTTCAGCGCCCCGGCAATCGCCGCCATTCCGGCCGGAGCAAAGAAGGGGGGCTGGGCGCGGCGACGGATCGAGGGCAAGCTGCTCAGCGTCGCTCGGCTCGCCAAGGCCAGCCTGACCTATGCCGGCGGGATCGATTATCTGGCGTGGAAGATCAATCGCCACGCTGGCACGAAGATCGAGATCAAGCCCTGGCAGCGCCGCTGGCCGCTTGTTGCCGCGCTGACGCTGGTGCCGCGGCTGATCAAGGGCGGTGCGATCCGGTAAAGACCGACCGGGCTGTAAAACCCCGCGCCCCTGCGAAGGCGGGGGCCCATCTCCTGCCGGTTCGATTTTGCGCCGTCCGGTGATGGATTCCCGCCTTCGCGGAAGATCCACAGGCGTTCCGACCGCATTCCTTCGCGATCGAGATTCGATCTCAACTCGCCAGCCGGCGCCGTTCCGACCGCGCCTCGCCGCAGCGCCGGATCGCCTGGTCGAGCGCCGACAGGGTGAAGGGCTTGCGCAGCACGTCATGGTCGCCGAACGCCGCGCCCTCGCTTGCGTCGCCGGCATAGCCGGTCACGAACAGCACCGACAGGTCGGGCCAGCGCTGCGTCAGTCGCGCGACCAGTTCGGGACCGGTGAGGTCAGGCATCAGCACGTCGGTCAGGATCAGGTCGAAACGCGCCTGTCCCTCCTTGATCCGCGCCTCGACCAGCGCCTCGGCCTCCAGCGGGTTGCTGCACGCGACCGCGCGATGGCCGAGTTCGCGCACGGCATCGACCGTCGCGACCAGCACGCGCGCATCGTCCTCTACCACCAGAATGGTCAGCGCATCGGCGGGCGTCGTCGCTGCCACGACGTGGCCGGGCGCCTCGTCGGTGACGGTGCCGGGTTGCGCGCTGGCGATCGGCAACAGCATCGCGACGGTCGTGCCTGCGCCCTCGGTCGATGCGATCTGCACCTCGCCGCCCGACTGGCGGCAGAAGGCAAAGACCTGGCTCATGCCGAGGCCGGTGCCCTGGCCGGCGGGCTTGGTCGTATAAAAGGGGTCGAAGACGCGATCGAGCACCTCTGCCGTCATGCCGCAGCCGGTGTCGATCACCTCGACCGCCAGCGTGCGCGCGTCATCCTGGCCCGCGCCGCGTGTGCGGATCGTCAGCGATCCGTGTCCGTCCATCGCGTCGCGGGCATTGACGGCCAGGTTGAGCAGCGCATTTTCGAACTGCTGGCGGTCGATCCAGCACGCCAGCGCCGCGGCATCGAGGTCAAGCGTCAGCGCGATGCGGTCGCCGATCGTGCGTTCGATCAGCGGCGCAAAGCTGCCGATCGATTCGTCGATCGCGGTCATTTCGGGGCGCGCGGGCTCGGCGCGCGCAAAGGTGAGCAGCCGCCGCGTCAGGTCGGCGGCGCGATTGGCGCCGTCGAGCGCATTGGCAAGGTGGCGCTGCGCCTTTTCGGGCTGACCGGGCAGCCAGCGCTCGGCAAGTTCGAGCCCGCCGACGACGACCGCGAGCATATTGTTGAAGTCATGCGCGATGCCGCCGGTCAGCTGGCCGACCGCCTCCATCTTTTGCGCCTGCCGTAACTGCGCTTCAGCCGCCTCGCGCTCCGCCATTTCGCTGCGCAGCGCGATATTCGCCTGTTCAAGCTCGGCTGTGCGCGCTTCGACCGCGGCTTCGAGCTGCATCGCGCGTTCGGCTTCGGCTGCCTGTTCGCGCCGCGCCAGCCGCCGTTCGCCCTGCGCGCGGATGAGCGAGAAGGTGGCGCCGATCGCCAGCACGGCCGCGGCCGCGCCGAGCAGCGAAAAGAGCAGCATCGCCTGATTGAGACTCGCGCGGTCGGCGGCGGCGACGCGGTTGCGCTCGCGCAGCAGGGCGCGCTCGTTGGTGATGATCTGCGTCAGCAGCTTGTCGATCCTGGCCAGCCCGTCGCCCTGGCCCGCGGCATAAAATTTCGATATGGCGGCGACCGTCTGGTTGTAGTTGGCGCTGAGGGCGGCATCGCCGAGCTGCGCGCCGCGGCTGTTCATTTCCTGCGTCAGTTGCTGGACAAGACGGCCTTGCGCCGGGTTGTCGCGGACATTGCGTTCGAGCTGGGCGAGGAACTGGCGCGCGCGCCCCCATTGCTGTTCATAGATGCGCCCATCCTCTTTCCGCAGGCCGACGGCGAAACGCCCCAGCGCGGCTTCGGCGCGCGCGAGCGCGGCATCGACCGAGCGCGTCTGCGCGATCACCTCCAGGCTCTGCGCCTGCCAGGCGAGCGAGCGGTCATAGTCATTGTTCGCGCGCGCCAGCAGCAGCACGAGCGCGGTGACGACCCCTGCGAGGATCGTCGCCACGCCGACCGTCAGGCCAAAGCGTATCCGCTCGCGCCGCCCGTCGGTTTCGCTGTCATGATCCCGCTCGAACACCGGACTGTCTTACCGGACACGCGCGCCACGGCAAAGCCGCGAAGCCGCCGCTGCCCGTTCGCGCACTCGGTTCGCCGCGAAAAGGAATCCGCTGGTCGGGGGACGGGTGCGGTTCAGCCGATGATCCCCGTGCGCTTGCCCGCGCGTTCGAAGCGCGACAGGATTTCGCCGACCTGATCCGCCGAATGTTCGGCGCAGAGCGAACAGCGGAGCAGCGTCATGCCTGCGGGGGTTGCGGGCGGGCGCGCGAGGTTGACATAGAGTCCTTCCTCCAGCAGCGCCTCCCACATCATCGCGCCGCGTTCGAGGTCGGGCATGATGACGGCGATGATCGCCGACTGCGGCTCGTCGGTGCCGAGCGTGAAGCCCAGATGCTTAAGGCCGCTGTGCAGTGCCTTGCTGTTTTCCCACAGATGCGCGCGTTTGTTGCCGCCGTGCATCAGCTTGCGAATGCTCGTCGCGGCGGTCGCGACGACGCTCGGCGGCAGCGATGCGGTAAAGACATAGGGGCGGCAGACGAGCCGCATGATCTCGAACTTCGGGTGGTTCGACACGCAAAAGCCGCCGACGGTGCCGACGCTTTTGCTGAACGTCCCGATGATGAAATCGACATCGTCGATGACACCCTGCGCCTCGGCCACCCCGCGCCCATGTTCGCCGATGAAGCCCATCGAGTGCGCCTCGTCGACCAGCACCATCGCCCCATTTTCCCTGGAAACGCGGACCATTTCCTTGAGCGGCGCGACGTCGCCGAGCATCGAATAGACGCCTTCGAGTACGACCAGCTTGCCCGCATCGGGGGGCAGGCGCTTCAGGCGCTTTTCAAGCGCCTCGACGTCGTTGTGGCGAAAGGCGATGATTTCCGCGTCGCCCATCTTGCAGCCGTCATAGATTGACGCATGGCTGTCGATGTCGAGAATGACATAATCGCCCTTGCCCGCGATGGTGCTGATGATGCCGAGGTTCGCCTGGTATCCCGTCGAAAACACCATGGCATGATCCATGGCGTAGAACGCCTTCAGCGCCTCTTCACACTCGCGGTGCCCCTGATAGGTGCCGTTGAGCACACGGCTGCCGGTCGTGCCGCTGCCGAACCTGTCGAGTGCATCCTTGCCCGCGGCGATGACATCCTCGTCGAAGGTCATGCCCATATAATTATAGGTGCCGAGCAGGATCGTCTCGCGCCCGTTGCAGATCGCCACAGTGGGCGAGAGCACCTTTTCCATCACCAGGCTGAACGGATCGGTGACCCCGGTCGCGAGCAGCGCCTCGCGCTGCTGGATCAGCGGGTCGAATTTGGAAAAGAGGTCGGTCATATCATCGTTCCAATGTCCGCTCGTGTCGAGCGAAGTCGAGACACCCGTCGGCATGGCGCAAGTGCGAGGGGCATCTCGACTTCGCTCGATGCGAACGGAACCTGAAAGGTCAGCCCTGCAGTTTTTCCACCGCCGCGACCAGCTGGCCGACATTCTCTATCTCGGCCTGCTGGTTCATGCTGATGATGATGTCGAACGTGTCTTCGACCTCGGCGACGAAGTCCATCACCGTCAGGCTGTCCCATTCCAGGTCGCCGGCAAAGGTCGTCGCGTCGGTCAGCGCGATGCCCTTTTTGTTGAACGGGGCGATCAGGCCGTAAATCTGGTCGGTCAGGGCGGTGCTCATCTGGTGCGTCCCATAAAGAAAGGATGTTGCGCGCGGGAATGGCGCGATGATGCGCGCTTGGCAAGCGATTGCGGCGGGAACAGGGCAGCATCTTGCCGACAAGGGCGCGCCGTGCCATCGCTGTTGCGGGTCGAACATGAGGACAGGCCGATGCCAGACGATCCAAAGTCACCGACAGACGCGGGTTTTCCGCCCAACGCCGTGCATCTGGTGCGCACGACGCAGCAGATCACGATGCAATTGTCGCAGATGGCCGACCAGAAAGCGTCGATCCTGATGGGCGCGACCTTTGTGGTGTTTACGCTCGCGGTGGGACAGGCGCGCACGGGCAGCGGTGCGCTCGCGATGCCGCTCACCATCCTCGCGACCTTTTCCTTCCTTTCGGCGCTGCTCGCGGTGTCGGCGGTGCTGCCGCGCGTGGGACAGGCGCCGCCCGTCGTCTACAAGGACGGCAAGGATCACAGCAACATCCTCTTTTTCGGCCGTTTCTCGCAGATGGATGAAGATGACTATATCGCCGCGGTCAAGGCGCGCCTGCGCAGCGAAGAAGACATCTACGAAACGATGCTGCGCGACACCTATCAGAATGGCATGGTGCTGGCGCGGCGCAAATATCGCTATCTCGCCTATGCCTATCGCCTGTTCGTTGTCGGCCTGACGCTGACCTTTGGGGCGTTCGGGGTGGAGATGGCGCGGATGTGGACGGAGTGAGTCGCCAGGCTGTATCGACATTCGGACGAGGGTGAGCCGAAAATGGCGGTTTGCCGTGTCCCGGAGCCAGCCTGCTAGAGCGCGATGACATGATATTGACCCACCGTGATTGCCCCCTGAAGTTCGTCGGCAAGAAGCGTCTCGCAGGACGGGCTGGTTGCCCGGACCAGAGACGCGCCGCTGTCCGGCGGGCTTCAGGGGGCAACCCCTCCGGCGGGCCGATTCTGGCCGATTGCCACGTTGCTCGTCGGGCGCGATGTCCCGCATCGCGCCGCTCCTCGCGCCTCGCACTCGGCCAAAATCGCCTCCGTCACGGTGGGTCAATATCATGTCATCGCGCTCTAAGGCTTGTGGGGATTTAGGATTCCCACAAGCCTTAGCAGGCTGCGGAAAAGCGGGTGCGTTCGGCCTTTTTCTCCAACGGACCGAGGCTTAGACGCGTTTCGGCGAGGGGTTTGAGGCGGCCTTTTGGGCCATTTCCCCGGATTGATCCGATTTGAAGCGGAGTGCGGGCACGGTCATGCGGCCACCATTGGCTTCGGCAGCCGGACGAGGTTGCAGGCGACGGCGGTCAAGGTGAAAGCCTGGCCGACGCGATCGGTGCCCTTGTGGCGCGTTTTACGCGGGCCACCGACGGTCCTGGCCCAACCGAACACTTCTTCGATCCGCTTTCGAACCGCCAAGCTGATGGCGTAGCCGGGATGGCGGGTGGTGCGACCGTCGATGGCGCTTCTGCGTCGTCGTTCACCGGCCTGGTTGATCTGCTCGTTGCGAGCGATATGCGGCGTGACCTTGCGGGCGCGCAGAGCCTGAACGAACGCGCGTGCGTCGTAAGCCTTGTCCGCGCCCAGGGTGATGCGGCCGGTGGCTTTGAGTTCATCGACCAAAACCAGTGCCGCCTCACGTTCGGCGGTGCCTGTGGCCTGAGTGACGAGCGCGCCGACCACCAGGCCATTGCGGTTCTCCATTAGCCCATGCCCCATGAAGGCCATGCGCGACGACTGACCGTTGGCCTTGCGATAGAGCTTCGCTTCGGGATCGGTGGTCGAGGCATGCGTCTGGTTCGACCGCTTCTCGCCGCGAAAGTCGCGTTCGGCATTGCGCCCGGCCCCCGCCGGTCCCTCGCCATCATCCCTGGGGCGGAAGCTGTTCATCGAAGCCCAGGCGTCGATCAGCGTACCGTCCACCGAGAAATGCTCGTCTGAAAGGAGATCGCGGCCTCGGGCCTGCGCCACGACCGCGGCGAGGAACCTGGTCGCCACATCACCTTCCAGAAGCCGGTCACGGTTCTTGGTGAACATCGAGGCGTCCCAAACCGCCGCATCCATCGACAGACCCACGAACCAGCGGAACAGCAGATTGTAGTCCATCTGCTCCATCAACTGGCGTTCCGATCGGATCGAATAAAAGGCTTGTAGCAGCAACGCGCGCAGCAGCTTCCCAGGCGCGATCGAGGGACGCCCCGTCTTCGCGTACATCCCCTCAAAATCGGCCGACAGCACCTCCAGCACTTCATCGACAATCGCCCGGATCGGCCGAAGCGGATGGCTCGCAGAAACCCGAGCCTCGCAACTCACATAGGAAAACAGCCTCTCCGTCCCAATGTCGTCCCCCCGCATGCTGCACCCCCCCAAGCTCAACGCCGCAATTGAATCACGCTGAGCCCCAAACGGGAAGAGTTTTTCCGCAGCCTGCTAAAGCGCCACTTCGGCGTGTCCGCCAAGGTCGCCTTCCTTCATCGTCATTCCCGTCGCCAGCTTGAACAAGCCCTTGATCCCCGGATCGGCGGTCCAGATTTCAGCGTCGTCGAGGTCGAAGCGCAGCAGCAGGAGCCTGGGGTCGTCCTTGCCGCCCTCATACCAGGCGGCGACGCCGTTGTTCCACAGCTTGTCGAGCGCCGCGCGGTCGGTTTCGCGGCGCAGAGTCCCCGAAATGCACGCGAAAAGGCGATGGTCCTTCGACACGAATTGCGCCATCGCCGGGCCGCCGCCCGCAAGGCGATTGTCGGTCGCAGTGAAGAACCAGAAGGCGCTGTCAGCGTCCCTGTCGAGCTGCGCCCGCATCGGGATGTGATGCGCGCGCTCGCCAGTAGCACCCACCATCAGATTGGGGCTGTCGGCCAGCGCCTTCCAGAATTGCTGCTTGATATCGTTGCTCATCGATAGGCTCCTTTCGGCCCCCTCGATGATCGATCAACGCGGCAGCGACGTGGATGTTGCCCGGCTCAACGTGGCCGCGGCTCGGCGTAGCTGACGACTTCATATTCGATGCCGTCGGGGTCGAAGAAATAGAAGCGACGACCGGGCTCGTAATCGCCATGATTGAAGGGGGCAAGGCCGACCGCCTTCACGCGCATTTCGATGGTGTCGAGGTCGTCGACCTGCACCCCGACATGATTGAGCGGTTCGCCCTTCGGGTAGCGGGCGCTTTCGCGTTCGTCGTCGGGGCCGGTGTAGAGCGCGATATAGGCCGTGTCGCTGCCGAGGTGGATCGTGCGCCCACCATCGCGCGCCGGGCCGCGCCAGCGTTCGTGCCAGCCGAAGATCGCCGACAGGATGCCGGCGGTGCGGTCGGGATCGCTGACGGTCAGGTTTACATGTTCGATGAAGGGGTGCGTCACGGGGATATCTCCTGATTCGGGTTGACGCAGCCGCTTATGCAAGCTGAAGTGAGGTTCAGATCAAGAGGAAATGGCGTATCCGTTTCGAGGTGCGTCATTGCGAGCGAAGCGACGCAATCTTAAGCCATCGGGCCGACGCACCGATGGCTGATGATTGCCGCGGCGCGTAGCGCCTCGCAACGACGGGAGTTTATGCCATGCACCGCACCGACCTCATCGCCATTGGCGAGCTTGCTGCGCGCACCGGCGTCGCGGTGTCGGCGATCCGTTTTTACGAAGCGAAGGGGCTGATCGAGGCGCTGCGTACGCGCGGGGGGCAGCGCCGTTTCCTGCGCGCCGACATCCGCCGCGTGTCGTTCATCCTGATCGCGCAGCAAATGGGGCTGAGTCTCGAGGAGATCGGCGCGGAACTCGCGCGGCTGCCCGCCGGACGCACGCCGAATGCCGCCGACTGGACGCGGATCAGCACCGGGCTGCGCGCGCGTATCGACGCGCAGATCGCGGCGCTGACGCGAACGCGCGGGCTGATTGACCAGTGCATCGGTTGCGGCTGCCTGTCGCTCAGGAAATGCGGGCTCTATAATGCGCAGGACAAGGCGGCACAGCGCGGCGCCGGACCACGCTATGTGCTGGGCGACCGGGCGGGGGAGATTGCGGAGGTGACGTGAGGTCGGCTTTGAAGTGGGGAGTTGCCGTTGCGGCCGGCTAAGCCCCTCCCCTTCAGGGGAGGGGTTGGGGTGGGGCCTGTCGGCCTTGCGCGAGGCCGACAGGCCCCACCCCACTACGACCAGGCAGCAAGCTGCCAAGTCTTCGTTGCCCCTCCCCCTTCCGGGGAGGATCGCAGCGTCCGCAATCGATGGTGGGTTCAACGGGTGGCCGCAACACTTCATTCTTTGAGGAGAAGGAGTGTTGCGACTACCCGTTGAACCCACCATCCTTTCCAGACATTTGTCATCCCGGACTTGATCCGGGATCCACGACGACGGCGCGGATATGGATCCCGGGTCAAGGCCAGGATGACGATAAGGAAAATCCTCCCTGTCGCGCAGCGATGGTGGAGGGGCCGCTACGGCAGCGTCATTGCCCCTTCGTCAACCTCCCCATGGCTTCGCCACAGGGAGGATCAATGCCTGCCTCTGTTGCCAGTGGTCAATCTCGGCCTCAGGCGCCGGTCAGCTTCTCGATCTCGGGTGCACCCGCCAGGCACGGGCCGAGCTTCGCCCCCAGCGAGCGGAAATGCTCCGACGCGCGGTGCGCCTCGACCGCGGCTTCATTGTCATAACATTCCATGACCTTGTAAACGCCCGCCGCCTCGGTGCGGAACAGCTTGTAAAAGCTGTTGCCCGCCTCGTTCGCGTTCACCGCGGCGGCGAGTTCGGCGAAGACGCCTTCGAACGCCTCTTCCTTGCCCGGCTGCACGCGCAGCGTGGCGATAATGCCGATGGCAGTCATGTGCTTCTTCCTTCCCGTCAGGCCTTGAGGTCGGGGTCGACCTCCCATCCTTCCTCGACCTGAATGCCGAAGCTGTTCAGGATCATCGAGACCTGCGTATATTGCCCCACCGTCATCACCAGGTCCATCCGTCCCTTGTCGCCGAGCGGCGCGAGCGCGGCCCAGGTCGTGTCGCTGACGAAATGGTCGGCGGTGAGTTCGTCGGTCGCGCGCAGCATGGCGCGGTCGAGGTCGTTCCAGCCGCCCGCGTCGGGTCCCGCCTTGATCCGGGCGATCTCGTCCTCGCTCAATCCGCAATCGAGCCCGATGCGCCTGTGCTGCGTCCACTCGTAACCCGAACGGCAGTTAAAGCCGGTGCGCAGGATGACGAGTTCGCGATTCCGTGGGCTCAGCGCATTGCGCCGCGACAGGATATAGTTGCCCCACGCGAGGAAGGCCGTGAGCGCCCTGGGCGCATGCGCCAGCGTGCGGAAGATGTTGAGGATCTTGCCGCCCCCGACCTTGCCGCCATCGCTGGCGAGGAAGGGGTCTAGCGCGGTGCGCTGGTCGGCATCGAGCCGGTCCAGATCGACCGGCTCGATGCGCGGTTGGTCTAGGCGCAAATCAGAAGACCTCGAACAGGCCTGCCGCGCCCTGGCCGCCGCCGATGCACATTGTCACGACGGCGTACTTCACGCCGCGGCGCTTGCCTTCGATCAGCGCGTGGCCGACGCAGCGCGCGCCGGTCATGCCGAAGGGGTGGCCGATCGAGATCGAGCCGCCGTTGACGTTGAGCAGCTCGTTCGGAATACCGAGCTTGTCGCGGCAATAGAGCACCTGCACCGCAAAGGCTTCGTTGAGCTCCCACAGGCCGATGTCGTCCATCTTCAATTCGAAGCGTTCGAGCAGCTTGGGGATCGCGAAGACCGGGCCAATGCCCATTTCGTCGGGCTCGGTGCCGGCGACCGCCATGCCGACATAGCGGCCGAGCGGCTGGAGGCCGCGCTTTTCGGCAACCTTGGCTTCCATCACGACGCACGCCGACGAGCCATCGGCGAGCTGGCTGGCGTTGCCCGCGGTGATCGTGTGGCCTTCGCCCATCACCGGCTTCAGGCTCGCCAGCCCTTCGAGCGTCGTGTCGGGACGGTTGCATTCGTCCTTGTCGGCCACGACCTCCTTATAGCTGACTTCCTTGGTTTCCTTGTCCATCACCGCCATCGTCGCCTTGCAGGCGACGATCTCGTCGTCATATTTGCCCGCGGCCTGCGCGGCGGCGGTGCGCTGCTGCGACTGGAGCGAATATTCGTCCTGATATTCGCGGCCGATGTTGTAACGCTTGGCGACGACCTCGGCGGTGCCGATCATCGGCATATAAGTGTCCTTGTGCATCGCGATCAGCTCGGCGTCGGTCTCGATGAACACCTTGCCGCTGCCGCTGACTTTCGAGATGCTTTCGATGCCGCCGGCGACGCAGATGTCCTGACGGTCGACGATGATCTGCTTCGCGGCGGTCGCGATCGTCATCAGGCCCGACGAGCATTGACGGTCGATCGACATGCCGGGGACGGTGACGGGCAGGCCCGAACGCAGCGCGATCAGCCGCGCGACGTTCATCGTCTGCGACCCCTGCTGCATCGCGGCGCCGAACACGACGTCGTCGATCTCGCCGCCCTCCAGACCGGCGCGCTCGACCGCGGCCTTGACCGAGAAAGAACCCAGCGTCGGGGCGAGCGTGTTGTTGAACGAGCCGCGCGCCGCCTTGGTCAGCGGGGTGCGGGCGGTGGAAACGATAACGGCGTCACGCATGATGAAAATCCTTCTTGGTCAATTTGAACGGGTCTTTGCCGGGGAGGGCGCTCAAACGAAAAACTGGCTGATCCATTCGGCGATCAGGGCGGGCTTTTCCTCGCCCTCGATCTCTATCGTCACTTCGTTGGTCTGCTGCCACTGGCCGGGGCGCTTTTCTTCCAGTTCGAGCAGCTTCACATGGCTGCGCACGCGCTTGCCCGAACGGACGGGCGACAGGAAACGAACCTTGTTGCAGCCATAGTTGACGCCCATCTTGACGCCGCCGACTTTCGGCCCGTCGGTGCTCTGACCGAGCATCGGCATCAGCGACAGGGTGAGGAAGCCGTGCGCGATCGTGCCGCCGAACGGCGTCTGCTTGGCCTTTTCCTCGTCGATATGGATGAACTGATGATCGCCCGTCGCATCGGCGAACTTGTTGATCATCTCCTGATCGACGAGCACCCAATCGGAGGTGCCGAGATGCTGCCCGACCTTCGACTGCAACTCCTGCGGCGTGATGGTGGCCATTTGTCATCCCCTCTATGCTGCTTCGGGGCGCGTTCTAGGCCTCTCCTGCCGCGTTGCACAAGGGCCAAGGGCTTTGACCAAGGCGCCGTAGCGTCAGCCATCGGCAGGGTCTGGCGCCTTCATCGTCACGCTTTCGGCATAGGGGAGAATCATGCGGCCGTCGGGCGCCGCGGTGAAGGTTGTCTGCGTCGGATAGGCAAAGCTGTAACCCGCCGCGGTCATCGCTTCGAACAGGCGGATCGCGACGTCGGTGCGCGCGGCGGTCACGACGTCATAATCATCGCTGAACACGTCGAAGAGCAGTTCGAAGTCGAGGCTGGACGGGCCGAAAGCGACAAAGCTGGAACGAACAAACGCATGGCCTGCGGCGTTCACCTGCTCCTCGAGCAGCGCAGGAAGGTCGCGCAGCATCGTCGGCGTGGTCTGATAGACGACGCCGATCATGAAGGTCACGCGGCGGCGGTGCAGATGCGCGTAATTGGTGATTTCCTTGGCGAGCAGATTGGTGTTCGAAATGACGAGCAACTCGCCGTTTATCGAGCGCAGGCGCGTGCTTTTCAGGCCAATCCGTTCGACGGTTGCGGTGCTCGTGTCATATTTGATCGTCTCGCCGACGCGGAACGGCCGATCGAAGATGATCGACAGCGACGCGAACAGATCGGAAAAAATGCCCTGCGCGGCAAGGCCGATCGCGATGCCGCCGATGCCGAGGCCCGCGACCAGCCCGGTGACATTGACCCCCATATTGTCGAGGATGACGATGGCGGCGACCGCGAAAAGTGCGACGCTGATGAGCAGCCGGATGATTCCCATCGCGTTGCTGAGCGTTTCATTATGGCCTTCGGCAGCGCGGCGCTGGATGAGGCCGAGGATGATTTCGCGTGCCCATATCGCGGCCTGCAACACGACGGCGACGGTGAAGGCGAAATGGATGGCCTGCATGAACAGGGCCGGCGGCTGCGCATAACCCGCGACCAGCCGCACGGCGATGATTGCCAGCACGAGCGACTTCGTCTTGTGGATCACGCGGCCGACGATGTCGGTGAGCGTGAACTCGCCCGGCGCCGCCTGCGCGCGCCTCAGCGCGATACGGCGGATCATCGAGAGCAGGACATAGATGACGAGGCCAAGCGCCACCGCGATCCCGATTTCCAGCCAGTGGCTGTTCACCCAGGCGACGCTGCTGTCCCACCAGTCGCGCATGTCGGCGAGCGGATTGCTGGTGGCGGCATCGGTTTTGGCGCGCGCCGCCTTTGCGGCGGCAGTCGGGGCGGCGGTCGGGATCGTGACGGTCATGCGGGGCCTGTTGGTCCTCTTGGTCGATCGATGGGACGAAGCTTTGGCCCGTATCGGGCACGCACTCCAGATAGGTCAAAAATCCGCGCGCGTAACGCGAAACCTGTATGGATGTTATGGTCCCATAGCGTCCGGCCACCGCGATGGTTCCTGCATCGGGGCAGGATCCTGCGCTGAATGCCGCGCCATGGCGTGCCGCGGCGAAGTCGCCGGAGTAAGCCGTTGAGGATCGCACGGGTCGCTTCACGCCGACATTCACGCCCACGGCTAGACGCCTCAATCGGCAGCAAGCCCCTCAGAACACGCCATTCTGCTTCTGTAAGGTCGCCTCGGCCCAAGCCTGCCGCCAAAAGGAGGCCTTGAATCAACCCGCCAGCGCAACGTCAGCCAATATGTCCACGATGCCCAGACGAGCCGCCAAAAAACGCTGTCCTACCGCGCTGCGGCGCGGTAGCGGATGGGCATGACGCCGAACGACGATCCCGCATGTGTCAAGCCATCGCCGAAAATACGAATTGCGAATAAAATTGCGCAGTTTTCCGGCCTTCTTCTTGTGGAGACCTGCCCATGTTGAGCGTTGAAACCCACGCCGCGGCGCCGTGGCCCGACGCGCTCGACTGGGCAGCGCGCGCGGCCGAGGCGGTGGCAGCGGCGTTTGCCATCACCCCCTTCGCGGCGCTCGCCGACGCGGCGCCGCTGGTCGAGGTTGCGGTGCGCCTGACCGACGATGCCGAGGTGCATACGCTCAACCGCGATTTCCGCGGGCGTGACAAGCCGACCAATGTGCTCTCCTTTCCGCAGGTACAGAACGACCTGCTCGAAAGTCTCGCGAACAGCGACGATGGCGAAATCCTGCTGGGGGACATCGTTCTCGCGCGCGAAACCTGCGCGCGCGAAGCGGATGAGAAGGGCGTTTCGCTCGCCGCCCACGCGACGCACCTCATCGTTCACGGCGCGCTGCACCTCGTCGGCTACGACCATATGGACGATGTTTCGGCGGCGGCGATGGAAGCGCTCGAAGTGAAAGCCCTTGCATCGCTGGGCATCGCCAATCCATATGCCGATCAGGATTAATTCAGGATATGTTGCAACCATGCCCGACGACCAGGGATCTTCGAACCGATCGGAAGAGGACAGTAGCAGGTCCGGGCTGCTGTCCGGACTGAAAAACCTGCTGTTCGGCGGCGACAAGGAGCCGTCACTGCGCGAACAGATCGAAGAGGTCATCGACGAGGCCGAGGAAGAGGGCGAGGACCGCCGCGGCAGCAACATCGTCGGCGACCTTTCGCCCATCGAGCGCAAGATGCTGCGCAACCTCCTCCATTTCGGCGAGCAGACGGTCGACGATGTCGCGGTGCCGCGCGGCGAGATCATCGCCATCCCCGAAACCGCGAGCTTCGAGGACATCCTCGCGATCTTTGCCGACGCGGGCCACAGCCGCCTGCCGGTCTATCGCGAAAGCCTCGACGAGGTCATCGGCATGATCCACGTCAAGGACGTCTTTGCCGTGCTTGCCGAAAAACGGCCACCACCGCCGCTGCTCGACCTCCTCCGTCAGCCGCTCTACGTCCCGCAATCGATGGGCGTGCTCGACCTGCTCGCCGAAATGCGCGCCAAACGCACCCATCTGGCGATCGTGATCGACGAATATTCGGGCACCGAGGGATTGCTGACGATCGAGGATCTGGTCGAGGAGATCGTCGGCGAGATCGAGGACGAGCATGACGACGAACCCGAGCCGCTGATCGTCGCGGGCGAGGGGGGCTGCTGGGAAGTCGACGCGCGCGCCGAACTCGACGACCTCGGCGAAGCGGTCGATCCGCGGCTCGGCGAGGTCGAGGAGGATGTCGACACGCTCGGCGGGCTCGCTGCGGTGCTCGCGGGGCATGTGCCCGAGGTCGGCGAAATACTCGTCCACCCGAGCGGCTGGCGGATCGAGGTGACCGACGCCGACGAACGCCGCGTCCATCATCTGCGGCTGCATCCGCCGATCGACCTTGATCCCGAAGCGCCATCGGAGCAGCGCGAGGCTTTCTGACGCAATTGCCTTTGCCCGGCTAACGGATTAGGCGAGGCGGGATGGACGTTTCGGACCTTCGCATCGCCCTGTTCAGCGGCAATTACAACATGACGACCGACGGCGCGAACAAGGCGCTCAATCGCCTCGTCGGATATCTGCTGGCGCAGGGCGCGGCGGTGCGCGTCTATTCGCCGACCGTCGCCCACCCCGACTTCGAACCCACCGGCGACCTCGTCAGCGTGCCGTCGATGGCGATCCCCGGGCGCAGCGAATATCGCATACCCTTGAGCTTTTCATCGAGGGTGCGCCAGGACATCGCCACCTTTGCGCCCAACATCGTCCATATCTCCAGCCCCGATCGCGTGGCGCGACAGGCGGCGGCGTGGGCGCGGCGGCGCCGGATTCCGGTGGCCTGTTCGGTCCATACGCGCTTCGAAACCTATTTCCGCTATTATAATCTGTCGTTCCTCGAACCGCTCGTGGTCGCCTGGCTGCGCAAACTCTATCGCCGCTGCGACGCGCTGATCGCGCCGTCCGAAAGCTTTGCGCAGGTGCTCCGCGACCAGCGGATGAATTATGACATCGGCATCTGGACGCGCGGCGTCGAACAGGGGATTTTTCACCCCGGCCGCCGCGACATGGCCTGGCGCCGGTCGCTCGGCATCGCCGACGACACGCCCACTATCGCCTTCCTCGGGCGGCTGGTGATGGAAAAGGGGCTCGACGTCTTTGCCGATGCCATCGACGTGCTGACGCGCCGCGGCGTGCCGCATCAGGTGGTGGTGATCGGCGAGGGGCCGGCGGGCGACTGGTTCGAATCGCGCCTGCCCAACGCGCATTTCGTGGGCTTTCAGGGCGGCGCCGATCTCGCTCATGCGCTTGCGTCGTGCGACATCTTCTTCAACCCGTCGGTCACCGAAACCTTTGGCAATGTCACGCTCGAGGCCATGGCGTGCGGGCTGCCGGTGGTGGCGGCGCGCGCGACGGGCAGCGCGAGTATCGTCAAGCATGGCCAGACGGGCTATCTCGTCGCACCGGGATCGATCTCGGGCTTTGCCGACCATCTCGAGCGTTATTGCAACGATACCGCGCTGCGCGCCGACCATGGCGCCGCGGCGGTGCGCGAAAGCGGCGCCTATCAGTGGGATGCGATCAATCAGGCGGTTGCCGACACCTATTTGCGCCTGATCCGCCAGAAACAGCGGCACGGGGGCTGAGCGCCCGATGGCGGGCGATCTCTTCGGTGAGGAAACACCGACCGCGCGGCAGGACGCGGCGACCGGCGCCGCGCCGCTCGCTGAGCGGCTGCGGCCGCGCTCGCTGGCTGAGGTCGTCGGACAGGAGCATCTGACGGGCACCGACGGCGCGATCGGGCGCATGGTCGCTGCGGGCCAATTGTCGTCGATCATCCTGTGGGGGCCGCCGGGCACGGGCAAGACGACCATCGCGCGCCTTCTGGCCGAGGCGGTGAAGATGCGTTTCGCCGCGCTGTCGGCAGTTTTTTCGGGCGTCGCCGATTTGCGCCAGGCCTTTGCCGATGCCGAAAAAATGGCTGCGACGGGCAAACGGACCCTGCTCTTCGTCGACGAGATCCATCGCTTCAACCGCGCGCAACAGGACGGCTTCCTGCCCTATGTCGAGCGCGGCACCGTCGTGCTCGTCGGCGCGACGACGGAGAACCCCAGCTTTGCCCTGAACGCCGCGCTGCTCAGCCGCGCGCAGGTGCTGGTGCTGAACCGGCTTGGCGATGCTGCGCTCGAAACGCTGATCGACCGCGCCGAAGCCGAAACCGGCCGCGCGCTGCCGGTGACGACCGAAGCGCGCGCCGCGCTCGTCGCCAGCGCCGACGGCGACGGGCGGTTCCTGCTCAATCAGGTCGAAACGCTGTTTTCGGTGACGCTCGATGCGCCGCTCGATCCGGCCGAACTTGCGCAATTTCTCCACCGCCGGATGCCCGTCTACGACCGGGATCGCGACGGCCACTATAATCTCATTTCGGCGCTGCATAAGGCGGTGCGCGGCTCCGACCCGCAGGCGGCGCTCTACTGGCTTGCGCGGATGCTCGTTGCGGGCGAGGAACCGCTTTATGTGCTCCGCCGCCTCACCCGCCTTGCGAGCGAGGACATCGGCCTCGCCGACCCGCAGGCGCTGGTGCAGTGCCTCGCCGCAAAGGACGCCTATCAGTTCCTCGGTTCGCCCGAAGGCGAGCTCGCGATCGTGCAGGCGTGCCTCTATCTCGCCACCGCGCCCAAATCGAACGCCGCCTATGCCGCGCAGAAGGCGGCGTGGAGCGCGGCACGCGAGACCGGCAGCCTCGCGCCGCCCGCGAACATCCTCAACGCCCCGACGAAGCTGATGAAGGATCTGGGCTATGGCGCGGGCTACAGCTATGACCATGACGCTCCCGACGGTTTTTCGGGCGACAATTATTGGCCTGACGGCATGGCGCCGGGCGACTATTACCGCCCGGTCGATCGCGGCTTTGAAAAACGGATTGCCGAGCGCATGGCCTGGTGGGACGCGCAACGACGGTCAGGGCGGTGATGATGAATCAGGCGCATAGGAGTGCTCGTTCGATGCGGTGGTTGTTTGCACTGGGCGCCGTGTCGGCGATCGCGGCGATGCCGACGATGGCGGTCGGCGCCGATGCCGACCTGACCCGCGCCTGGGCGGCGGGATATCGTGCGGCGTTCACCTGCTCCTCGCTGTGGAACGGTGCCGGAAAGCCGATCGAGGCGATCGAGCGCGACGAGCTGACCGGCATCTACCCCGAAGTCGAAGCCGAGGTTCGTGTGCTGAAGGCCGATGTGGACTTGAAGACACGGCGGGTCAGCGTCCGCTATCGCGATGACATGCCGCCGCGCATCGCTCAATGGACGCGGCGCAACGGTTGCGTCACGCTGCCGACAGGCGCCGAGGCGCCCGTCGGCCTGTCGCCCGACGGACAGCGCGCCGATCTGGATGCGCGCGCCTGGCCGATCGGTGACGCGGACGCGCGCTGGCCGGTGCGCAGGGGAGTGACGGGCTTTGAGCCGGTGGCGATGGACATCGCCGACTTCGGCGGACGCACCAGTTCTTTGTTGATCGTCAAGACCGGGCGCATCGCTCTGGAGCGCTATTGGGGCGGACACAATCGCCATACGGCGCAGCGCACCTTTTCGGTCGCGAAATCGATGGCGGCGACGTTGATCGGTCACGCCGTTCAGCAGGGGCGGTTCGATGTGACGCAGCCGGCGATGATCGCCGAATGGCAGGCGCCCGGCGACCCGCGCAGCGCCATCACGACCGAACAGCTCATGCGCATGGCGAGCGGCCTCACCAGCGACAGCGCGGGCAATCGCACCGACGCCGTCTATATGGGCGGCGCGTCGGTGCGCCAGTGGACGGTGCAGTGGCCGCTGCTCCACCCGCCGGGCATGCGCTATCGCTATGCCAACAACGATACGCTGCTCGCGGTGCAGTCGCTGAAGGCGGCGCTCGAAAAGACGGGCGCGCCGCTCGATCCCGCCGCTTTCTTCGACCGGATCGGCATGACGCGCACCTTTGCCGAACGCGACAAGGACGGCGATTTCATCCTGTCCAGTCAGGTGTGGACGACCGCGCGGGACCTCGCGCGGTTCGGGCTGCTCTACCAGAATGATGGCATGTGGCAGGGGGAGCGCCTGCTTCCCGCCGACTGGCGCCGCTTCGTCACCACGCCGGGCGGGCCGCAACCCGATGGCGCCTTCGGCTATGGCGCCGGCTTCTGGCTGTTCGGCGGGTCTCCCGGCGTACCCGCCGACGCCTTCGGCGCCTTTGGCAACCGCGGCCAATATGTCGTCATCATTCCGTCGCGCGCGCTGGTGATCGTCCGCCAGGGGTATGACGACAGCGCGAACCGGCTGGACATTGCGAAGCTGGTTGCGGCGGTGGTCGCCGCGGACGATGGCGACCGGCGCTATTCAAAGGGCGGGTAACGCTCGAACGCGGGCAGGTCGACCAGCCTTTCCATCCAGCCGATGCGCTCGGCTGTCTGGATCTGCGCCTGCACCGGGATCAGGTCGGGATCGTCGAGCGTCGCGGTCTGCACATCGATCTGACCGGGGAAAATCTGATCGTTGGTATAAAAGAGGCCGGTGCCGCAATTCCCGCAGAAATGGCGGCGGCCATGTTCGGACGAAGCATAGATTTCCGGCGTCCCGCTGATCTCGATCTCGTCGATGCCGACCAGCCCCCACCCGACCATCGGCGCACCCGCGTGGCGACGACAATCGCTGCAATGACACAGGGCATGATGCTGCACCGCCGTGCTCATCGAATACCGGATTGCGCCGCAATGGCATTGGCCGCTGGCGCGGGGGGACGTCTCGTTCATCGTTCTCTCCTCAGGATTGAAGAAAGAACATATCATAAACATCAGCCGGTGGGCAATTTGAATCCTTTTTCAGAAGCCATGCGGCAATTGCTGGCAGCGAGCGCAGGAATCCGCTTATTAACCAGAAATTCACTTTGCCTGGTCACTAATGCGGGGCATCAACTGAGGGGGCCGCGTTGAAAAAATCTCTGACTGACATGCTGTTCGCTGCTTTCGCATTTGCCGGATTCAGCCTTGCGACAACCACGCCGGCCTATGCCTATCTCGACGGTGCGACGGTCAGCATGGCCCTGCAGGCAGTAACGGGCGCGATCGCCAGCGTCTTGCTGTTCGGCAAAATCTACTGGTCAAAGCTGAAAAGCATCTTCAAGCGCCAGCAGGACTGACCTCCATGCAATTCGACCCCGGATCATTCCGCGACCCTTCGGGCCGCGTGCTTCGCCACGAGGGTCGTGTCCTGCGCGCAATCTTCCCGGCGGGGGCATCGCAATTCGGCGCCGCCAAGGACAGTGGTGTTCTTGATGAGATGATCGGCGATGGCTGGCTGCTTCCGGCAAATATGGTGATCGATGACGACCTCGCCGAATTGGCACCCGGTGCGGTCCACTGGCTCGAACATCCCGTTCTGGACTTCGTATCCTACCCCTATGAGTGGTGCTTTGCGGCGCTGAAAGCTGCGGCGCTCCACCATCTGGATTTCCATATTGCGTTGCTCGGACGCGGCTTCACGTTGTCCGATGCCACGGCCTATAATATCCAGTTTCGCGGCACCAGGCCGGTCTTCATCGACCATCTCTCGATCATTCCCTATGAGGAGGGAACGGCATGGGCCGGACAGCGGCAATTCGGGATGCAGTTCCTCAATCCGCTCTACCTGTGGGCGAAAAAGGGTATCGCCCCCAACGCCTGGTATCGCGGGTCGCTGGAAGGCATCGAACCTGAACAGCTCGCAAAGCTCCTGGGGTTTCGGGACCGACTTTCATTCACCGTGATGGCGCATATTGTCGGCCCCGCCGCCTTCGCGCGTCGCCGCGTCGCCGAAGGGCTGGAAACGAAGGCCCGTCATGTCGCACATCTGCCCGAGCGGCGGTTGATCGCGATGCTGGCAAGCCTTCGCGACTATATCGCCAGTCTTGCGCTGCCAGCGGAGAAGACCGTCTGGGACGATTACGCATCCAACAACAGCTATGACGAAGCCCGCCGCAGCGCGAAGCATCAATTCGTCGCGGACGCGGTCGGCAAGGCTGCGCCGGGCATGCTGTTCGACATCGGTTGCAACAGCGGGGATTTCAGTCAGACGTCGATCAACGCAGGAGCGCGATCTGTCGTGGGATTCGACTTCGACTTTGGCGCGCTTGAACGTGCCTTTGCTCGCTTCGATCGATCGGGTGCGCCCGTTCTGCCCTTGTGGCTCGACGCCACCAACCCCAGCCCGGCTCAAGGCTGGGCGGCGGCCGAACGGAAAAGCATGCAGGACCGGTCCGACGCCGACATGATGCTGGCGCTGGCCGTAATCCATCATCTGGCGATCGCAAAAAATATTCCGCTTGATATGGCTGTCGACTGGTTGATGGGGCTGGCATCGGTCGGTGTCATCGAATTTCCGTCGAAGTCCGACCCCATGGTGGTGCAACTGTTGCGGCACCGCCCCGACATTTTTCCGGACTATACCGAAGAGGCCTTTCTCCGGCAGGTACAAGCGCGCGGACGGATTGTCCGCCAGGATCGCATCGGCGATGGCGGGCGCCTGATCGTTACTTACGACCGGCGCGGTTAGGCGATGGGCGCTTTGACCGCCAGCGTCGGCCGATACCCGGTCGCCGGGATATGTATCACACTGATCGCGATCATGACTTTCTGGAGCGGCAACCAGCTCCGTTTGGGGTTTGAAAGCGTCTGGCCCACGATGGTCGGCGCTATTGTCATCGCCGCAATCGTCACTGCATTTTTCCGGGCGATTTGCGGCGACTGGGCACGTGCCGGTATGGCTTGCGGCATAACGGCAGTCTATTTTTTCTATGTTCCAAGGTTGCTGGCGCTGCTGCCGCTGCCGTTTCCGATGGCCGCCGCCCTGCACCTCGCGGCGATTGCCGCGCTTGTCGCGCTTTACCGGACGTTCCCGTCGGACGGGACCAGGCTCAGGGACGTTGCCGGTCGCCTTAACCTTCTTGCCGCCCTGTTGGTTGTCGTCAATGCCGTGCCGCTGGCCGTGCAGCAGTTTCGGCTTGAATCCGCGCGCGCACCGGCGCAGCGAAGCTTAAGCGAACTCGACGGCAAAGCGATGCCTGACGGTCCCGACGTCTGGCACATTCTTTTCGATCGCTATGCCGCGAACGACACGTTCAAGGCGCATTACGGGTTCGATAACCAGCCGTTCATCGATGCGCTTCGACAGCGCGGATTTGTCGTTCCCGATCGGGCTTATGCAAATTATCAGCGGACCAGCCATTCGATTGCATCGACGATGAACGGCACGCTCCTTGATCCGATGGCGCGCAAGATGTCCGGCGGCGATCAGGGCGACTGGGTTCCCATCTATCGGGCCGCGCGCAACGGGTCGGCTATCCGCCAGTTCAATGCGTTCGGCTACAAGACCATTTTTGCGGGAAGCTGGTGGGAACCCACACGCTTCAGTTCCGCGGCGCAGGAGTCCGTCACGATCCGGGCGGTGCCCCAACTTGCCCGTCTCGCTATCGACCAGTCGGCGGTCGGGTTCTGGCTCGGCGATCTGGGCCTGCCTTATTTCGATGGTCGCGGCGATCAATGTTACCGCGCAAACGAGAAATTTCGCCGGTTGGGCGAGATCGCCCGCGACGGATCGCCAAAACATGTCTTCGCCCATTTTTTGGTTCCGCATCCGCCGTTCGTGCTGAATGCCGACGGAAGTTGTCGCGATCTGGAAACCGCGCGCCGGCGGACGCGATCGGAAAATTATGTCGACCAGGTCCGTTTCACCAACCGCGAAGTCTTGAAGCTCGTCGACCGGATTCTGGCGGGATCGCGGCCGGCGGTCATCGTCATCCACAGCGACGAAGGGCCTTGGCCGACCCCCTATGTCGGCAACGAACACGGCCTTGGAACCGATCCGGTCCCCGTGCCCTGGACCAAATTGTCCGGCAGCCAGTTGAGCGAGAAAATGGGGATACTGCTTGCCGTTCGCGATCCTTCCGGGAAAGCGCCTGCGACAATGCCCGAATCGCCGGTCCAGATTTACCCGGCCGTCCTGCGCGATCATTTCGGATCGTCGCGGCCGCTGCCCGCGTCCCGCTATTATATGTTCAAAGGGGATCGCGCATTGTACGAATTTGAAGAGGTCGGCGATAGGCTTCTGGCCAGATAGCACCCCGCGCCCCGGTTGGGGTGGGCGGATTTATCCCTTCATTAACCTTGTTGTGGCACGTCGGCGAAGCGGACGGATCGGGAACGGCGGTTCCGTCGCGGAACCGGCTTTCTGCTTATGGGTGATTCATGCGATCCAGCCTACGTGCCATTCCGCCCGAAATTCTCGTCACCGGCGCCGCGCTCGCGGTGATGTGGCTTTTTTGATCGCATTGGACCTCCCCATCGTCCTGCCGTCGGGTAATCGTGCCGCCTTTGTCGGGGTGCACTATATCTATCCGCTGATCGGCGTGGCGCTACTCGGTCTTGCAACATTTGCGGCAGGCAAGCGCGAGGTTTCAACCAGCTTTTTGGTCGCTCTGCCCTGCTATGTCATGGTCCTGATTGCGCACTTCAACATCAAGCTTTGGATACCGCACATCAATCCAGTGATGTACGATGATTTCTACTGGAAGACGGACCAGATGGTCCGTCCGTTGATCGACGCGTGCATCCATATGCGCGAGAATCTGTTCGGATTCATCCGCTTTGAATCCAACTTCTACATGCTGTCGTTCATTGGCCTGTTTTATACCAGTTTCCTTTATCACGCGATCAGGACGCCGACACATTTCAGGACGCTGGTCGTGGCGGTTCTGCTCATGCAATCGCTTGGTGCGCTGTCCTATCTGGTTGCACCGGCGATAGGCCCGTTCATCTATGAAGCGGGGATCGATCCCACGATTACGCCGGGTCAGCTCAGCATGCTCGAATTCTATCGTCAGTCGGTGTCGCAAGGGTCGGCGTGGATCGCGCAACACGGCAGCACCCACTTTACCGTCGGACTGGCGGCGATGCCGTCGCTGCACGCGGCGGGAGCATTTCTTTTCTGGCTCTTTGCGTGGAAACACGGCCGGATCCTGTTGCCGCTCTATTCGATCCTCCTGTTCTTCATCCTCGTCACGTCGATTGCCAGTCGTTGGCATTATGCCATCGACATTCCGGTCGGAATCGCACTCGCCTGGGGATGCGTCTGGCTGGCAGAGCGTTTCGTTCGCACCGCGAACGACGGGCAGGCGGTCCCGGCGATCACGACCGTGCCAGCGACGACCTGACTGGAATAGCCCAACTATGGCCGACTGTGGCGCATTTACGTGCCCAGGTCGACCTGATGGGCGAGCGCCCATTGCTCATACTGCCCGCGCGGGTCCGGCGCCGGCTGCGCCAGCATCGCGGGCATGTCGGCGCGCAGCGCGCCGAGGTCGAGCGAGCGGATCATCGCCTTGACCGGGCCGACGCCCGCGGGGGTGATCGACAGGCGTTCGATGCCGAGACCGAGCAGCGCCATGGCTTCCAGGGGGCGTCCCCCCATTTCGCCGCACACGCCGAGCGCGACCTTCGATCCCGACACGATCTTCACCACGCGCGCCAGATAGCGCATCACCGTCGGCGACAGCCAGTCGTAGCGTTCGGCGAGCCGCGGGTGCGCCCGGTCGGCGGCGAAGAGGAACTGGGTGAGGTCGTTGGTGCCGATCGACAGGAAGTCGAGGTGCGGCAGCATCAGGTCGAGCGTTTCGACCAGCCCGGGCACCTCGAGCATCGCGCCATAGCGGATCGCCACCGGCAGCTTCTTGTTGTGGCTGGCGAGCCAGGCACGCTGGCCGACGAACAAGGCGCGCGCCGCCTCATATTCCCATGGTTCCGACACCATCGGGAACATGACGTTGAGCGTACGCCCGGCCGCGGCTTCCATCAGCGCGCGCGCCTGCACCTTCAAAAGACCTTCGCGGTCGAGCGCGAGACGGAGCGCGCGCCAGCCCATCGCCGGGTTTTCCTCCTGCGCGCCTTCGCCAACATTCATATAGGGCAGCGCCTTGTCGCCGCCGATGTCGACGGTGCGGAAGATGACCGGGCGGTCGCCCGCGGCATCGAGCACGTCGCGATACAGCCGCTGCTGCCGTTCGCGCGCGGGCAGCGTCGCCGAGACGAGGAACTGGAACTCGGTGCGGAACAGCCCGATCCCGCGCGCGCCGGTGAGGTCGAGCGCAGCGACATCCTCGCGCAGGCCGGCGTTGATCATCAACTCGATCGGAACCCCATCCCTGGTGACCGCAGGAAGGTCGCGCAGCGCCGCAAGATCGGCGCGGCGCTTTTGCGAGATGGCGAGCTTGGCGTTGAAAGCCTCCTGCACCGCGGGCGTCGGGCGGACATGCACAGTGCCCGCGCTGGCATCGAGCAGCAGCAGGTCGCCCTCGCGGATCGAGGTGCGCACGTCGCGGACGCGGCCGATGACCGGGACGCCCATCGCGCGCGCAACGATGATGACATGGGCGGTCAGCGAGCCTTCTTCGAGCACGACGCCTTTCAGGCGGCGGCGATCATATTCGAGCAGTTCGGCCGGACCGAGGTTGCGTGCGATCAGGATCGAATCCTGCCGGAGCCCCATTTGCGCTGCGGTGCCCATCTGTCCGGACACGATGCGGATCAGCCGGTTCGACAGATCTTCGAGGTCGTGCATCCGGTCGCGGAGCAGCGGATCGTCGATCTGGCGCATCCGCATCCGCGTGCGTTGCTGGACGCGCTCGATCGCCGCCTCTGCGGTCAGGCCGCTGTCGATCGCTTCGTTGATCCGCCGCGACCAGCCTTCGTCATAGGCGAACATCTTGTAGGTTTCGAGCACCTCTTCATGCTCGCCGCCGACGCCGAATTCGGCCTGGCTTGCCATGCGGTCGATCTGTTCGCGCATCTTGTCGAAGGCGGCGTAGACGCGGTGGCGTTCGGCCTCGACATCGTCGGCGACCGTATGTTCGATGGTGATGCGCGGCTGATGGAATACCGCGACCCCGGCGCCCATGCCGTCGACCAGCTTCTGTCCGTTCAGCCGCTGCGCCGACTGGTCGGCGGCCGCGGCGTCGGTGCGTGCGGCGGTATCGACAAGGTCGGCGTTGGCGATCAGTTCGGACAGCACCATCGCGACCGTTTGCAGCGTCTCGATCTCGATCTCTTCATAACGGCGCGGTTCCGCGTGCTGGACGCAAAGGACGCCAACGGCGCGCTCGCGACGGATGATCGGCACCCCGGCAAAGCTGTGGAACAATTCCTCGCCCGTTTCGGGGCGATAGGAAAAGTCGGGGTGCGCTGCGGCTTCGTCGAGATTGAGCGTTTCGATATGTTCGGCAATGGTGCCCACAAGCCCTTCGCCGGGCGCAAGGCGTGTGACATGCACCGCCTCCTGCTTGAGGCCGCGCGTCGCATAAAGTTCGAGCGCGCCGTCGCGCAGCAGGTAGATCGAGCAGACTTCGCTGTCGAGGCATTCGCCGATGATCCCGACGACCTGATTGAGCTTGCCCTGCGCATTGGCACGCGACGCCATGACCTCGTGCAGCCGGGTCAATATGGTGCGCGCCGACTGGGCGGCCGTCGAGGGCGGGGGCGGGGCGTTGGTCATCGCTCCCTGCTATCAGAAGGTTGCGGCGCGCGCCAATAGGTCGCGCACGGTCGCCCCATAGATTCCTGGCCCGCTGGACCTCGCGCTACCTGCCGGACGGTGGGACGATGGGCGTCGCGGCCGTGTCTTCGGGGCCAGCGGGCGTCGCCGCGGCGGCCGGGGCGGGCGTGTTCATCGTCGCGGGGCGCGGTGCATATCGGGCGTCCCACGCCGCCACGTCCGCCTGATATTTGGCATAGGCCTCGTAAAAGTCGGTGAAGGGCTCGTCGAGCCGCCCCAGATGCACCGGCGCCTGTTCGACAAGCTGCGCGCTGGGCGTGGTCGCGACGAGCTGTGCGATTTCGTTGGCGCGCGCGCAGAAGCTGCGCTGTGCGGGGGGCTGGGCAAAATAGTTGAACAGTTGCGTCGACAGGCGATCGCGTGCAGCGACGCCATTGCTCCTCGTTTCCTTGCCAAGATTGCGGATCACGCTTCTTTCGGTGTCGCGGATCGTCTTGCCATGCTTCTTGATGATGTCGTTGTAGGCGGCAACCAGCGTCGATTCCTCCAGCCCGCGACAACCGATCGCCGCGACATTGAGTCCGATCTTGAGCTGCCAGAAGGCGCGTTCGCCCGTGACGCCGCTGTTCGCGGTGACGAATTTGCCGTCCATCCCGCGACCGGGCAGGATCTGCGTCAGCGACGCATTGCCGGGCGGCAGCGGGCGCGGCGGAATGACCACGACCGGCGGGGCAGGCGGCGGCGGTGGCGGGGGCGGCGGGGGCTTCGGCGCACAGGCGGCGACGCTCGCCAGCAGGCCGGCTACGATGATCTTACGCGACAAATTCATGATCCACTCCCCAACCGCCCGATCGTGCGGCATCAACCCCGGGCGTGCAAGGCCGCTTCGGCCTGTTGCACCAGCGATGCGACGATTTCCGCCGCACTCTCTTCTTCGGATACCATACCGACAGATTGCCCCGCCATTAACGACCCGTTTTCGACGTCGCCGTCGATGACGGCGCGGCGCAGCGCGCCCGCCCAATAATGCTCGATCTCCAGCTGCGCGGCGGCCATGTCGACCTCGCCCTTGTCGAGCTTGTTCGCGACTTCGCGCTGTTTGGCGGTAAAGGCTTCGGTCCCGGCGTTCTTGAGCGCGCGGACCGGAATGACCGGCAGGCGCGGGTCGATCTGGACGCTCGCCACCGCGTCGCGCGCCGAGGCGCGCAAGAAAGCCTTTTTGAAATTGGGATGCGCGATGCTTTCGGTCGCGCAGACAAAGCGCGTGCCAAGCTGGACCCCCGATGCGCCCATTTCCAGATAGGCGGCGATCGCCTCGCCGCGCCCGATGCCGCCGGCGACGAAGACCGGAAGCGCGTCGGCGAGTGAAGGCAGGATTTCCTGCGCCAGCACGCTCGTCGATACCGGGCCGATGTGACCGCCGGCCTCCATGCCCTCGATCACCAGCGCATCGACGCCCGAGCGGACGAGCTTTTTGGCGAGCGCGAGCGTCGGGGCAAAGCAGATGACCTTTGCGCCCGACGCCTTGATCGCCTCGAGGCTGCCCTTCGGCGGCAGACCGCCCGCGAGCACGACATGGCCGACGTCATGCTTGGCGCACACGTCGATCAGTTCGAACAATTGCGGGTGCATGGTGATCAGGTTGACGCCGAAATTGCGCGTCGCCAGCGCCCTGGTCGCGGCGATTTCGGCGTCGAGCAGGTCCGGCGTCATCGCGCCGCACGCAATCACGCCGAAGCCGCCCGCATTGCTGATCGCGCTCACCAGATGGCGTTCGGAAACCCAGCTCATCGCGCCGCAGAGGATGGCGTAATCGCTGCCGAGGAGATCGGTCCCGCGGGCCATCAGTTCATGTATTTTGCTCATTGACGCCGCCTTTGCCAGCCCGAAGGTTCCGGCGCAATGGATAGCGGTGATCCGCCTTGCGGCTCGTCGCGCGGGAGAGTCGGTTCGGCGCGCGGCGCGCGGGATGATTGCGATCGGGGTGATCGCTTCATTCGATGACTGAATTCAGCTTATTCGGTTAGGTCGATTGACCGACGGGGCCTATCCTCACTCCCAGATCGAAAGGATGACGCCATCGACTCGACGCCTATCCGCACTTTCCTGCCCCGGCAGCCATCTGGTTGCCTGCGTCATGCGCGCGTCGTCGCGTCCGACCATTATCATAAAGCCTTGAGAGGAGAGACTGTATGAACGACCAGACCCCCATCGGAAGCGGCTGCCCCGTCCACCAGCCCGGCGGCGTTCGCTCGCTGCTCGGCCGCACCAACAAGGACTGGTGGCCCGACATGCTGGCGACCGAGATACTGACTCCGAACGGGCCGTCGAACCCGATGGGTGAGGATTTCGATTATGCCAAGGCGTTCAAGTCGCTCGACTATTATGCGCTGAAGGACGATCTCAAGGCGCTGATGACCGACAGCCAGCCCTGGTGGCCCGCCGATTATGGCCATTACGGGCCCTTTTTCATCCGAATGGCGTGGCACGCCGCGGGCACCTATCGCACCGCCGACGGCCGCGGCGGCGCCAACAGCGGGCAACAGCGTTTCGCGCCGCTCGACAGCTGGCCCGACAACGGCAATCTCGACAAGGCGCGCCGCCTGCTTTGGCCGATCAAGCAGAAATATGGCAACAAGATCAGCTGGGCCGACCTGTTCATCCTGGCTGGCAATGTCGCGATCGAAAGCATGGGCGGTCCGGTGTTCGGCTTTGGCGGCGGGCGCGTCGATGTCTATGAACCCGAGCGCGACATCTATTGGGGCAGCGAAGACAAATGGGTCAATCAGGGCGTGCAGACGCGCATCGACCCGGCGAAGGGGATGGAGACGATCGAAGGTCCGCTCGCCGCGATCCAGATGGGCCTGATCTACGTCAATCCCGAGGGGCCGCAGGGCAACCCCCACGACGATGAGGGGATGGCGCGCGACATGAAGGAAACCTTCAAGCGCATGGCGATGAACGACGAGGAAACCGTTGCGCTCACCGCTGGCGGCCATACTTTTGGCAAGGCGCACGGCAATGGCGACCCTTCGCTGCTCGGCCCCGCGCCCGCGGGCAGCGACCTTGCCGCGCAGGGTTTCGGCTGGGTCAGCAGCCACGAGAGCGGCGGCATCGGCGAACATGCCGTCACCAGCGGCATCGAGGGCGCGTGGACCAACACCCCGCGCGAGTGGACCGAGAATTATTTCCGCCTGCTGTTCGACTATGACTATGAACTTGTGAAGTCGCCCGCCGGTGCCTGGCAGTGGCAGCCGATCAACCAGAAAGAGGAGGATATGGCCCCGGCGGCGTGGGATCCCGGCATCAAGGTCCCGACGATGATGACCACCGCCGACATGGCGCTGAAGCGCGATCCCGCCTATCGCGCGATCAGCGAGCGGTTCCGCAACGACCATGAAGCCTTCAAGGACGCCTTCGCGCGCGCCTGGTTCAAGCTCACGCACCGCGACATGGGGCCGAAGGTCCGTTATCTCGGCCCCGAAGTCCCTGACGAGGATCTGATCTGGCAGGATCCGATCCCCGCGGGCACCAAGCCCTCGGACGCCGAAGTTCAGGCGGTGAAGGACAAGATCGCCGCGAGCGGTCTGACCGTCAGCCAGCTCATCAAGACCGCCTGGGCGTCGGCCAGCACGTTCCGCAAGTCCGATTTCCGCGGCGGCGCCAATGGCGCGCGCGTGCGCCTCGCGCCGCAAAAGGACTGGGAGGTCAACGAACCCGCGATGCTCGCCAGGGTGCTGGACACGCTCGATGGCCTGCGCGGCAGCCTGTCGATGGCCGATGCGATCGTGCTCGGCGGCGTGGTCGGGCTTGAAAAGGCGATCAGGGATGCGGGCTTCAACGTCGCCGTGCCGTTTACGGGCGGCCGCGGCGATGCGACGCAGGAGCAGACCGACGTCGAAAGCTTTGAGGTGATGGAGCCCGAGGCCGACGCCTTCCGCAACTATGTGGGCAAGAAGAAGCTCGCGGTGAAGGTGGAGGAAATGATGCTCGACAAGGCGTCGCTGCTCGGCCTGTCGGTGCCCGAAATGACCGTGCTGATCGGCGGGCTGCGGGTGCTCGGCGCCAATCATGGCGAGCGCGGCCACGGCCACTTCACCAGGCGGTCGGGTCAGCTCACCAACGATTTCTTCGTCAACCTGCTCGACATGACCAATGTGTGGAAGGCGGTCGAGGGATCGAACGACCAGGAATATGTCGCCACCGACCGCACGACCGGCGGCGAGACCTGGCGCGCGACTCGGGCCGATCTGATCTTCGGTTCCAATTCGGAACTGCGCGCGGTGGCCGAAGTCTATGCCGAGAACGGCCATGAAGAGAAGTTCGTGCGCGACTTCGTGAAGGCGTGGACCAAGGTGATGAACGCCGACCGTTTCGACCTCGCCTGATCGCCGCGCCCGGCCCCGCCGCCTGTCGGGGGGGGGGTCGGAGGCGGCCACAGGACGACGGGTCGCGACCCGCCCCCGGGGACATGGGCCCGGGGGTGGGTCTTCTTTTTGGGCGCCGCGCACCTGACCGACGATCGCGGGCGTGACAACGGCTTCGAGGCGCGAAGCGGTCGGCGCGGCCCCGCGCAATCGGTCCAAAAGTCAGGAAAGGTCAGCCTTGTGTGGCCGCCGATTGGCTGCGCCCGGCGCGCAGGTCGCGCGCGATTGACGCCCCTGATCCCAAGCCGGGCGGCGAGCGCTTTTGTCCACATTTGAAAGAGCCGGGATGAAGGCTGGCACAGCCGGGCCATGTAGGACAGCGTTTTTGTGTGGCCGGTGTGGGGTGGGGGAGCTGCCATAAAGCCCTCTCCCCTTCAGGGGAGAGGGTTGGGAGAGGGGGACCATCCAAACCCCTCTCAACTCCGGCTAGCCAGCAAGCTGGCAAGCCTGCGTATCTCTCCCCTGAAGGGGAGAGAGCCACTATGTCCTCTTCCGGTCGCTTCCTGCCATTCGCCAGCCAGCAATGTTAACGACGTCAATTTCTGCTTGACCCCGCGCAGCCGGGCTGCAATGTTTACGACGGTAACATTGAGTCGCGAAAAGGATGTGCCATGCGAACACTGCTTTACGCCATCGGGCCGATGCTCTTCGATTCGCTCGGAATTATCGTCTTTGCCGTGCTGCTTGCGCTCGATGCGGGCATCGTTCCCGCGACGGTTGCGGGAACGGTGGTAGCGGTGGCGGTGGTCGGATATGAGCTGGCGCGTGGGCGTGCGGTGGCGGCGCTGCAATGGATCAGCCTCGCCTCGGTGCTGTTCACCGCGGCGGCGACCTTGTTCACCGGCGATCCGCGCTTCGTGATGGCGAAGCCGACGATCGTTTATCTGATCGTCGGGACCGTGATGCTGCGCAAGGGCTGGCTCAGCCGCTATATCCCGCCCGCGCAGATGGCGATCGTCGGCGACGTGATGGACCGGTTCGGCATGATCTGGTCGGCGCTGATGTTCGCGAGCGCCGCGCTCAACCTGATCGTCGCGCTTTTCTTCACCGCCTGGTGGCCGCTGTTCATCGGCGTCTTTCCACTGGCGTCGAAGTTCGGTCTGTTCGCGGTCCACATCGCCGTGGTGCATCATGTCACGCAGGCACGGCTGCGCCGCGGCGCGGCGGTTGCCGAGTAGCGCTTTCGTCATGGCGAGCGCAGCGAAGCAATCTCCAGCCATCGAACTGGAGATTGCTTCGCTGCGCTGGCAATGACGTTGTCTACTCGGCGTCGAGCCCATAGGCGGTGTGCAGCACGCGCACCGCGAGTTCGGTTTCATCCTCGTCGATCAGCACGCTGACCTTGATCTCGCTGGTCGAGATCGCCTGAATGTTGATGCCGCGATCCGCCAGTGCGCGGAACATCGTGCTGGCGACGCCCGCGTGGCTTTTCATGCCGACGCCGACGACGCTGACCTTCGCCACCTTGTCGTCGCTGATGACGCGGTTGAAGCCGATCTTGTCCTTTGCGCTCTCGAGCAGGTCGATCGAGCGGAGGAGGTCGGCGCCGGGCACGGTGAAGGTCACGTCGGTCTCGCCCTTTTCGCGCCCGACATTCTGGATGATCATGTCGACATTGATCCCCGCGGCGGCGAGCGGGCCAAAGATGTTGGCGACCGCGCCGGGCCTGTCGGGCACGCGCGTGACGATGATCTTCGCTTCATTCTTGTCGTGGGCGATGCCGGTGATCAGCTGCCGTTCCATCTGATGTTCCTCTATTTCCTCGTCGCTGACGATCATCGTGCCTTTTTTGGGGGCCTCGTCGCCCTCGACGAAGCTGGACAGGACCTGCACGCGCACGCCCATCTTCATCGCGAGTCCGACCGAGCGCGTCTGGAGCACTTTCGCGCCGACGCTCGCGAGTTCGAGCATTTCTTCATAGGTGACATAGTCGAGCTTGCGCGCGCGCGCGACGATGCGCGGATCGGTGGTATAGACGCCGTCGACGTCGGTATAGATGTCGCAGCGGTCGGCCTTGATTGCTGCGGCGACGGCGACGGCGCTGGTGTCCGACCCGCCGCGGCCCAATGTCGAGATGCGGCCATCGTCCATCATGCCCTGGAAACCGGGGATCACCGCAACCTCGCCCTTCGCCATCGCGGCGCCGAGCGCGCCGGTGTCGATGTCGGCGATGCGCGCGCGCGCGTGCGCTTCCTCGGTGCGGATCGGCAACTGCCAGCCAAGCCAGCTGCGCGCGGGGACGCCCATTGCCTGCAGGGTCAGCGCAAGCAGGCCCGACGTGACCTGTTCGCCCGACGCAACGACGACATCATATTCGGCGGGGTCGTAGCGCGGGTTGGCTTCGCGGCAGAAACCCACCAGCCGGTCGGTTTCGCCCGCCATGGCCGAGACCACGACCGCCACCTCATTGCCATCGGCGACTTCGCGCGCGACAAGCCGCGCCACGGTGCGAATCCGCTCGGTGCCCGCCATCGACGTGCCCCCGAATTTCATCACGATCCGTGCCATCTCGCCCCGCTTTCCCGAACTGGTTTCGGCCGCAACTTTTCCAAGCATTTCTGCGGCGCTCGCGTCGTTACGGAAGGGGAAGGGCGATGGCAAGCGCGAGAAACTGTGCGCCGGATAGAATTTCTTGCACCGGCGATGCCGCGGTGCCACATCACAGCCCATGACTGCCGCCACGATCAACCCGCACGAAGCCGCCCATTTCGGTGCGCTCGCCGCCGACTGGTGGGATCCGCGCGGATCGTCGGCGATGCTGCACAGGCTGAACCCGGTGCGGCTGGCCTATATCCGCGAGCAGATCGATGGCCATTGGCACGTCGATGCGCGTGAGCGCCATCCGCTCGCGGGCAAGCACGTGCTCGATGTCGGCTGCGGCGCCGGGCTGCTGTGCGAGCCGCTCGCGCGGATGGGCGCGAAGGTCATCGGCATCGATGCCGCGCCGGAAAATATCGCGGCGGCAAAGGATCATGCGGCGGGGCAGGGGCTGGCGATCAGCTATTTCGCCGGTGAGCTGGCTGACCTCCCGAATCCGTTCGTGTCGAGCGAAGTCGAGACACTCTTGGGGAGCGCCGACCTTCGGGGTGTCTCGACTTCGCTCGACACGAACGGGGAGGGGAAGGGTCAGTTCGACCTCGTCACCTCGATGGAGGTGATCGAGCATGTCGTCGATCCTGCCGTCTTCGTCGCCGAACTCGCGGCGCGCCTCGCGCCCGGCGGGCTGATGATCCTGTCGACGCCGAACCGCACGATCGCCTCGAAACTGCTGCTCGTCGAGGCCGCCGAACGGATCGGCGCGGTGCCGCGCGGGACGCACGACTGGGACCGGTTTCTAAAGCCGGAGGAGCTGACGAAACTGCTCGAAGGCGCGGGGCTGGAGGTTATCGACCGCACCGGCCTGGCGCCGTCACCGGCGCGGGGCTTCAAGCTCGGCGGCAGCGAGGCGCTCAACTATCTGATGACCGCGCGCTGGCCGGATAGATAGGACGCGCGCCCGAGGATGGTCATTGCGAGCGCAGCGAAGCAATCTCCCGCGCAAGGATCAAGGGCTGGATTTTGCCGCGTTGCCTTCGGGCCCCCGCAATGACGCGGTTCAGAAGTCGACGTCCTCGTAGTATTTGGGCGGCGTGATGATTTCCATCCGCTCGGCCAGCAGCGGGCGGAACGAAGGCCGCGATTTCAGCCCCGAATACCAGCCCTTTGTCTGCTCGTGCCCGGTCCAGTCGATTCCGCCCAGATAGTCGGCAACCGATATATGCGCGGCGGCCGCCAGATCGGCGAGGCTCATCGTCGCGCCGGCGAGCCATGTGCGGTGATCGATCAGATAGTCGATATAGTCGAGATGATTATTCGCCGCCTTCATCGCCTCGCGCAGCGCGCCGCTGTCGGGCGGTTGGCGGTGAACGATGCGCTTCTGCATCCGCTCGAACAGCAAAGGCCCGGTGACTTCATAATAGAAATCCTGATCGAACCAGGCGGTCAGGCGGCGGATTTCAGCGCGGTTGGCGGCGGTGCCGTTGATCATCGCCTTGCCCTCGACCGTCTCCTCGAAATATTCGGCGATCGCCATGCTGTCGATCAGCACCTGCCCGCGCACCTGATCGACCATCACCGGGGTGCGACCCGCGGGATTGAGGTCGATGAACTCGTCGCGCCGCTCCCACGGCGATTCGCGCACCAATTCGTAACCGACACCCTTTTCGCCGAGCAGCAGGCGGACCTTGCGCGAAAAGGGGCAGAGCGGAAATTGATAGAGTTGCCACATGAATCTGGCATAGCGGCAGCAGGGCAGGGGGTGCAACGCCTATGGACGCAATCGTCCACACCACATTGTGCCCCCGCGAAGGCAGTGGCCCACTTCCGAAGATAAAATATCAAACCGACGCTGTGGTCGAGGCTGCAATCCCGGTGGGTCAGATCTACAGCACGCCGCTCTAATGGCGCGGCGCCGCCCGTTCGCGCTCCCATTGCGCGGCAAGGTCGCGTGCCATGTCCTTGAGTAGCGGGGCGTAAGCCGCGATCGCCGACACGGCGTGCCCAGCCACGCGTGTTCCCGCCCGCACATCGTCGGCCATGCGATCGGCAAAGTCGGGATCGCGTCCCGCCAGTTCGCCGAGCGTCGCGTCGGCGGGGATATAGGCGGCGCCGGAATCGGGATCGACGCGCGCGACCGCTTCGGCGAGCGGCCCGACCGGCATCTGCATCAGCGCGCCGACGATCGCGCTGATCGTGTCGGCCATGCGGTCCTGCATCGCCGGATCGTTGAGCGTTGCGACGGTATCGCGCGCTTCGCCGTCGGCCGCGACAGCGGGCAGTGGCGCGGCGAGCGCGAAAAGGGGGAGGGCGGCAACAAGCAAACGCATGGCGTCATCCTTTCAGGGGATGCGGAGTCGATGCCGGGCGATAGGCGCGCCACGCTTTCGCTGCGCTGAACGCCTTGCGGTGATGCGACAAAGCGCGCCGCCGCCGCGACGGGTCATTCGGCCGCGACCACCTCGACCGCCTCCTCGTTCAGCGAATGCGTCAGGCGGCTCAGCATCTCCTTCGGGCACACCTGCCAGAAACGGCGCCGCCAGCGGTCCCAGTCGGCGAGGATTTCGGCCGACCATTTGCTGCCCGTGGCCTTGGCGTGATCCTCGACCAGTGCCTTGAGAACGCCCTCCCAATGGCTGCTCGCAAGGCGCTGCCAGACGATCGATTCGCCGTTCGCGCGGCGTTCGAACTGCTCGTCGGTGTCGAGCACGAAGGCCATGCCGCCCGTCATACCGGCGCCGAAGTTCGAGCCGACAGGGCCGAGGATGACGGCAGTGCCGCCGGTCATATATTCGCAGCCGTTCGCGCCGCAGCCTTCGACGACGACATCGGCGCCCGAGTTACGCACCGCAAAGCGCTCGCCCGCCTGGCCCGCCGCGAGCAGGGTGCCCGCGGTCGCGCCGTAGAGGACGGTGTTGCCGACGATGCTGTTGTGCTGGCTGACGAGCGGGCTAGACACCGTGGGGCGCACGATGATGCGTCCGCCCGACAGTCCCTTGCCGACATAGTCGTTGGCGTCGCCGAACACTTCGAGCGTGATTCCCTGGCACAGGAAGGCGCCCAGGGATTGTCCCGCCGTGCCGCGCAGCCGCACCTGCACATGGTCGTCGGCGAGCCCCTTCATGCCGAACTTCGCAGTGATCTCGGCCGACAGGCGCGTGCCGACGGCGCGGTGGGTGTTGCGGACGTTGTAGGTGAGCTGCATCCGCTCGCCGCGCTCGAACAAGGGTTTGGCGTCATTGAGGATCTGCGCGTCGAGGCTGTCGGGCACCGGGTTACGGAAGTTCGGCCCCTGCGAGCGGCGTTGCTCGTCGGGGGCGTCGACCTTCGCAAGAATCGGGTTCAGATCGAGGTCATCGAGATGCTCGGCACCACGGCTGACCTGGCGGAGAAGCTCGGTGCGGCCGATCACCTCGTCGAGGCTGCGGCAGCCCAGCTTCGCCAGGATTTCGCGCACTTCCTCTGCAATGAAAGTCATCAGGTTGATGACCTTCTCGGGCGAGCCGGTGAACTTCTGCCGCAGCTTTTCATCCTGCGTACAGACGCCGACCGGGCAGGTGTTGCTGTGGCACTGGCGCACCATGATACAGCCCATCGCGACGAGGCTGAGCGTGCCGATGCCGAACTCCTCGGCCCCGAGGATCGCGGCGATGACGATGTCGCGCCCGGTCTTGAGGCCGCCGTCGGTGCGCAGGCGGATGCGGTGCCGCAGGCCGTTGAGGGTCAGCACCTGATTGACTTCGGACAGCCCCATTTCCCACGGCGTCCCGGCATATTTGACGCTCGTTTGCGGCGAGGCGCCGGTGCCGCCCGTGTTGCCGGCGACGAGGATGACGTCGGCATGGGCCTTCGCGACCCCCGCGGCGACGGTGCCGATGCCCGCCGAACTGACGAGCTTCACGCAAACGCGCGCCTTCGGGTTGATCTGCTTCAGGTCATAGATGAGCTGCGCCAGATCCTCGATCGAATAGATGTCGTGGTGCGGCGGGGGCGAGATGAGCGTCACACCCGGCGTCGCATGGCGCAGCCGCGCGATGAACTCGGTGACCTTGAAACCGGGCAGCTGGCCGCCTTCGCCGGGCTTGGCGCCCTGCGCGACCTTGATCTCGATCTCGTCGCACGCGCCCAGATATTCGGCGGTAACGCCAAAACGGCCCGACGCGATCTGCTTGATATTGCTGTTGGCATTGTCGCCATTGGCATAGGGCTTGTAACGTTCGCTCGCTTCGCCGCCTTCGCCCGACACCGCCTTGGCGCCGATGCGGTTCATCGCGATCGCCAGCGTTTCGTGGGCCTCCGGCGATAGCGCGCCCAGCGACATGCCGGGGGTGACGAACCGCTTGCGGATTTCGGTGATCGCCTCGACGCTGTCGAGCGGCACCCCCTGCGCGGGATAGTTGAACTCCATCAGGTCGCGGAGGTAAATCGGCGGCAGGTCGGCGACCCCGCGCGAAAATTGCAGATAGGTCGAATAGCTGTCGGTCGCGACCGCGGTTTGCAGCAGGTGCATCAGCTGCGCCGAATAGGCATGCGCCTCGCCGCCTGCGCGCTGGCGATAGAAGCCGCCGATGGGCAGCGTGGTGACGCGCCCGTCGAACGCCGCCTCATGCTTCTCGGTCGCGTTGATGAACAAGGATTGATAGCCTTCGCCCGAAATCTTCGCCGGCATTCCGGGGAACAGGTCGTTGACGAGCGCGCGGCTCAAACCCACCGCCTCGAAATTATAGCCGCCGCGATAGGAGGAAATCACCGCAATCCCCATCTTCGCGAGGATTTTCAGAAGCCCGTCGTCGATCGCCTTGCGGAACCGCTGGCGGCAGTCGTCCAGCGTCAGTTCGCTGCCGAACAGCCCGCGCGCGTGACGGTCGGCGATCGTCGCTTCGGCCAGATAGGCGTGGACCGTCGTCGCGCCGACGCCGACGAGCACGGCAAAGGCGTGGGTGTCGAGCACTTCGGCCGAGCGGACGTTGATCGAGGCATAGCTGCGCAGCCCCTTGCGCACGAGGTGGGTGTGGACCGCCGCGGCGGCGAGCACCATCGCCATGCCGACGCGGTCCTCGCCGATATTCTGGTCGGACAGGAACAGCTCGCTGCGTCCCGCGCGCACCGCGTCCTCGGCCTCGCGCCGCACGCGCGCGATTGCGTCGCGCAGCGTCGAGGCGTCGCCGCCAACGGGGAAGGTGCAATCGATGTCGGCGACCGCATCGCCGAAATAGGCGCGCAGCCGATCCCAGTCGTCGCCGACCAGCACCGGCGAATCGATGACGAGGACATGATCGCTCTGCCCCTTTTCGTCGAGGATGTTGGCGAGGTTGGCAAAGCGCGTCTTCAGGCTCATCACATGCCGTTCGCGCAGGCTGTCGATCGGCGGGTTGGTGACCTGGCTGAAGTTCTGGCGGAAAAATTGCGCGACGTGGCGCGGCTTGTCCGAAATGACGGCGAGCGGCGTGTCGTCGCCCATCGAGCCGACGGCTTCCTTGGCATCCTCGACCATCGGCGCGAGGATCAGCTCCATATCCTCCATGGTCAGGCCAGCGGCGACCTGACGGCGGAGCAGCTCGCTGCGGTCCCAGGCCGGCAGGCTCGCCCGGCCGCCCCTGGGCAGGTCGGCCATCGTGCGGAACCCCTTGACGCGCGCGGCATAGTCGGCGGCGCCCGCGATCTTGTCCTTGATCGCGCGGTCTTCGTAAACCTTGCCCTCGTCCAGATCGACCGCGATCATCTGCCCCGGACCCAGCCGACCCTTCTTGCGCACGCTCGCTTCGGGCAGGAGCACCATGCCGCTTTCGGATCCGACGACGAGCAGATTGTCGGCGGTCAGCGTGTAACGCAGCGGACGGAGCGCGTTGCGGTCCATGCCCGCGACTGCCCAGCGACCGTCGGTCATCGCCAGCGCGGCGGGGCCGTCCCACGGCTCCATCACGCTGGCGAGGTAGGCGTACATCGCCCTGTGCGCTTCGGGCACATCGGGGTCGCTCGCCCAGGCTTCGGGCACAAGGATCAGCTTGGCGGTCGGCGCGTCGCGGCCGGCGCGGCACAAAGTCTCGAACACCGCGTCGAGCGCGGCGGTGTCCGACGCCCCCGCGGGGATCACCGGCTTGATGTCCTCCGAATGCTCGCCGAAGGCGAGGCTCGCCATCTTGATCTCGTGGCTCTTCATCCAGTTCTTGTTGCCGCGGATCGTGTTGATTTCGCCGTTGTGGGCGAGGCAGCGGAACGGCTGCGCGAGCCACCATTGCGGAAAGGTGTTGGTCGAATAGCGCTGGTGAAAGATCGCGACGCGACTCTCGAACAGCTTGTTCGCAAGGTCGGGATAAAAGTCCGCGAGGCTTTCGGCGAGGAACAACCCCTTGTAGATGATCGAGCGCGCCGACAGGCTGCAGATATAGAAATCGGCGATCTGCGCCGCGATCACCTTTTTCTCGATCCGGCGGCGGACGAGATAGAGCTGCTTTTCGAACTCGTCGATCGACTGTTCCTCGGGCAGCGGGCCGGCGATCATGATCTGCTCGATTTCGGGGCGCGTGCGCTGCGCCTTGTCGCCGATCACCGACACGTCGACGGGCACCTGCCGCCAGCCATAGATGGTGAAACCCGCGTCGATGATCTCGGCCTCGACGATCGTGCGGCATTCCTCCTGCGCCCCCAGGTCGGTGCGCGGCAGAAAGATCATGCCGACGGCAAGACGGTTGGGCAGCACCTTGTGCCCCGACGCCGCGATCGCATCGTCGAAAAAGCGTTCGGGCAGGTCGACATGGATGCCCGCCCCATCCCCGGTCATGCCGTCGGCATCGACCGCGCCGCGGTGCCACACGGCGCGCAGGGCCTCGATCGCCGCCTCGACGACGCGGCGTGACGGCTTGCCGTCGGTCGCCGCGACCATGCCGACGCCGCAGGCATCGGATTCCATGTCGGGGCGATACATGCCCTGTTCGGCAAGCCGCGCATGTTCGGGGGTGGGGTAGTGGGTCATCATATTCGTCCTGACGGGATAGGCGAGCGCCTAGTCTGAAGGGTTCCGGCCGAGCCGTTCGCGCGCCTTTTCGACCGCCGCGGCTTCGGCTTTGCGATAGGCGGCTTCGAGTTCCTCGACGCGCTGGCGGTCGGCATCGGACCAGTTGCTGCGGTCATATTCGCTGTTCTCGACCGCCATCGCGGCGGCGTCCGCGGCGTCGACTGCGGCGTCGACCGCGGCATCGTCCGCATAATCCTCGGAACCCGCCGCCTCGGTCGCCTCCATGCTGTCGGCATTCCACATGTCGCGCTGTTCCTTGAGTGCGCTCACATCGACCTTCATCAGCCTGGCGAGCTTCGCCAGCTCCCCGTCGCTCAAATCGGCGAGCTGCCTTTCCTTGGGCAGCTCCTTGAAATCCTTTTCGATCTCGGGCGCGCGGTCCATGAATTTGGTGAGCAGCGGCGGCACCGCCTTGACCACCGCGACCATGACTTCGGGATCGGCCTGTAACGCCATCCATTCGCTGGCGTAGAGCTGGCCCGTCGGCGTCGCGAGGAAGGCGTTGAGGTCGGCCAGCTGTGCGCCGGTGAACTTGCGCGCATAAGCCTTGGCCAGACCCGCACGCATTGGCGGTTCCATGTCGGCGAGCGCCTCGCGGATCAGCGGCATCACGAGGCGCGTGATCTGATCCTCGCGCTCCTTGCGATGGGGATCGAACAGGTCGGCGATCTGCCCCTTGGTCGCATCGTCGAGCGCGGCGATCTTGTCGCTTTCGACGCCGGTCTTGATCGACAGCATCAGGTCCGACTGGCCACTGAACTCGCCCATCAGCGTGCGGAACATCCGACCGTACATATTGTCGAGCATCTTTTCGATGCTCCCGGTCGGGATCAGCGCCGCGGTCGTCTGCTCGGCAATCGCCAGCCGCGCGGGGTCGATCGGCGGCAGGCTCTTCGTATCGAACATCTTTTCGACGAGGGTGATCACCTCGTCCATTTCCTTCTGCATCTTCGCCTTGGCTTCGGCGGCCGCGGCCTCGCTGTCGAACGGAGCGGCCGCGTCCTCTTCTGCCGGTGTGGTGACGACTTCCGCCAGCGGCGCTTCGGTTGGCGCGGCGAGGGCGGCGGCGGGCGCAAGCGCCGCGGCGCCGGCGAGCAGCATATATTTCCAGGACGACATCATGAACTTCCTTCCCCTGTTGGTCATGCTGCCTTCTTTTCGCTTTTCGCTTTCGCCTTCAACCACTTTGCCATCTGGTCGCTGACGTCGCGGCCGTCGCGGATTCCCCACACCACCAGGCTGGCGCCGCGCACGATGTCGCCGGCGGCGAACACGCCGGGCAGGCTGGTCATCATCGTCTGGTGATCGACGCGCAGCGTGCCCCAGCGCGTGACGCTGAGGTCGGGGGCGCCGAACAGGTGCGGCAATTCCTCGGGATCGAAGCCCAGTGCCTTGATCACCATGTCGGCGGGGACGTCGAACCTGCGCCCCGGATCGACCTCGGGGCTGCGGCGGCCGCTCGCATCGGGGGCGCCAAGCCGCATCCCTGCGACCGCGACCTCTTTGACATGCCTGTCGGCGGTGAAGCTTTCGGGAGCGGAGAGCCACACGAACTCGACGCCTTCCTCTTCGGCATTGGCGACCTCGCGTTGCGACCCCGGCATATTTTCGCGGTCGCGGCGATAGAGGCATTTCACCGACCTGGCACCCTGCCGCACCGCGGTGCGGACGCAGTCCATCGCGGTGTCGCCGCCGCCGATCACGACGACATGCTTGCCTGCGGCGTTCAGGCGGCCGTCGTCGAAGGCGGGAACCGCATCGCCGAAACCCTTGCGGTTCGACGCGACCAGATAGTCGAGCGCGGCGATCACGCCTTCGGCCTCGTTGCCGGGGACGTTGATCTCGCGCGCCTTGTACACGCCGGTCGCGATCAGGATCGCGTCATGCTTTTGCCGCAGCCCGTCGAGCGTCGCGTCCTTGCCGACCTCGAACCCCAGGTGGAACTGGATGCCGCCCGCCGCCAGCCGGTCGATGCGGCGCATCACCACATCCTTCTCCAGCTTGAAGCCGGGGATGCCATAGGTCAGCAGCCCGCCCGCGCGGTCGTGGCGGTCGTAGACATGCACGTCGTGCCCAGCGGCGCGCAGATATTCGGCGGCGGTGAGGCCCGCGGGGCCCGCGCCGATCACGCCGACCGACTGGCCGGTCGCCGGGCCGACGCGCAACGGTTCGACCCAGCCCTCGGCCCAGGCGGTGTCGGTGATATATTTTTCGACGCTGCCGATCGTCACCGCGCCATGCCCTGAAAATTCGATGACGCAATTGCCCTCGCACAGGCGGTCCTGCGGGCAGATGCGGCCGCAGATCTCGGGCATCGTCGAGGTCGCGTTGCTCAGCTCATAGGCCTCGCGCAGCCGGCCCTCGGCGGTCAGGCGCAGCCAGTCGGGGATGTGGTTGTGCAAGGGGCAATGCACCGAGCAATAGGGCACGCCGCATTGCGAGCAGCGCGCCGCCTGCGCGTCGGCATCGGGCGCCGAATAGCGCTCGGCGATCTCGCGAAAGTCGCGCGCGCGCTCCTCGGGCGAGCGCTTGTCCGGATAGGATTGTTCACGCCCCACAAACTGGAGCATGCGTTCGGAAACCATGCAATATCCCCTTCGTCGCGTGGGGACTTGCATAGACGGCTGGCTGCTGTCACGGCCGAAATGCAAGTTAGGTCAGCATTGCTAACCTAAAACTGACACGGATTTTCGTTTCAACGGACCGATGTAATAATGTTTCGCAAATTAGTATCGTTTCGGACCTATTTCCATGCGAGCCATAACAGCGCGCCGCCGCCGACGATGATCCGATACCAGGCGAAGGGCGCAAAACCAAAGCGGCCGACGATTGCCACGAAGGCCTTGACCACGACCAGCGCGACGAGAAAGGCAACGAACAGCCCGATCGCAATCGCGTTCATATCGTCGAAGGTCAGGATCGCGCGGTCCTTCCACAATGAATAGGCGGTTGCACCCATCATCGTCGGCACCGCGAGGAAAAAGCTGAACTCGGCCGCCGTCCTGCGTTCGACCCCCATCAGCAGCGCGCCCATGATCGTCGCGCCCGACCGGCTGACGCCGGGGATCATCGCGATGCACTGGACCGCGCCAATGGCGATCGCGGTGCGCAGCGGCATCGCCTCGACGCTTTCGACCTTCACCACCTTGACCATGCGCTCGATCGCCAGAATCGCGATGCCGCCGACCAGCAGCGCGACCGCGACGGTCGCGGGCGATTCGAGCAGCGCGCGAACTCCTTCATAGGCGACCGCGCCGACGAGCATCGCCGGCAGGAAGCCAATCAGTATGTTGCGCGTGAACGCAACCGCCGCCGGATCGGCGCGCAGCAGCCCCATGCCGACCCCCCAGAAACGCGCACGATAGGCGACGAGCACCGCCAGGATCGCGCCGAGCTGGATCGCGATCTTGAACGCGGCCGACCCTTCGCCGGTGAACCCCAGCATTTCGCTCGCCAGAATCAAATGCCCCGTCGAGGAGACGGGAAGGAACTCGGTCAGCCCCTCGATGATGCCGAGCAGGATGATGGTGGCAAGGTCGTGCATGAAATGTCCTGGGCTGCGCCCCGGCAATCACCACGCGACCACCGGGGCCGGGATGGTGTCAGGCGGGGGTTTCGACCGTGAACCGGCCGTGGCGGCGATATTGCACCAGCCAGCCGTCGGCGACCGCCGCGAGCGGGGTGGGCGTGATGCCAAGCTCGGCGAGGCCCGCGGCGCCGCTCGCCACGACATTGTCGCTTTGCAGCATCAGCCACTGGTCTCTGGTGATCGGCGCACCGGGCGCCCAGCCGAATCCGGTCGCGAGCGCCGAGGCAAGAAAATCGGGCACGTCGATGAACAGCGGCGACCGTCCGGTTGCATCGGCGATCCAGCGGAGCAGTTCGCGCATCGTCAGCACCTGCGGCCCACCGAGTTCGAACAGCCTGCCGGTGGCCGTGTCGGCCAGCGCGGCGACGACCGCATCGGCGACATCGCCGACATAGACGGGCTGGAACTTCGCTTGCGGCGCGATCACCGGCATGACCGGCGCGAGGCGCATCATGCCGGCAAAGCGATTGATGAACCGGTCCTCGCGGCCAAAGATGATCGAGGGACGCAGGATGGCGGCCCCGGTAAAGGCCGCGCGCACCGCGGCTTCGCCGTCGCCCTTGCTGCGGCCATAGGCCGAAGGGCTGTCGCGGTCGGCGCCGATCGCCGAGACATGGACGAGCGCGCGCGCGCCCGCCGCTTTCGCCGTCGTCGCGACATGTCCCGCGCCATCGGCCTGCACCGCGCGCATATCGTCGAACGCGCCGACCAGGTTGATCACCGCGTCGCTGCCCTGCACCGCGCGCGCCACGCTCGCCGCGTCACGGACGTCGGCGTGGACGAACTGCGTCTGGCCAAGCCCGCCGAGCGGCTTCAGGAAGGTCGCCGCGCGCGGGTCGCGCTGTGCAATACGAACGCGCGCGCCGCGCGCCAGCAACCGTTGCACGACATAGCGGCCGAGGAAGCCGCCGCCGCCCAGCACCGTGATCAATTGCCCGTCGAAAGTCTGCATGGGTCCGCCTGTGTGATTCTCTTCAAGGGGCGCGCACGGGCGCCGAACGGCTTTCCCATGCCGCGAAGCGAAGGGAGGGGCAAGGGAGAAGGCCAGTTTGCGCCGCGAAACCGTTCGGTTTGAGATAAAAAGCACGACGGCGACCGGAGCGCGGTTGACAAGCCGCCAGCCGCCCCGCTAAGCGCCCGCTCCTACCCCGTGCCCAGATGGCGGAATTGGTAGACGCACCAGCTTCAGGTGCTGGCGATCGCAAGGTCGTGGAGGTTCGAGTCCTCTTCTGGGCACCATTTGTTCTTCTCGGAACATCCCGAAAATGTATTAAACCCGCAGAAACCAGGGGAAATTGGCCCCTGGATCGTGCCGGATCGTCCCGCCTTTTCTCGGGGGTTCCGCACATTTTGCGGGCTTTTTGCAGGCCTTTGCGAAAACCACATCGGGAAAAGGCCCGAACATGCCGCTGATCGAGACTCGGCTTTGCGCCCTCGAGCCAAAGGACAAGCCCTACAAGGTTGCTGACGACCGCGGATTTTACGTCGAGGTCTTCCCAGCCGGGGGCAAACTCTGGCGATTCCGCTACCGGATCGGCCCGGTCGAACAGAAGCTGTCGATCGGTGCCTATCCCGCGATCAGCCTGAAGCAGGCGAGGCAGTCAGCATGGACATTAGCTCAAGTTTCAATTGATGGCCGTCCGATGCCGCGCGCCTTCGCGGGCCCGAGCAACAATGTCAGGTTCCGGCGCCTCGATGGCGTCAGAAAATCTTTTATTTCAACGGATTGACTGGTGCCGCTTACAGGACTCGAACCTGTGGCCCCATCATTACGAATGATGTGCTCTACCAACTGAGCTAAAGCGGCAACGCCGGCGCCTCTAACAGTGCCGCCGGATGATGACAAGCGCCCTCTGGCATTTGTTTCTGTTCCCCGGACGAGGACGGTGTTGGCGAGACGAAGAATTTTTTCGACCGGTGACGGGGGATTCCAGCGTGTGGACGTCCAAGATCATTATTGCCCTGTTGTCGATCCGGTTGGCTGTCCTTTCATCAGGGCCGGACTCCAATCAAGACTGGAGGAAAATCAGGGGGTCAGGTCAACCGGGTTTAATCCCCGACCAGGCTGCGCACCGGATTGATGTCGGAAAAGGGAACATCGACGTCCTGACCCATGATCCACAGCTTCTGGCACGCGATGGCAAAGAACATCAGCGCGATCGTCCAGACGATGAAGGTCTTGCGCGCGATCCAGCGTCGTTCGGCCTCTTCCGCCGCGGCGCGTGCCTTATAGTCGATGCCCAGCTCGCCCTCGAACTCGGCGACCAGCTGCGCGCGGCGGGTTCGCGAAATGTTGGCGATGCTCGCATCTCCTTCGGCGCGTTTCGGGCGGCGTTTCGCCATGATCCACCTTGGTCCAGCCAGTCCTGCTGCCGGATATAGCCGCGATGCCCTGCCAATTGGTTAACCGGCGAGGGTCAATTGCGCGCGATGCCGATCAATTTGATCCGCGCCGATGCGCCCCGGATCAACGTCAGGTCGCGCGGCGGGACGTCGAGCGCGGCGGCGAGCAGGCGCAGCACGGCGGCGTTCGCAGCGCCGTCGGCGGGCGGAACGGTCACGCGCAGATGCACGGTGCCACCCTCGATCCGCACCGCCTCGCTGCGCGCGCCGGGCGTCATCCGCACCTCGATCCGCCCGTCGGCGGCGAGGGCCCGGAGCGCCGCGGTCAGCGCGGGATCGGGGCGGTATTTCAGATGGTGACGACCAGCTTGCCCACCGCGCTGCGATCGCCGAGCTTGGCGATCGCCTTGCCTCCGTCTTCAAGGGCATAGCTGCCGGTGACGCGCGGCTTGATCTTGCCTTGCTCCCACAGCTGGAACAGGCGCGCGATATTGGCGCGGTTGCGTTCCGGTTCGCGTGCGACGAACGCGCCCCAGAAGACGCCGGCAACGTCGCAGCTCTTGAGCAGCGTCAGGTTCAGCGGCAGGCGCGGGATGCCCGCGGGGAAGCCGACGACCAGATAGCGGCCCTCCCACGCGATCGAACGCAGCGCCGGCTCGGCATAATCGCCGCCGACTGCGTCATAGATGAGGTTCGCGCCGCCCGGCCCGACGGCTTCCTTGAATCGGTTCGCAAGTTCCTTCGACTGGTCCTTGTCGAACGGCTGGCGGCCATAGACCACGATCTCGTCGGCGCCCGCGTCGCGCGCGATCGCGGCCTTCTCCTCGCTCGACACGCCCGCGACGACGCGCGCCCCGAACGCCTTGCCCAGCTCGACTGCGGCGATGCCGACCCCGCCCGATGCGCCCAGGACCAGCAGCGTGTCGCCTTCCTTGATGTGCCCGCGATCAACGAGCGCGTGGATGCTGGTGCCATAGGTCATCAGCAAGGAGGCACCTTCGGCAAAGTCATGGCCTTCGGGCAGGTGATAGACATTATGCACCGAGACCGCGACCGCCTCGGCCATTCCCCCGTTGCCGCAGCCCGCGATCACCCGGTCGCCGGCCTTGAACCCGGTGACGCCCTCGCCGACTTCGGCGACCAGCCCGGCCACTTCGCCGCCAGGCGCAAAGGGGCGTTCGGGTTTGAACTGATATTTATCCTCGATGATGAGCGTGTCGGGGAAATTGACCGCGCAGGCTTTCACGTCGATCACGATCTGGCCCTTGCCCGCGCTCGGGCGCGGCAGTTCGCCAAGGACCAGCGTTTCGGGGCCGCCGGTTGCGGTCGACAAAAGAGCCTTCATCACATCTTCTCCTCTTCGGTGTCCTACCCGACGACGGCGCGCATCCACGGACGCTCGGCATCGAGCCTGTCTTCATAGGCGCCGATCGCCGCATCGCTCTTTTCGGTCAGCGAAATCTCGTCGAGCCCTTCGAGCAGGCACATCTTGCGGAACGGGTCGATCTCGAAGGTGAAGCGGTCCTGGAACGGCGTCGTCACCGTCTGATGCTCGAGGTCGATGCGGACCGGATCGGTCGCCGCCACTTCGAGAAGCCGGTCGATCGCCGCCTGCGGCAGCACGACCGGCAGGATGCCGTTCTTCACCGCATTGCCCGAAAAAATGTCCGAATAGCTCGGCGCGATCACGACGCGGATACCGAGGTCGCCGAGCGCCCAGGCGGCATGTTCGCGGCTCGACCCGCATCCGAAATTGTCGCCCGCGATCAGGATCGGGGCTTGCCTGTATTCGGGGCGGTCGAACAGATTGTCGGGATCGGCGCGCAGGCTTTCGAACGCGCCGCGTCCCATGCCCTCGCGCGTCGTGGTCTTCAGCCAGTGCGCAGGGATGATGACGTCGGTGTCGATATTTTTGAGGCCCAGCGGGATGGCGCGGCCCTCGACCTGGTTCAGCGGCGTCATGTCATTCGGCCGCCTTGGGAAAGGGGGGCAGCTTGGCGACGTCGCGCGGCTCGTGCTGGATGATCACCGTCGCGCCCAGATTCTTCGCCAGCCCCTTGAAGCGGTCGAACGACGCGAGCGTCTGGGCGCGGTCGGTGTTGAACTCCGGCACGCCTTCGCTGTCGTAATTTTCCTGAAAATGCGCCTGGTCGCCGCTCAGCAGCACCGGACCCATGCCGGCGAGCCGCACGAGCAGCACGTGGTGGCCCGGCGTATGCCCCGGCATGTCGAGCATCATCACGCGACCGTCGCCGAAAATGTCCTTGTCGCGTTCGACCGGCTCGACCGCGCCGCCGCCGCCGATCCAGTGGGTAAAGGGTTGGGGATTGACCCACGCCGGGCGGCCGCTGTCGATCAGCCAGTCCCAGTCGCGTTTGCCGATGTAGAGCTTCGCGGCCGGGAAATCGGGCAATTGACCGATATGGTCGAAGTGGAAATGGCTGACGCCGACGACGTCGATCTCCTCGGGCTTGATGCCCAGCTCGGCGAGTTGCTCGACCAGGCTTGTGCGCACCGTCGCCGACATGTCGCCGTCGGTGTTGAACGCCGCGCCCTTCAGCGCGGTCGGCAGGCCCAGATCCCAGAGCATCAGCTGGTCGCCGTGACGGATGAGATAACAACCGACCGTCAGGTCACGGCTTTGCCCCGGATAGGCCTCGGTATCCGAAAAGGCGTTGAGCCGGTTGACGCGCACCGTCCCGCAATCGAGCCGGGTCAGGCTGAGCTTCGCAGCTGCGGGCCTGTCCTGCGCCAGCGCGGGGGTGGCGAGCGCCAGTGCCGCCGCGATCGTTATGACAGCTTTCCCGATCATGCCCTTCGGCTCCCTCTGTCTGCGTTCATGCCATTAATTCGCGCACGTCGGTGAGCTTTCCGGTCACCGCCGCCGCCGCGGCCATCGCGGGGCTGACGAGGTGCGTGCGGGCACCCGGTCCTTGCCGACCGACGAAATTGCGATTGCTCGTCGATGCGCAGCGCTCGCCCGCGGGCACCTTGTCGGGGTTCATCGCGAGGCACGCCGAACAGCCGGGCTCGCGCCATTCGAGTCCCGCGTCGATGAAGATGCGGTCGAGTCCCTCGGCCTCGGCCTGAGCCTTCACCAGGCCCGAACCGGGAACGACGATCGCCCATTTGACGCCCGGCGCCTTCCTGCGACCCTTCAGCACCGCTGCGGCGGCGCGCAAATCCTCGATCCGGCTGTTGGTGCAGCTGCCGATGAAGATATTTTCGACCGGCACATCCTGCATCCGCGTGCCGGGTTCGAGCCCCATATAGGCCAGGCTCTTGGCGGCGGCGGCCCGTTTCGACGGATCGGAAAAGCTTGCCGGATCGGGCACGGTGCCGGTGATCGGCACGACGTCCTCGGGACTCGTGCCCCACGTCACGCTGGGCGCGATGTCGGCGGCGTCGATGACGACCACCTTGTCGTAAGTCGCGCCGGGATCGGTGGTCAGGCTTTTCCAGTAAGCGACCGCGGCGTCCCAGTCGGCGCCCTTCGGGGCGTAGGGGCGGCCCTTGAGATAAGCGAAAGTCGTCTCGTCGGGCGCGATCAGTCCGGCGCGCGCGCCGCCCTCGATCGCCATGTTGCTGATCGTCAGCCGCCCCTCGATCGACAGCGCGCGGATCGCGCTGCCGGTATATTCGATGACGTGGCCCGTGCCGCCCGCGGCGCCGATGGTGCCCGTGATGTGCAGGATGATGTCCTTCGCGCTGACGCCGGGGCCGACGTCGCCCTCGACGCGCACCTCCATCGTCTTCGCGGGCTGGAGCAGCAGGGTCTGCGTCGCCAGAACATGCTCGACCTCGCTCGTCCCGATGCCAAAGGCGAGCGCGCCGATGCCGCCGTGGCACGCCGTGTGGCTGTCGCCGCAAACGATCGTTGCGCCGGGCAGCGAAAAACCCTGTTCGGGGCCGACGACATGAACGATGCCCTGCTCGGGCGCGATCGCGTCGATGTAACGGATGCCGAACTCGGGCGCGTTCTTCTCCAGCGCCGCCAATTGCGCCGCGCTTTCGGGGTCGGCGATCGGCAGCCGGTTGCCCGCCGCATCCTTGCGCGGCGTCGTCGGCACATTATGGTCGGGCACCGCGAGCGTCAGGTCGGGGCGGCGCACCGTGCGGCCGCTCGCGCGAAGCCCGGCAAAGGCCTGCGGGCTGGTGACTTCATGGACGAGGTGGCGGTCGATGAAGATCAGGCAGGTGCCGTCGCCGCGCCGTTCGACGACATGCGCGTCCCAGATTTTTTCGTAAAGCGTGCGGGGCCGAGTCATGCGGGATCACTTACGCCGCCTGCATAACTTTGCAAGCGAGTGGCGAAGGAAAACGCAATTTTCGGTCGCAATGGCCCGCGCGCCGTGCCCAGCCCTCTCTTAATCGTCATCCCGGCGAAGGCCGGGATCTCACCCTATCGGTATGTCGCACCGGCGGGATCCCGGCCTTCGCCGGGATGACGCGCGGAGTATGGCATCATGTCTTCGACGCGCCTATAATCCCCATATGTCGCTCCCCGCCATCCTTTTCCTTGTCCTCGCCACCGTCATCGCGATGGAGGGCGTCGCTTGGGCGTCGCACAAATATATCATGCATGGCTTTGGCTGGGCGTGGCACCGCGACCATCACGAACCGCACGACAACCGCCTCGAAAAGAACGATCTGTTCGCGCTGTTCGGCGCGGCGATGAGCATTTCGGCCTTCGCCATCGGCAGTCCGATGATCATGGGTGCCGCGGCGTGGAAGCCGGGAACGTGGATCGGGCTCGGCATCCTCCTTTACGGCATCATCTATACGCTGGTGCACGACGGGCTCGTCCACCAGCGCTATTTCCGCTGGGTCCCGCGCCGCGGCTATGCCAAGCGGCTCGTGCAGGCGCACAAGCTCCATCATGCGACGATCGGCAAAGAGGGCGGGGTGAGTTTCGGCTTCGTCTTTGCGCGCGATCCCGCGAAGCTGAAGGCCGAATTGAAAGCCCAGCGCGAGGCCGGGATCGCGGTGGTGCGCGAGGCTTTGGCCGATTAATCCGTCATTGCGAGGAGCCGAAGGCGACGCGGCAATCTCAAGCTGTCGTCCTTGCGCATGGCGCATAGCTGGAGATTGCTTCGCTTCGCTCGCAATGACGGAGTTTGTTCGGTCTAACCCACCCGATAATCCGCCGTAATCACCCCCGCCGCCGCCAGTTCGGCCTCATGGCTTTCTTCGCGCCATTGCTCGGCGAGCGCCTGCCGCTCCCACTCCAGCATCGCCGGATGCGCCAGCATATGATCGACCCACGCCTGCCCTGCGCCGACGTCGAGGCCATAGGTGCGGATACGAAAGGCGACCGGCGCGAAAAAGGCATCGACGGCGGTAAAGTCGGCGCCCGCCAGCCACGGCCCGCCAAAGCGCGCCAGCCCTTCCTCGAACAATTCGCGGATGCGCGCGACGTTCGCGCACAGGGCATCGGACATCGGCTTCGGCGTCACGCGCACCCCGACGTTCATCGTGCAATCATTGCGGAGCGCCGCAAAGCCGCTGTGCATTTCGCACGCGGCACAGACCGCCCAGGCGCGCGCATCGGGATCGGTCGGCCACACGCCCGCGTGCCGGTCGGCGAGATAAAGCGCGATGCCCAGCGAATCGTGGATCGTCCGGCCCTCGTGAAGCAGCACGGGCACCTGTCCGGTCGGTGAAAAGGCGCGGAACTCCTCGTAATTGCTCGGCTTGGTAAAGGGCTCGATGCGGTCGCGAAACGCGATGTCCAGACCCCTCATCAATATCCACGGGCGCAGCGACCAGCTCGAATAATTGCGGTTGGCGGTGATCAGCTCATACATGCTTCGCGTTCCTGGGCGATCATGGGGGAGACATAGCCGGGGTCGTGCGCAAAGGGCATCGGCGTGCCGTCGCGCAGCGCCGCGAGCACGCTGCCGAAGTTGCTCCTGGCGCGCCAGCCGAAGCGGCGCTCGGCGCGCGACGGGTCGTAAACGCGGTCGATTGTCGCGGGGAGCACCCAGCCTTTGGCGGCATAAAGCTCGGCGGCGTCGGGGTGATAGCGTGCGATTACCGCGCGTGCGTCGCGCGCCAGCTCCTCGGCATCGTCGCGTGCGAAGGGCGGCGGCGCGGAAAGGATGAAGCTATCGCAGCCAATCGTCGGCGCCGCCTCCAGCGCGGCGAGATGCGCCGCCGCGGCATCCTCGACCGTCAGGCGGCGGTGGAGCAATTCATTCGCTTTCAGGTTCGGGCCGCTCGGCACGGCGTGCGTATCGTCATCCTCGGGAAAGAAGCGCCCGGTGCGCAGGATCGCGACGTTGATCCCATGCTCGCGGTGGACCAGCCTGACCGCCTGCTCGGCGGCCAGCTTGGTGATGCCATAGATGTTGCGCGGTTCCAGCGGACCGAAATCCTCGTCCATCCACCACGCGCCGCGCTCGCCCGCGCCCGCGCGGACTTCGGCGCGCACCATCAGCGAGGTGGTCGAGGTGAAGAGGAAACGGTCGTTGCCCGCCGCGACCGCCGCTTCGATCAGGTTCAGCGTGCCCGTCACATTGACGTCGATGAAGGCCCGGCGCGGATGTCGCGCGATGTCGGGCTTGTGCAGCGCGCCGCCATGAATGATGGCGTCAATGCCATGCTCGCCCATCGTCCGCTCGATCAGCGCGCGGTCGGCGACGGTGCCGACGACGTGGGTATGCACGCCGGGGACGACGTCGAGTCCGATGACCTCATGGCCATTTCGTGCGAGCAGCGGCGCCAGATGGCGTCCCAGCCATCCCGACGATCCGCTGAGCAGAACGCGCATATGATCCTCCGCCTGGGTGGTGTGCGCCCCTTATCCGCGGCGCCGGTCAGGGTGCAAGATGGTCCCACGCTTTTGCGGTGCCGACAGCGTAAACCGCGCCGTAAATCAGCACGATCAGCGACGAAACGATCGCAAAGCCGTCCGAATAGTGGCACGTCACAAGGTTCAGCGGCACAAAGGCCAGCGCGCGGAGCAAATAAATGGCGACGATGACGACCAGCCCGGTGCGCAGCAACGGCAGGCGCGGCAGCAGCCCCGCGCCCGACAGCGCATAGGCGGCCCAGAGAAGCAACATCGCCGCAATCCCCAGCGTCACCAGCGTCGGCATCCATTCGCCGCGCCCCGCCGCGCGCGCCATCGCTTCGCCTGCGCCGAAGAAGCGATACCATTCGGGCCCGCCGAAAATGCAGGCGAGGTGCGCGAGCGCGGCGATGATCGACAGGCAGCCGCCGACGAGCAACCAGGGCGAGCCCGGATGCGCCGCGACGTCAGCCAATATTCAGCCAATATAATGCGCCGTCGTCTTGGCCGCGACGTCCTCCGCCGTCACCCCCGGCGCGAGTTCGATCAGGCGGAAGGGGCTGTCGTGGTCGTCGCGGCGGAAGACGGCAAGGTCGGTGATGATCATGTCGACGACATTCTTGCCCGTCAGCGGCAGGGTGCATTCGGGGATGAACTTCGGGCTGCCGTCCTTGGCATTGTGCTCCATCACGACGATGATCTTCTTGACCCCGGCGACCAGGTCCATCGCGCCGCCCATGCCCTTGATCATCTTGCCGGGGATCATCCAGTTGGCGATGTCGCCATTTTCGGCGACTTCCATCGCGCCCAATACGGTCAGGTCGATATGCCCGCCGCGGATCATCGCGAAGCTGTCGGCCGACGAGAAATAGGCCGATTGCGGCAGCTCGCTGATCGTCTGCTTGCCCGCGTTGATCAGGTCGGGGTCTTCCTCCCCCTCAAAGGGAAAGGGGCCGATCCCCAGCATCCCGTTCTCGGACTGGAGCGTCACCGTCATCCCCGCGGGGATATGGTTCGCCACCAGCGTCGGGATGCCGATGCCGAGGTTGACATAATAGCCGTCCTGCAGCTCTTTTGCGGCGCGCGCCGCCATATCGTCGCGGGTCCAGGGCATCAGGCGGTCTCCCTCGGGCGAACGGTGCGGAACTCGATCTTCTTGTCGTACGGCGCGCCGACGATCATCCGCTTCACATAGATGCCGGGCAGGTGGATGCAGTCGGGGTCGAGGCTGCCCGTAGGCACGATTTCCTCGACCTCGGCGACGCAGATCCTGGCCGCGGTCGCCATCGGCTGGTTGAAATTGCGCGCGGTCTTGCGGAAAATCAGGTTGCCGCTTTCGTCGGCTTTCCACCCTTTGATGATCGCGAGGTCTGCGAAGATGCCGCGCTCCAGGATATAATCCTGCCCGTCGAAACTCTTCACTTCCTTGCCCTCGGCGACGAGCGTGCCGACGCCGGTTCTGGTATAGAAGCCCGGAATGCCCGCGCCGCCCGCGCGGCAGCGTTCGGCGAGCGTCCCCTGCGGACAGAACTCGACCTCCAGCTCGCCCGCCAGATATTGCCGCTCGAACTCCTTGTTCTCGCCGACGTAGGACGAGATCATCTTCTTGACCTGCCGCGTGCGTAGCAGCTTGCCGAGTCCTTCGCCGTCGATCCCGGCGTTGTTGCTCGCGATGGTCAGATCCTTGACCCCCGCGTCGCGGACCGCGTCGATCAACCGTTCGGGGATGCCGCACAGGCCAAAGCCGCCCGCGCAAATCTGCATCCCGTCAAAGAGCAGACCGTCGAGCGCGGCAGCGGCGTCGGGATAAAGCTTGTTCGCCATTCAACGGCCTCCTGGCTGGGGGTGCGGGCGCGACCTTGGCGCAAATAATCCATCAATTCTAATTGTTCTAATTTTCGATTATGGATAAATTATGTCTATCAATCGCGTCGCGCTCTACCATCTCGAAACCCTGCTCTGGATCGACCGGCTCGGCACCTTTTCGGCCGCCGCCGAACGGCTCAACACGACGCAGCCCGCGGTGTCGGCGCGGATGCGCGAGCTTGAACAAAGGCTCGGCACACCGCTGTTCCACCGCGACGGCCGGACGATGGCGCTGACCGCTGCGGGGCGCAAGCTGGTGCGCGACTGCGACCCGTTGCTGCGCGACATGCAGCTCGCGCTGCTCGGCAGCGGCGGCTTTGCCGAGGCGAGCGGCGTCGTGCGCATCGGCGCGGGGGAGATTGCGGCGGCGAGCTGTCTGCCCGCCTTTGTCGCGCGGTTGAAGGCCGACATGCCCAATGTCGCGCTGGAGATCGAGATCGACCTGACCGCCAACCTCATCCAGCAACTGCTCACCGGGCGCACCGACATTGCCTTTGCCGCGGGGCCGATCGCGCACCCGGCGCTCAAGACCAGCCCGATCGGTGAGGTCGAGCTGGTGTGGCTCGCGAATCCGGCGGTCGCCGCCGCCTTTGCAGGGGGCGAGGCGATGCCGCCGGTCTGGTCGCTCGCCAGCCATTCGCCGATTCACGGCCGGATGCGCGAGGCGATCGCCGCGTCGCGCATAGCGCAAAAATCGCTCAACCTCTGCAACAACGCCCGCATGATGATCGACATCGCGCGCGCGGGCGGCGGCATCGGCATCTTTCCCCGCCCGATGGTGCGCGGCGAGATCGCGGCGGGCGCGCTCGTCGAAATTGCCGCGATGCCCGCGCTCGCCCCGGTCGCCTTCCACGTCGCGATGCGCGTCGCCGACACCGAGCCCGTGCTGACGCAAATCTTCGAGCGCGCGGCGAAGCTCGACCTCGCTGAGGTGGCGGTTTGAACCGGACGGCCGGAAACGACCGATTGCGGCCTGAAGCGATCCTCCCCCGTTGGGGGAGGATCGCTTCAGGCCACTCCCCACCCAAAAAAACAGCCAATTCAGGGCAGCTCCATCCCCAGCACCGCCGACAGGTCGGCGAGCGCCTGTTCGCCGCTCGTCACCTTGATCGCGTGCATCCCCAACTGGCTTGCGGGTTTGCAGTTGATGCCAAGGTCGTCGAGATAGACGCATTCGGCGGGCTGCACGCCCAGCGCCTCGCACATCATTTCATAGATACGCGGATCGGGCTTGCGCACGCCGACCTTGCTCGATTCGATCACATGGTCGAATCGCGCCATGATCGCCGCAACTTCGGCCGCGAGTTCTTCGCTGCGCGCCATCCCGGCGCCCTTGCCCGACGGCACATTGTTGGTGATGCACCCAGTGCCAAAGTCGCGGGCTTTCAGCGTGTCGAGCGCCGCGACCATCGCCGGACGCACCGCACCGGCGAGCACCGCCAGCACCGCTTCGCCTTCCAGTTCGTGGCCCATCGCGCGCGCCTCGGACGCGAACAGGCTGTCGAACGCCGCGGCGTCGATCTCGGCGCGCTCGAAGCGGGCCCAGGCGTTGCCGTCGGGGTCGGCGGCGTTGACGCGGCGAATGAAATCGCGCGGCAGCCCGCGCTCGGCCTCCAGCCGGTTGAATGCCTCGAAGGGCGAGGCGGTGATGACGCCGCCGAAATCGAAAATGACGGTGGTGTAGGTCATGGCACGACGACGATTCCCTTCCGCGGGTCGGCTGCGCCTGACAGCATCTCGCGATAGGCGGCGAGCGCGGCTTCGCCGCCCTTGCGCGTGTCGATCGCCGCCAGCCGCGGGGCAACGTCCATGAAGGCGGTCCAGGCCTCGGCGATCTTCGCACCGAAGGCTGCCCCGCCCCAGTCGGCGATGCGCTTCTGGCTGCGGCCGGGCGCGAAGAAACCCTGCCGCTGGGGGCCGGGCAGGCCTTCGACGTCGGCCTGCGCATCCCAGTGCGACTTGCCGACGACGATGGAGGCCATGAGGTTGTTTCCGAAATGGCTGTGCACGACGCGCGTCACCGCGCCATTGCCTGCCATGTCGACCAGCGCCGCGGGGGCGGCGGCGTTGAGCGTCATGATCTGGTCATAGCTGATCACCCGGTCGTAAATGCCCTGCGCGGCGAGCGCCTCGACATTGGCCGCGCTGGTCAGGCCGACCGTTTCGGGGCGCGGTTCGGGCCGCTGCTTCAATGTGAAGCCCAGGCCGATCGCGGTCTTGCTCGACGCGCTGGCGATCAGGATCTGGTCGGCGCCATAATCGCCCTCGTCCGCGAACTGGTCAGCGATCAGCCAGCCGGTCAGGAACAGCGGGCGGAACACCGGCCAATAATCATGGTCGGCGGCGCGATAGCCCTCCAGCGCCTCGATCCGCTGATACTGGTTATAGATCGGGGGCAGGGTGGTGCGCCGTGGCGTCACGTCGGTAAATCCGCCCGGCCCGGCCTTGCCCACGGTCAGCACCGCATCGCTCGCCATCGGATAATAGCCATAGAAACGCTCGCCCGCCGCGACGCCCTCGACCGCGCTTTCGGTCACTGTCGCGAAACCCCACACCGGCAGGCGGCCAGGGGCGCCCGGTTCGGAAAAGAAATCCCAATAGCCCTGGTCGTTGCCGAACAGGCCCGCCGGCTGGCCGAACACCGCATAAGTGATGTTGTTCGCGGTCATTGCATAGCTGTCGAGATGCACGCGCACCTGACCCGGCGCGAGCGGCTCGCGGGCTTCCTCGACCAATCGGGCTTGCGTGATATCGTCGCGATCGATGTCGATCGCCCAGCGGTTTGCGTTCATTGCGGACCCCTCCGATTGCTTTTCCCGCGGACGCGGGCCGGTCGCCAGTCATACAGATGGGGGCGCCGCTGACAATCGCCGCCGGTCTCAACCCACCGTCGTGCCGAGCAGCGACCCGATCGCGATCGTCGCGGCCATCGCAAAGGCGCCCCAAAAGGTCACGCGGACGACCGCGCGCACCATCGGTGCTTGCCCCGCCCATGCGCCCAGCGCGCCAAGGATCGCGAGGAAGGCGAGCGACGCCGCCGACACCGTCCATGGCAGCGACGTGCCGCGGTCGAGCAGCACCGTCGCGAGCGGCAGCGCCGCGCCGACCGAAAAGCTCGCCGCCGATGCCGCCGCCGCCTGAATCGGCCGCGCTGCGGATACCGCGCTCATCCCCAACTCGTCGCGCAAATGCGTGTCGAGCGCGTCGTGCGCGGTCAGCTGCACCGCGACCTGTTCGGCGAGCAGCCGGTCGAGCCCGCGCGCCTCATAGATTTGCGTCAGCTCTTCCAGCTCGAACTCCGGGTCCGCGGCAAGGTGCCGTCTCTCCAGTTCGACATCGGCCTTTTCGGCGTCGCCCTGCGAGCTGACCGAGACATATTCGCCCGCCGCCATCGACATCGCGCCCGCGACGAGCCCGGCGCTGCCGGTGATGAGGATCGACGCTTCCGACGCGCCCGCCGCCGCGACGCCCGCGATCAGGCTTGCCGTCGAGACGATCCCGTCGTTGGCGCCCAGGATCGCCGCCCGTAGCCAGCCGATGCGCGTGACCGCGTGATTTTCCTCGTGCATCGCGGCCCTCTCAATATGGCAACGGCAATCCCGGCCGCGTCCAGCGTGTCTTCACCAGTCTTCCGGTTCCCGACAGGGTGATATAGGCATCCTGCCGGTCGGGCCCGCCAAAGGCGATGTTGGTCGTGAAAATATCGTCGGTGGCGACGAACTCGACCAGCTCGCCCGTGGGCGAAACGACGCTGATCCCGCATTCGCCGATCGTCGCGACGGCGATATTGCCGTTCGCTTCCATCGCAAGGCTGTCGAAGAACTTATAGCCCGCGGGGCGATAGAGCGGAATGCCGGGGCCGCCCGGTCCTGCGGCATCGTCGACCTTGCCGGGCGCGACGATGTTGAACCGGGTCAGCCGGCAGGTATAGGTTTCCGCGGCGTAGAGCTTGCTCCCGTCGGGCGAGAGGCCGATGCCGTTGGGGTTATAGCTCGGAAAGATCACTTCCTCGATAAAACTGCCGTCGGCCTTGGCATAAAAGATGCCGACGATGTCGTGACAGCGCTTGGCATAATCGACCTTGCCATGGTCGGTGAACCAGAAGCCGCCGTGGCTGTCGAACATCAGGTCGTTGGGGCCGCGCAGCACCACGCCGTGATCGCCCGACTGGTAAAGCACCTCGACCGCGCCCGTCGCGATGTCGATCCGCTCGATCCGCCCGCCAGAATAATCGTCGGCGATGCCGTGCGGCGCCAGATAGCCGTTCGATTCGACATAGTTGAACCCGCCATTGTTGCAGCAATAGAGCTTGCCGTCGGGACCGATCGCCAGGCCGTTGGGGCCGCCGCCGGGTGTCGCGATCACCTGTTTTCTGCCACCGGGCCAGCAGCGCGTGATCCGCCCCGCGGCGACTTCGGTGACGATGACGCTGCCGTCGTCCATCACCACCGGCGCCTCGGGAAAGCGCAGTCCGTCGGCGATCAGTTCAAACTCGGCCATCCCCATCTCCCTTGCTCTCGCTCATCGGCTGTGCTTTGCGGCCATCATGCCCGTTCGCACGCTCTTCGCCAGCACTTTCTACGAAGCCGACATCGGCACCCCCGACCTGCTCGATGCGCTGGAGGAAAGCTGCCGCCTGTTCGCCGAAGAGGATGGCGCCGGGAAAGCGTGGAGCCGCGAGCATGGCTATAAGGGTTATACCAGCTACGCGAGTCTCGGCGACCTGCCCGAACGCGACCCGGCCTTTTACGATCTGAAAAAACTGCTCGACAAGCAGGTGAAGGCCTTTGCCGGGGCGTGCCACTTCGACCTTGCCAAACCGCTGAAACTCGACAGCCTGTGGGTCAATATCCTGAAACCCGGCGGCACGCACAGCGGCCATATCCACCCGCATTCCATCGTCTCGGGCACCTTCTACGTCGCCGTGCCGCCGGGGTCGGGCGCGCTCAAGCTCGAAGACCCGCGCCTGCCGATGCTGATGGCGGCGCCGGGACGTACCGACGATGCCCCCGAATATCTCCGCCCCTTCGTCTACGCCGAACCCGCCGCGGGCCGCGTCTTTTTGTGGGAAAGCTGGCTGAGGCACGAGGTGATGCCGCACGCGGGCAAGGGCGAGCGGATCAGCATCAGCTTTAACTATCGTTGAGCCAATCCTATATCGCGCGCATCTGTTAGACTATGCCCTCTTCCCGTTCGTGTCGAGCGAAGTCGAGACGCCTCTCGGCCTTGCGCTGTTCCGATGGGTGTCTCGACTTCGCTCGACACGAACGGATTTCGGGGGCGCAGCGAAAGTGTTTCCCATGACCGCCACCTACGACGCCGACCTCCAGCTCTTCATCAACGGCGCCTGGCGGAGCGGCGAGGGGCGCGACGAGCGGCCGGTGTTCAACCCGGCGACCGCGGGCACGATCGCCGCGCTGCCGGTGGCGACCAGCGCCGACCTCGACGAAGCGCTCGCCGCTGCCGAACGCGGCTGGCCGGCCTGGCGCGCCAGGACCCCCGACGAGCGCGCCGCGCTGATGCACAAGGCTGCGGGGCTGATCCGTGAGCGCGTCGATCACATCGCGACGTTACTGACGCTCGAACAGGGCAAGCCGATCGCCGAAGCGCGCGGCGAGGTGCTCTCGGCGGCGGGGCTGTTCGACTATTTCGCCGAGCAGGGCAAACGCATCGAGGGCCGCGTGCTCCAGCGCCCGCTCGGCCAGCGCGCGATGGTCACCAAACATCCGGTCGGCCCGGTCGCGGGCTTCAGCCCGTGGAACTTCCCGGTCAATCTGATGGTCAAGAAAATCGCCCCCGCGCTCGCCGCGGGCTGCGTCGTGATCGCAAAAGCGCCCGAGGAAACGCCCGGCTGCACCAGCGCGGTGATGCGCTGCATCGCCGACGCAGGGATTTCCGGCGATGTGGCGCAGCTGGTCTATGGCGATCCTGACATGATCAGCCGACATCTTCTTGCCAGTCCCGTGATCCGCAAGGTCAGCTTCACCGGCTCGACCGCCGTGGGCAAGCATCTGATGCGGCTCGCCGCCGACGGGGTGAAGCGCATCACGATGGAACTGGGCGGCCATGCCCCGGTGCTGATCTTCGACGACTGCGACCTCGAAACCACGCTCGATCGCGTCGTTTGGCAGAAGTTCCGCAATGCTGGACAGGTGTGCATCTCGCCGACGCGCTTCTATGTCCAGCAGGGCATCTACGACGCCTTCGTAAAGGGCTTTGCCGAGCGTACCGCCAAGGTGAAGATTGGCAGCGGCCTCGACGCCGACACGCAGATGGGTCCGCTCGCCAACGCGCGCCGCATTCCCGCGCTGGAGGCGCTCGTCGCCGATGCAAAAGCAAAGGGCGCGCGCGTGATCGCGGGCGGCGAGGCGACGGGCGAGGGCTATTTTTTCCAGCCCACCGCGATCGCCGATGTGCCGGTCGAGGCCGACGCGATGAACCACGAACCCTTTGGCCCGTTGGCGCTGATCCGCCCGTTCGGCACCGAGGATGAGGCGCTCGAACAGGCCAATCGCCTGCCCTACGGCCTCGCCGCCTTTGCCTTCACCGAGAATGGGCGGCGCATCAACCGGATCGTCGACAGCATCGAAAGCGGGATGGTCGGGGTGAACAGCTTCGTCATCTCGGCGCTCGACACGCCCTTCGGCGGGATCAAGGAATCGGGTTTCGGAAGCGAAAGCGGGCCCGAGGGGCTGGACGGCTATCTGGTGACGAAGGCGGTGCATATTTATTGATGCGCCGCACGGCGCTCAGGCGAATGGTGGTTTGGGGTGAAGGGCTGCCCTACCGCTATTCGTCATCCCGGCGAAGGCCGGGATCTCGCCGGTGCGTCAGGACGAGAGGGTGAGATCCCGGCCTTCGCCGGGATGACGACGATAGAAATGGCTGCTGTTGGTCGAAACCGGCCAACGTCAGCCAGCAACGCTCAATCCCGGTCCAGCGCCACAAAATCGCGTCCCAGCGGCGCCAGATGCGCGCCGCCGTCGACAAAGATCGTCTGCCCTGTCACCGCCTCGGCGCGCGCGAGCCAGGCGACCGCGTCGGCGACCTCGGCGGGGGTCGGCAGCGCGCCCAGCGGCATCCGCTTTGCCAGCCGTTCGACCTGCGCCGCCGAATAATCGCCGGTCGCCAGCGTCAGCCCCGGCGCGACGGCGTTGACGCGCGCGCGGCTGCCGAACGCGACCGCCAGCGTCGCCGTCGCCTGCCACAGCGCCGCTTTCGACAGGCTGTAGGCGATCTGGTCGGGCACCGGATGCGCGACGCGCTGATCGACGATATTGACGATCGCGGGGCGCCTGCCCTCGCTCGCCGCGACGAGCGCCCTGGCGAGCATTACCGGCGCATGGTGATTGACCTGCATCATTTCGGCGAGCGCAGCCGCCGACAGGTCGGCCCATTCGCCCTCGGCGAACAGCGCCGCATTGTTGACGAGCAGGTCGGGCGCGCGGCCGAATCGTTCGATCACTGCGGGGACCAGCGCCTCGACCGCCGCCGGATCGGACAGGTCGGCGGCAAAGCGATGGCTGACCGCGCCGGTCTCGGCGAGTGCTTCGGCCAGCACCGGGTCGGCCTCGCCGGGGCTGCGCTTGTGGATCGCCAGCGCATAGCCCTCGCGCGCGAGCCGCGCCGAAATCGCGGCGCCGACGCGGTGGAGCCCGCCCGTGACGAGAGCGAGCTTTTGCGTCATTTGCGAACCCGCCGCATGGTGATCCCGATCTCTTCGCCTTCTTCGGCGATCGCCAGCTTGACGATCTTGACCTCGACCTCCTCGACCTTGTCGTCCTGCAGGAACAAGGTGTCGATGATATGATCGGCGACGCTTTCGATCAGCACGAAATGCACATCCTTGGGAATGGCCTCGGTCGCCGCGAATTTCAGGTGCATATAATTTTTGGACCGACTGAGCGGCGTCGTCGGCTCATAATGATCGGCGATCGCCAGCCGTGCGCGCACCGAAATGCGCAGCGGCTGCGGCAGGTGCGTTTCTTCGGAATAGATGCCGGTCAGCACCTGGGTGGTGATTCCGTCCACCTCCAGCCACAATGTATCGGTCACAAGATATTCCTGTCCACCGGGTGCGACATTCGGCTTTGCATCGCCACCCCGCACCCCTAAAGCGCCGCCGCATTAGCGAAAGGGTGCGCGTTGGTCGAGTTACTTCCATTGTCGAACATCGAACCGGCGGCGGTCGAGGATCTGCTCGACGCGGCGTTCGGCGCCGACCGCTTTGAACGCATCGCCTATCGCATCCGCAACGGCATGAAAGCGGTGCCTGCGCTCAGCTTTGCGGCGGTCGAAAAGGGGGCGCTCGTTGGCGCGATCCAGTGCTGGCCGGTCGCGCACCGCGCTGCCGACGGCACGGCGACGCCGCTCGTCATGGTCGGCCCCGTCGCGGTGCGCCCCGACGTCCAGCGCGGCGGGTACGGCCGCGCGCTGATGGCGCAGATGCTCGCCGCCGCCGAAACTGCGGCCGACGGTGCGCTGATGATGATCGGCGATCCCGAATATTATGGCCGCTTCTTCGGCTTTACGGTCGATGCCACGGGCGAATGGGATCTGCCGGGACCGTTCGAGCGGCGGCGCCTGCTTGCGCGCCCGGTGAACGGCTATGATCCGCCGGTCGGCGCGGGCATGATCGGGCCGCGCTGACCCATCGGGCAGCTGTGAGGGTTGCGCGACGCGCCCGGCCCCCTATGTCGGAGGCATGATCGGCCCGTCACCTTCGCTTTCCAGCGACTTTGCACAGCTTTCGCTCGCCGAAGTTGCCGAGCGGTTCGCGGCGCAGACGCTGCCGCCGGTCGAAAGCTGGCATCCCGAACGCAGCGGCGACAGCGCGATGGAGATCCGCGCCGACGGCAGCTGGTATCACGAGGGCGGACGGATCAACCGGCCGGCGATGGTCAGGCTTTTCTCGACGATTCTGCGGCGCGAGGCCGACGGCAGCCACGTCCTCGTCACCCCGGCCGAAAAGCTCGCCATCGCGGTCGAGGACACGCCCTTTCGCGCGGTCGAGATGAAGAGCGAAGGCGAGGGGGCGGCGCGCAAACTCGTCTTTCGCCTCGACACCGACGACCTCGTGCTTGCGGGCCCGGACCATCCGCTGTCCTTCGGCAGCGACCCCGACCGCCCCGACCCGCGGCTGCATGTGCGCGGCACCATCGGCAACGGGCTCGAGGCGCGCATCGACCGCGCGCTTTATTACGAAATCGTCGAGATGGCGCTCGCCGGGGGTGACGATCCGCCCGTGATATGGTCGAATGGCGCGCAATTTCCCCTGGTCGATCGCTGATGCTGTCGGCCAAATTGCGCGACGCGCTCGCCAATCTGCTGCCCGAACCGGGTGAGGACGAGGCCTATCTGGGCACGCCGACGTTGCGCGATGCCGCGGTGCTGATCGCCTTCACCGACCGCGCGGATCCCGGCGTCATCCTGACCCAGCGGCCGCAATGGCTGCGCAGTCATGCGGGGCAGGTGGCCTTTCCCGGCGGCAAGATCGACCCCGGCGACCGCGACGCCATCGACGCCGCGCTGCGCGAGGCCGAGGAGGAAATCGGCCTCAGCCGCCATGATGTGATGATCGCCGGTGCAACCGAGCCCTATCGTTCGGGAAGCGGCTATCGCATCACCCCGGTGCTCGGCGTCATCCCGCCCGACCTTCGCTTCGACCCCAATCCCGACGAGGTCGAGGACTGGTTCGAAGTGCCGCTCGACATATTGTTCGACCCCGGCAATTATGCGCGCCAGCACGCGCATTGGCAGGGGCAGGACCGGCATTATTATGACATGGAGTGGCAGGGACGGCGGATCTGGGGCGTGACCGCGGGTATCATCGTCAATCTGGCGCGCCGCCTGCCCGCGGGGTGGCACCGGTGACGCGGCTGCCCGACGCCGCCTGGCGCGACCGGCCGGGGCTGCGCCGCATCGTCGCCGCGCTTGCCGACGATGGCGGCGCGGTCAAGGTCGTCGGTGGCGCGGTGCGCGACACCTTGCTCGGCCTTGATGTCACCGACGTCGACCTTGCGACCCCGCTTGTCCCCGGAGAGGTGACGCGGCGGCTGGAAGCGGCGGGAATCAAGGTGATCCCGACCGGAATCGCGCACGGCACCGTCACCGCGATCGCCAGCGGCGACCATCACGAGATCACGACGCTTCGCCGCGACGTCGCGACCGACGGCCGCCGTGCGACAGTGGCCTTCGCCGACGACTGGCGCGAGGATGCGGCGCGCCGCGACTTCACGATCAACGCGCTTTATGCCGATCCCCGGACGGGCGCGATCGACGACTGGTTCGGGGGCCTTGCGGATCTTGACCGCGGCCGCGTCGCGTTCATCGGCGACGCCGCCTCGCGCATTGCCGAGGATCATCTGCGCATCCTGCGCTTTTACCGCTTCGCCGCGCGCTTCGGGCGTGGCGACCTCGATCCCGCAAGCCATGCCGCGGTTGTCGCGGCGCGGCAATCGCTCAAAAGCCTGTCGCGCGAACGCATCGCCGACGAACTCGCCAAGATATTGGCGCTGCCCGACCCGCGCGCGATCGTCGCGCAGATGCACGCCGACGGCATCCTCGCCGTGCTGCTGCCCGAACTCGACGCCGGCTTTGCGGCGGCGCTCGACCGGCTGTTCGCAAACGAAGCGGTGGCCGGTGCTGTGCCCGCGGCGCTTCGCCGCCTCGCCGCGCTGCTCCCCGCCGATGTCGCGATCGCCGAACAGGTGGCGAGCCGCCTGCGCCTGTCGACACGCCAGCGCAAGCATCTCGCCGCGCTCGGCGGCCACCGCCACGATGTCGCGCGTCCGGTGCGCCAGCTGGCGTACGCCATCGGGATCGAGGCGGCGCGCGACGTGCATCTGCTGGCGGGCGATCCTGCCGCGCTTCGGACGCTGTCGGACTGGCAGGTCCCCATGCTCCCGGTGAAGGGCGGGGACATCGTCGCGCGCGGCATTGCGGCGGGGCCTGAGGTGGCGCGCATCCTGAAGGCGGTCGAGGCCGCGTGGGTGGCCGAAGATTTCCCGGACGCCGCGCGCGTCGCCGAGCTGGTCGATCAGAAGATCGGCCGCGTCAGCGACTGACGCCAGTAATCGAGCGCCGCCTTGCCATCCATCGGCCGCGCGAACAGATAGCCCTGCCCGAAGTCGCAGCCGAGCGCCGACAGCAGCCGCGCCTGATCGGTTGTCTCGACCCCCTCGGCGGTGGTCTTCATCCCCAGCACTTCGGCGAGGCTCTGGATCGTGCGGACGATCGCCACCTTGTCGCGGTCGTCGACCATATGTTCGACAAAGCTGCGGTCGATCTTGAGCACGTCGATCGGCAGCCGCTGAAGATAGGCAAGGTTCGAATAGCCGGTGCCGAAATCGTCCATCGCGACGCGCGCGTCGAGTGCCTTCAGTTCGCGCAGCACCGACAGCGCCAGGTCGGGATCGCCGATGATCGCGCTTTCGGTCAGCTCGATCATCAGCCGCTCGCCGCCGATGCCATGCTTTTGGAGCGCCTGGCGAACCACCCCCGCGACGTCGTCACGCACCAGCTGGATCGCCGAGACATTGACCGAGAAATAGGCGTTGACGACCTGCCCGCCATTCTGCCGGTCCCAGTCGGCGAGCACCGCCGCGGCCTTGCCGATCGCCCATTGGCCCAGCGGGACGATCAGCCCCGAATCCTCGGCGATCGGAATGAATTCGGTCGGTGACACCGCGACCCCGCTGCTATTGTCCCAGCGCGCGAGCGCCTCGAACCCCGCGACGCGCCCGCTCGCCATCTCGATGAGCGGCTGGAAGGCGAGATGCAGCCGGTCTTCCTCGATCGCGTTGCGCAGTTCGGTCTCGAGCCCGAAACGATTGTCCGACAGCATCGCCGCTTCGGGTTCATAGATTTCGATGCGGTCGGTCTGCTTCGCCCGCTTGAGCGCGATCTGCGCGTGGCGGATCTGGTTGGCGACGTCGATCTCGCTGGTCGGCTGGATCGAACAGCCGAGCGCGCAATCGACGCTGACCTTCAGTTCGCCGATACGAAAGGGATGGTCGAAACAGCCGCGGATGCGCCGCGCCATTTCGCGCACATCGGCGCGCCCGCCCGCGATTCGTGTCGAAATGGCGAATTCGTCACCGCCGGTGCGCGCCAGTATGTCGCCGCTGCGCAGGCTCGATTTCAACCGCCGTGCGACGGTGATGATCAGCTCGTCGCCCGCCATCGGGCCGATATGTTCGTTGATGCGCGAAAAGCGCGCGAGGTCGAGCAGCAGTATGGCGTGATCGGCGCCCGGCGCATCGCGGTGCGCCCGCTGTTCGACCAGCTCCTCGAACCCGGCGCGGTTGGGCAGGCCGGTCAGGCTGTCGGACACCAGCTCGCGGCGCAGATTGCGCTCGGTCATCATTTCCTGGGTGCGATCGATCAGCGTCAGCAGGAACAGCCCGTCGTCATCCGTTTCGGTGGGCAGCGGGCCGATATGTCCGCGCAGGTCGCGCGCCGCCGGTCCCTCGCCGAGCTGGCACGAAAACTCCTGCACCTCGTCGGGATGCTGCGATGCGCGTTCGACTGCGCGCAGAAGCTCGATCGGCGCGTCGGCGCCGACCGGCGACAGCTTCAGTCGGTCGAAGGCGGCATTGCTCGCGTGGAGCCGGAAATTGCCGCGCGCCATCGGCCTGACCAGCGCCGCCGGAACGGGCAGCGCGTCGATCCAGCCGACAAACAGCAAGGGCCGGTCTTCGCCGGTTCGATCAATAGGCATAACAGCGGGTTTTGTGCGACCTTTCCCCATTTCCCCATGACTAGGGTGCGGGGAGTAAAGAAGGGATTTACGGCGACGCGCTTTTGCGGTCAGGCGAAGCGGTTGTTGCGCGGAAAACCGGTT